>JAIULZ010000028.1 GCA_022565805.1 Balneolales bacterium
CGCAGCTTAAATGGAATGAAGCCTGATTTTTAAGATTTTGATGAAGTTGAGTTAACTTAAAATGATGTATATGGCTGTAGGACATCCCGATACATTCAACAAATATTTTTTTATATAAATAATATAGTTAGCACCAGAAATACACTTTTAAAAAACGATTTGATGCAGCATTCATGATAAACAATACGTATCTAACTTTAGATATGCTGTAATAATAATTTGATAAGTAGCTGTTTATTTTACCCGAATCATAAATCTTATGTATCGATTTGCTATAGCTGAAAAAGCTTCCGTGATTTTTTTTATTGCCAAAAGCTGCCTTTTTTTCATATTTCTGCTCATCCTTTTTTTACTTGCTTCGTGTGAAATCTATTCGATAAAAAATTCTGATAATGGCGGCATCACAAATAATAGTGGACAAATAGTGTACACATCAGAAACAGAGTACAGCACAAATGAAGCCATAGATTTTTCTGTACATAATAAAACTGACGATGTGCTTAAGGTTTTCCGTAGTACATCGGTTTATGGCGATGCATTTGTAGAATTTGTGATTCAGCAGAAGGTGGGAGAAAATGATTGGGAAATCGTTTTAAACCCCTTGTATCATGGGATATACGTTCCGGCTATTTATCTTGAGCCGGCAGAAAGGGAGACCTTTTCTCTTTACATACAAAGCAGGGGAGAGTTTCAGTGGGAGAAGGGAGAAGTTTATCGAATTATGCTTACAATTTTAAAGCCAAGTGACTCTATGAGAGGTTGGGATTCGCTTGATGAAGAGTTAGTCGTTTCCAATCCATTTCTAATGAAATAAACAGGCGTATTTCTGTTACTCCGGAAGAATTAATTTAAGCGCCCGCAAAAAATTGAAACTACGCTGATATGGTCTGATAAAATGCTTTTGCCTTGTTTTAATCGTGCTTCGACTCAATTCGATCACTATGGCATAGAATGATCTATGTATCAGGCATCTCGAAGTTACTTTTCTAACGCTACATTTCGGATGATTTAGCAGCCCTCATTTCGTTATCTTACAGACGCTGGAAATAAAGCTAATAGTTCATTTCATGAGCAATAACATGAAGTGGGTTTCGGGCGTTGTAATGCACCCTAATAAACGGAATGTACGATGTTTGGTAAATGGATGGATTATTTGCGGCAGAAAAAAGAGCTGCCTTCCTGGCGCACGGCCGTTTCGGCACTTCGCCGGGAATATACCGGTAGCCCGCTTACCGAAGAAGAAGCCGGGGATTGCCCCTTTGAGCTGTTTGAGCAATGGTTTGCTGAGGCAGCAGAGCGATCTTTGCATGATGCGAATGCGTTTGTTTTGTCAACGAGTGATGAAACCGGAGCGCCTTCATCAAGAGTAGTTTTGCTTAAGGGATGGGATAAAAATGGATTTAAGTTTTATACAGACTTAGGCAGTAAAAAAAGTCTTCAAATTAGCTTGTACCCATCTGTTTCGGCTCTTTTCTACTGGCCTGAAACATTTCGTCAGTTACGGGTTGAGGGAAAAGCCGAACTGCTTAATCGGGATGATGTGCTACGATATTTTAATTCCCGACCCATTGAAAGCAGAATTAGTGCGGTTGTTTCGCCCCAAAGCAGAACAATTGATAGCCGGCGCTGGCTCGAAAAACAAAAAAATGAGCTTGATGAAAAGCTGAAAAACGGTGAAATAGATAAAAACGAGCTTCTGTCGGTAAAATCAGGCGATTGGGGCGGATATTGCATTAAGCCAAACTATTTCGAGTTTTGGCAGGGTAGAACCGGGCGTCTTCACGATAGAATTGTATTTGAATTAGATAAACATGTTCCATCATCCGATAGCTTTAGAAATAGTACGGCTTGGCAAAAGTACAGAATTGCGCCCTAAGCCAGATATCTTCCCCGAAATGAACCTCAGGTTTTTGGCTTAATTCGTAACGTTTAATAAATAAGTATTTATTTCAATCCGCCTCCATATTTTCGGATTGTGGAAATCATATTGTAAAGTAAAAGACTGTAGGGCAGAATGGGTGCATTCTGGTAAAAATGTGGTCAATTTTGTAAAACAAGTACATCAGCAGCAGCTTTAGATTGTATCTTTGAATTCACTTCTCTTTATTTGGTGACTGCTCTGTGGCAGTATTGCTTGCTGAATATTTTCGGAATGATGAAATATTGAATTACAGGTACTTTTTTTAGTACATGCGAACTATTTTGCCTTCTTGTATAAAATTAAGCTGCCCCAATACTCTAAATAAATTATGATGTATAGATATTTTATTTGTTGTAATTCGGATTATGCAGTTTGTTTTAAATAAGCCACGGCTCATGATCAATTCTGATTTAAGCAATTTTGCAATATGCAGCACTTGTTTCAAAAAAAATAGTTGCTGCCACGGGAAGCGCAAATAGGTTCTACTGATATAGCGTAAGAAGACATGCAAATATTTTCTGCCAACAGTAGAAATTAAATATCTGATCTAACACAACCGGATTTCAAAAGGCGATTTGAAGACACTACGTTTAGCATATCTTTATATGATCTGCAGAACATCGCCGTTTTTCCGGACAATTAATCCTCACAAGTACAGCATATGAAAAATACTCTATACTGCATTCTATTAAGCGGTTTTCTGGTTTGGTCGGGCTGTTCGGGAACTGGTAGTACAACCAGTAACGGAGCAACCGAGACGAGCCAGGCATCCGAAAGGTCGAGTCAATCCACTTACCAGCGATTAACGTCTTCTCCAGATTTCAAAGAAGAAGGTTTGTTTACCGTTATGATGAAGGATAACAAACTGTATTTCGAAATTCCCGTTAGCGAACTTAACAGAGATATGCTGCTCGTAAGTAGAATGGCAGAAACTCAGGTCGGTACCGGATATGGCGGGCAGAGGCTAAATAATCAGGTTGTTCGCTGGGAAAAAACGCATAACCGAATTTTGTTTCGGTCCATGATGTACGATATTACGGCCGATTCATCCGATAATATTTTCCGTGCAGTTCAGTCTTCTTCTTTTGCGCCAATTATTGCTTCTTTCGATATAGAGGCATATTCGCCGGATTCTTCGGCAGTTTTAATTGATGTAACCAGACTATATGCTACAGATATTTCAGAAATGACGCCCAGAAGGCGATATCAGGCCAGAAGGCTCGATCCGTCGCGGAGTTTTGTAGACAGAGCAAGGGCATTCCCGGAAAATATTGAAGTTCGTAGCATTTTAACTTTTGAGGCTGAGAGAGTACCTAATCGCTGGACACTAGCCACCATTTCGGTTAAGATGAATCATTCTATGATGCGTCTTCCCGAAACACCTATGATGCCGCGTTTACATGATGAGCGGGTGGGGTATTTTTCGGTAAGCACAGTTGATTTCAGCTCAACTGAACATAGAGCCGATAGAAGAAGAATGGTTACCCGCTGGAGACTTGAAAAGCAAAATCCGGATGCGGAACTTTCAGACCCGGTAAAGCCCATTACTTTCTGGATTGACAGCGCTACGCCCGAATGGCTTATACCGTTCGCAAAAAAAGGTGTTGAAGACTGGCAGGTTGCTTTCGAGCAGGCAGGCTTCACAAATGCAATTGTTGCAAAAATGGCGCCTACCCCGGAAGAAGATCCAGACTGGAGCCCCGAAGATATACGATTCCCGACGGTTCGCTGGTATCCATCACAAATTATGAACGCATACGGCCCGCATGTTCATGATCCGCGAAGTGGCGAAATTATTACTTCCTCTATCGGGATGTACCATAATGTGATGAATCTGCTGCGTAATTGGTACTTTGTACAAGGTGCAGCGGTAGATGAACGGGCAAGAAATTTACCCATGGATAATGATCTTATGGGCGAGCTTGTTCGCTATGTAGTGGCGCACGAAGTTGGCCATACGCTTGGTTTACCTCATAATATGAAGGCCAGCGGCATGGTACCAACCGACAGTCTGCGAAGCCGCACTTTTACCGAGAAATATGGCACAACGCCGTCTATTATGGATTATGCGCGCATGAATTACGTTGCGCAGCCAGGCGACGATGCTTATATGTTCCCCATTGTATCTATTTATGATAAATTCTCGATTGAGTGGGGCTATAAGCCATTTCCTGAGGCAAACACCCCTCAGGAAGAGCGCCCGTTTCTAAACGAAATTGCCGCGCGTCAAATGGATGAACCCATGCTTAGATTTGGTAACCTTTCCAATATAGATCCTACGCAGCAGCGGGAAGCTTTGGGCGATAACCACGTTAAAAGTAGTCGATACGGAATCGCAAACCTTAAGCGGATTATGGAGTTTATTGTAGATTCTGCAGGGCAGGAGGGCGAAGATTACAGCACGCTAAATGAGTTGTATAATAATGTGGTACAGCAGAGAAACCGCTATATCGGGCATGTTGTAAACTGGGTTGGTGGTGTAATTAGCCATCAAAAAGTGTACGGACAAGATGGTGTTGTGCATACACCCGTAGAACGATACAGACAGCTTGAAGCTATGGAGTTTTTAACCGAAGAGGCATTTGCCACGCCGGAATATTTGCTCCGGCCTGATGTGCTCAGACTGCTTGAGCCGGCTGGTGTTTCCGACAGAATTATGCAGTCTCAGCGCATGATGCTTATGCAGCTTTTAAGCGACGAACGCATTAAGCGGATGGCAGAAATTGAGCTAACGCATGGTGGCGAAATGGAAGTTTACCCTGTATCGCAAATGTTGCGCGATGTTCGTACAGGCGTTTGGTCTGAACTGAATTCTTCAAGACCCGATGTGGATCTTTTTCGCAGAAACCTGCAAAGAACGTGGGTTCATGTAATCGACAATCGGCTACATAGCGAAAACCTATCTGGCGAAACCAGAGCTTTGATGCGCGGAAACCTGCGTCTTATTCGCACCCAAATTGAGCGTTCTACCGCAAATGCGGCAAATGCAGAAACCCGTATGCACTTAGAAGATATGCTGGACGAAATTAATAAGTTGCTGGATGTATAGATTGTCTACATAGCATCTGTATATCGGTCATGAACAATAAAAAAAGCGTCGGTCCATTTTAAAATTGGGCCGACGCTTTTTTACTTTTGGCAGTATCTTTGTTTATTTCAGTTTACTCACCATAGTAAGAAGTCAAGATTTCAGGCAGATACCGGGTAATATTTACTTTCATCAAAATTGAGGAGCGCTTCACAAATATCGTCGGGATTATTCAGCGACATGAGCTCTACCCGAAGATGTTTTCCGTTTCTGATGCCTTTCAGGTAATTCCCATAGTGCTTCTTCATCATAATAACGCCGTACTTTTCGCCATGATGCGCTACCGAAGCGCGTAGCTGATCGGCACAAACTTCCATTCTTTCCATTAAACTTGGTTCGGGCAACATTTCACCCGTTTCCAGATACATCTTCATCTGTCGGAAAATCCATGGATTACCAATGGCGGCACGTCCAATCATGATGCCATCTGTGCCGGTATGGTCAAAAACGTATTTGGCTTCCTCTGGGGTAGTGATGTCTCCATTACCGATTATAGGAATGTGTAGTCCGGGCGTATTTTTCAAGAGTTTGAGATATTCCCAGTCTGCGGTTCCCTTATAGCCCTGCGCGCGGGTGCGGCAGTGTACGGTAAGCGCCTGAACACCTAAACTTTGCAGCATTAGCGCAACTTCCTGTATGCGAATGCTGTTTTCATCCCAGCCAAGCCGGGTTTTTACAGTTACAGGCAGCTTGGTTGCTTCTACCACTTTCTGGGTCATGCGTTCCATTAAACCCAAATCGCGCAAACAGGCAGAGCCGGCGTTCTTTTTCACGATTTTATAGACCGGACACCCAAAATTGATATCGATGAAATCCGGATTATTGGATTCCGCAATTTTAGCAGCGCCTTCCATAGCTTCTTCGCGTCCGCCAAAAATCTGTATGCCAAAGGGGCGCTCCATTTCCTCAAAACGCATTTTATCGAGCGATTGATCGGATTCCCGGATGATGGCTTCCGAGCTGATAAATTCTGTATAAACCACGTCGGCCCCCAGTTTCTTGCATATTTGGCGAAACGGAGAATCGCTGACATCTTCCATTGGTGCCAGTAAAACAGGTTTTTCAGGGAGCTTTATAGAGCCGATTTGCATGTAAACGTACTGTATATAAAAAATTAAGAGAGGTTTTGGTTCAGACCATATATAATCTTCTAAAATACAAAAAAAGGGAGTCAGTGTAAATTGAGTGCTTAGAGATACAGAAGAGAGACTGAAGACATAAAATCGACACCGTAAAAATATCGTTTTTTTCTTCGTGGCGATTACCAACGGTTGCTATCTGTTCTTAGTTGAAAGCATTTGACCAATTGCCTGCAGTTAGCCCATTAAAACCATCGCCTGAGCAGAGCCGAAAGGAACCTTCGACTCCACTCAGGTGACAGGAGTTATTTTTTTAAGAATTTTAAGTAGCCAATCAGCTAAGTCGGAGTTCCTTCATATAAGCCGCGCCGTCTTCCGCAGCTCTCATGGGCGTAGTGCCTTCGTACTCCTCCTGCTCCACAAAGAAATGCTTCATGCCATTGTCTTTAGCAGTCTGTAAGACCGATTTCATATCGATAATGCCGGTACCCAGCGTTGTGGATGCCCGTAACTCGCTTGCAGGAACATCGGCGCGGTCTTTTACATGCGATAGGGTAAACCGTCCCGGATATTTTTTGATCCAGTATTCTGGATTTGCCTTTGCGGTTACTACCCAGTAAATATCGATTTCATATTCCACTAGATCCGGATCAGTCTCGGTCATTAATAGGTCTTGCGGGTATATGCCGTCCATTTGTTCGAAGGTATACTCGTGGTTATGATATGCAAACTGAATCCCCGCTTTTTTGCATATTTCGCCACATTCATTAAATCGCTCTGCCATCCTTCGATAGGCATCCAAGCTGTCCTGCCCACCAATCCACGGGCAAACCAGGTATTTTATATTTGTGCTGGCAGCTTCTTCCACCTTTTTTTCGAATTCATCAAAAATATTAACGTGGCTGCCTTTTAGCTTCATCCCGAGATCAGCGATTGTTTGCTCAAAGCCAGCGGCACCCATCCCCCAAAACATACCTCTTGGCCCGTCGAAGCTCTCAATTTCGGTATAGCCGAAAGACGCCAGTTCCCGAAGAATAGCAGCCGGGTCGGAGGGGAACACATCTCTTAATGTCCAGAGTTGTATGCCAAAAGGGTGATGACTTCCTGAGGCTTCGGTGCTGTCTCTTCTGGCTTCTTGTGAGTCTCCGCCAGTGTTACAGCCACTTAACAGGCTACTGCTCAGTCCAAGAGTAAAAAGTCCGCCGGCAGCAAAACCGGAGTTTTTCAAAAACAATCTTCTCGACATTGAAGGCTTATTCATAGGTTTTTAAAATTATTTGATGCTAGGTGAAGTGAAATTCGGATTGGAAATGGATGATCAAAAAAACTGATTGAAGGTTTTGTTGTATGCATTTAAATCTAAATCCGAATAAAAAAAGATGAATTCAAATCATCTGCTGGCAATCAGAAGTCTGGCTTCAGAGAAAAATCGTGTGTGATTCCTAAATCTGATGTTAAACTATTGTGGTTTGTGCATAAGATGAATATTTCAGAGAATTATTGCAAAATTAATACGCCCGGAAAATAAATTTCAAAATGTAATCTCCTGTTAAAATAGAAAGGTGCATCCTTTAAGAAACTATACATCACAAATACGGATAGCTTCTTCCAACGCATTTATCATGCTCGAATGCGAACTGTTATCTCGGGGAATAAATTCATGCGCTACGAAGCCGCTAAAGCCAGTATCTGCAATCGCCTGCATTATTGCAGGATAATACAGCTCCTGAGTTTGATCTAAGTTCCTTCTACCAGGAACACCAGCAGTATGATAGGCGCCAAACCATTTATGATTCTCTTTAATAGTTCGAATAATATCGCCTTCGCTTATTTGCATGTGGTAAATATCGTATAAAAGCTTAAAATTGGGGCTATCAAGCTCTTCGCAAAGCCGGATTCCCCAGTTGGAGGTATCGGCCATATAGCCGGGATGGTCCACTTTACTATTAAAAAGCTCCATTTGTATCACCACATTATATTGTTCTGCAAGTGGCAGAATCTGCTTCAGCCCAATAACTGAATTTTTTAGACCGGTTTCATCATCGATACGATCTCTGTTGCCCGAAAAACAAATCAGATTAGTATATCCGGCCTCGGCGACTTTTGGAATCATGCTTGAGTAATTTTCAATAAGTCTGTTATGATAGCTGGAATTACACCACCCTTTTTCCAGTGAAATTTCGGCTCCGTTGCACATCGAAGAGTGCAGGCTGTGTTCTTTAAGTGTAGGCCATTGTGCCGGTCCGCAAAGATCAATTGCTTTGATGCCCAATTGAACAGCTTCGCGGCAAAATGCAGCGAAAGGAATTTGGTGAAAAGGCCAGTGGCACACAGCATGGTTTATGTTTCCTTTTAGCTGAATACTTTTGGTGGAGCTATTTTGGCCAAGGCCGGCTGTGGGTACTAATCCTGCACCCAAGCCAGCAGCTGCAATACATCGCAATGCTTTTTTTCTATTCATGGATAAATTACCAGAGTTTAAAAAATGAAGAAAACAAGATGCTTTTCAGATGAAATAATGCCATCCTCAGAAGCTTTCGAAACTCTTCTGCGGAAAGTAAAAAGGTTGGTGTTTTGCAATACCTTTGTGCTGATTACAAAAAAGCCCTTCCAAAATATAAATGAAGCTTTTTAAAAACCCAATGCCTGTATTCAAATTTGATGCGGGAATATCTTATATTAAATGGACTTTACAACATAAGAATAAACTCGGAGGTAAAAAGAAAAGCATGTCTTTATCATTATCCAAGATTGAAGAGCTTCTCGGAAAAGAAGCTGAAACATTACTTTCACATAAGTGCGAAACCATATCCAAAGACAGCGTACATTTGCCGTCTGCTGATTTTATAGATAACGTTTGGGCAGCTTCAGACCGCAATATCCGCGTGCTGAGAAATATGCAGTCTATCTATAATACAGGCAGACTTGCTGGTACCGGTTATATGTCTATCCTTCCTGTAGATCAGGGTATTGAGCATTCTGGTGGCGCTTCATTTGCAAAAAATCCCGTGTATTTCGATCCTGAAAACATCGTAAAACTAGCTATTGAAGGCGGTTGCAATGCTGTTGCTTCAACGTTTGGTGTTTTGGGTGCTGTTGCCAGAAAATATGCGCATAAAATTCCTTTTGTGGTTAAAATTAACCACAACGAACTAATGACCTACCCAAACACATACGATCAGATTATGTTTGGAACCATCGATCAGGCCTACGAAATGGGTGCTGCAGCGGTGGGAGCCACTATTTATTTTGGTT
Organism: Balneolales bacterium; assembly: GCA_022565805.1. GTDB lineage: Bacteria > Bacteroidota > Rhodothermia > Balneolales > Cyclonatronaceae > Cyclonatronum. The sequence continues at coordinate 9,344 of JAIULZ010000028.1, forward strand.
CAGAAGAATCTAATCGCCAAATCGTAGAAGTTGCGCAGGCTTTTGCGTATGCCCACGAACTAGGTATGGCTACTATTTTATGGTGCTACACTAGAAATAACGCTTTCGCAAAAGATGGCGTTGATTATCATGTTGCTGCCGACCTCACGGGGCAGGCAAACCACCTTGGTGTAACTATTGAAGCAGATATCATCAAGCAAAAGCTTCCTGAAGTAAACGGTGGCTTTAAAGCTCTTAACACAGGTGGCTCTTCTTATGGAAAGCTGGATGAGCGTATTTACTCCCAGCTAACATCAGATCACCCGATCGATTTAACCCGCTACCAGCTGGCTAATTGCTATATGGGCCGGGCAAACCTGATTAACTCAGGTGGTGCTTCCGGTGCGAATGATTTCGCTGATGCTGTAAAAACTGCGGTTATCAACAAGAGAGCCGGTGGCGCTGGTCTTATCAGCGGTCGTAAAGCTTTCCAAAGACCAATGGCAGAAGGAGCTCAACTACTCCAAACTATACAGGATGTCTACCTCAACGATGAGGTTACCATAGCATAAATTTAACTGAATTTTATATTCAGATTATCTATCGTTTTTTATAAAAAAGGAATCAGGTTTTTAACTAAATCTGGTTCCTTTTTTTTGGTATTTTGATGACATACTTTATCTGTTTAAATACAATCGGACACAGGTTTTGAAACTATTTTTCTGTTAAAAATACTGGTTCAGTTGTATTTTAAACCCATTTTTTTTGAATAGATCACACTATGTTGAACAGAGTTTGCAGTCTTTTTGGAATTCGCTACCCGATTATTCAGGCGGGTATGGTTTGGTGCTCGGGATGGAAGCTTGCCTCTGTAGTTTCTGAAAAAGGCGGACTCGGTATTATTGGGGCCGGTTCTATGTATCCCGAAGTACTTCGAGAACATATTCTTAAGCTTAAAAAAGTAACCGCTAATCCTTTTGCGGTTAATGTTCCATTGCTTTACCCGGATATCGATTTACTGATGAAAGTGATCGCGGATGAAAAAGTGCCTGTTGTGTTTACTTCGGCCGGTAACCCTGCTGCCTGGACCGGATGGCTTAAAGAACGGGGCATTACAGTGGTGCATGTTGTACCTAACGTTAAGCTAGCCGTAAAATGTGAGCAAAGAGGGGTCGATGCCATTGTTTGTGAAGGTTTTGAAGCCGGTGGTCATAACGGTAAAGACGAGATTACAAGCATGTGCCTTATCCCGCAGGTGCGCGACGCGGTTCAAATTCCGGTTATTGCTGCCGGCGGTATTGCCGACGGACGTGCCATGGCTGCTGCATTTTCGCTTGGAGCAGAAGGTGTACAAATAGGATCGCGCTTTGCCGTAACTCTGGAAAGCTCTGCTCATCCTCATTTTAAGCAAAAAGTGTGTGAGTCAGACGACGCCGCTACTATGCTGGTCATGAAAAGTGTTGTGCCTGTACGGTTAATTAAAAACACTTTTTTTGAAACAATTACTAATGCAGAACAGCGATGCGCGAGCCCGGAAGAATTGAAGTCTATTCTCGGAAAAAGGCGCGCCAAAGCTGGTATTTTTGAGGGTGACCTTACTGAGGGGGAGCTGGAGATTGGGCAGGTCGCAGGGTTAATTAACGACATTCCGTCTGCTGCAGAGGTGTTCGATCGCTTGCTTGCAGAATATAAAAGTGCTGTATCTGCTTTGCCGGAACTTACCTGAATATGAGTTCAGATTTGAACAGTGCTTTTAAGACCTGTATTTAAAAACCGCAAAATTGGAGCGGAACGCTCAAAATTGAGCAAAACCGCATTTTAGCTCCTATAATTAAGGAGCTACAATTCCGTTTAAAATATCTTTGTACACTATATGAAAGAAGGTGCTTGAGACCTATTCTTCCACTTCCATGGTTGGGCTTTATTCATCTGATAAAGATTTATTGATGGCTTATAAAAGTCTTGATATGGCAGATTTTATATTCGTTTTCATATCTAAAAATGAACAGAGAGGGACAATTTATTTGAAACACTTTAGCAGTGTGCTCGTTAGATTGCAGAGTTGCACATAATTATAAGTAAAGGCTTTGATGAGTTCACGTAACAAAATTATTTTATAAGCAGGCAGAAGGCGTCTAACTAAAAGAACATTGCTAAGCCTACCAAGGAGAAAAGCATTTTTGATGTTAATTAGTGGAATTGGAATTCCCTGATTTTTAACACTTTAGACTCATTGGTAGCTATTTACCTTATTTCCAGATACTATTGAAATCGAATAAAAATATACAAACCGGAACTTCACCCAGAGATTTGCTCTCCGGCAAGTACTTTTTTATTTCTATTTCTTTAAGTGTTATTGCCACTGCCCTTGTCTTGTATTTTACATATACTCCTGACGGATTCGAATATGTACAACTTAAGCGTATTCCCGGGTTAATAATTGCTGTGGTTGTTCTCATATTGAAAATTTGGTTTACAGCTGCTAAAATCAGACTTTTGGCAGATAACAGAATGAGTTGGGCAGGAGCCTTTCGTGTGGTAATATCCTGGGACTTTGCCTCAGCGATTACCCCTTCTACTATAGGTGGCGCCCCATTAGGAATTTATGCGATGACGCGCGAACATGTACCACTTGGCAAAGCAAGCGCGATAACTTTATACAGCCTGCTGCTTGATCAGCTTTTTTACCTGATGGTTATTCCGGTATTGCTCATTACAGGAATCTACCTGGAAGTTATTCCAGACAATACCGGTTTTATTGGTAAGACTGCGATGGGATTGGTGTATATTAGCTTATTGCTGTATGGCTTTGTATTGGCTTATGGTGTTTTATGGAACCCGGCTTCGCTTAAAAAAGGGGTTCGTGCCCTTTTTCGTTTGCCAGTACTGCGTAAGCACTCCGAGAGCGTTGAGCAAGAGCTGGATAATCTGGTGAGCACTTCCGAGGGATTGCGAAACCGACCGCTTCGGTTTTTGCTGAAAGCTTATACACTTTCTTCTCTGGCATGGATGGCAAGAGCTTCGTTACCGGCCATTGTGGTGCTAAGTTTTCTGCCAGCAGATGAAGTGCTTTTATTCTTAAGAAGCTTTGCCATGTCTTTTGCAAGCCTGTTCATGCCAACACCCGGTGGAAGCGGTGGGGTAGAGGCGCTGTTTGTTATTTTTTTGGGACCTCTTTTCGATCGTGATATATTTATCGGAATTGCTACCTTTATGTGGCGGTTTATAACCTTCTATCTTATTCTTGGTGTTGGTATAATGGTGGTAAGCTGGTACTTAAATAACGCTGTTGTTACCCCGTTGACCGATAGTGCCAAATCTACTTCTGATCCAACAGATACTTCCTCTGAGATAAATAAGAAATAAGCCGTTTTGCTTAAGAAGCGTGCGATTTTATCCCAAAATGTCAATTTCTTGCCTTCTGATCAGATTCTGCACATCTACGGTTTAGCGTAGCATTCTGTTCTCACCGAGATCATATTAACTTTTTTCTTCTAATGGCTAAATCTAAATCCAGGTATGAATGTAATTCTTGTGGCTACATTACACCCCGATGGCTGGGTAATTGCCCCGGCTGTAAGAGCTGGAATAGCTTTACCGAAGTAAAAGAGCTTCCTCAGGAATCTGCTAAAGCAAGCGCGCACCGGGCTAAGACAGCGGCCGGATCTGCACAAATTCCGGAGGCCCGCAAACTTGCTGAAGTCAGACTGGATGAAACCATGCGCACCACTACAGGTATGGCAGAGTTCGACCGGGTGCTTGGTGGTGGTCTTGTAGGCGGTTCTTTCATTCTTATTGGTGGAGATCCCGGTGTGGGTAAATCAACGCTTTCTTTGCAGCTGGCAGGTAAACGGCCCGATCTTAAAATTTTGTACTGCTCAGGTGAAGAATCGGCTGGGCAGATAAGACAGCGCGCCGACAGGCTGGGAATTGTTTCAGACGGGCTCTACATTTATACCGAAACAGATATACTTGGTATACAAAGAACAGCAGAAGAGATTAATCCCGATTTACTCATTATCGATTCCATACAAACTGTTTATCGCCCCGAAGTTAGCAGTATGCCTGGCTCGGTAGCACAGATTCGTGAAACAGCAGGCTTACTTATGCGCATGGCCAAGCTTAATCAGCTTACGACTATCGTAATTGGCCATGTTACCAAAGACGGGGACCTGGCTGGCCCGCGGGTGCTGGAGCATATGGTAGATGTAGTACTGCAGTTCGAAGGAGATAAACAGCTTAATTACCGTTTGTTGCGAACCCTTAAAAACAGGTTTGGCCGCACACATGAGGTCGGCGTTTTTGAAATGAATCAGGCCGGTTTGCGAGATGTAGAAAATCCATCTGAACTCTTTTTATCGGCTTTTACCGAGGGCATAAGCGGTAATGCAGCAGCCTGTATTCTGGAAGGAAACAGAGCCATCATACTTGAAGTGCAGGCTTTGGTTACACCGGCGTCTTACGGAACCCCGCAGCGAACAGCATCTGGCTTTGATCATCGCCGGCTTTCGTTGCTTATTGCGGTTCTTGAGAAAAGATTAGGATACCGTTTTGGGGATAAAGATGTATTTTTAAACGTTGCAGGCGGTATTCGCTTACAGGATACCGCTTCAGATTTGGCTGTTGCGACTGCTCTTGTTTCAAGTTTTTTGGATAAGGCAATTCCCGAGCGCACGTTGTTAATTGGCGAAATTGGCCTTGGTGCAGAAGTGAGACCGGTTAATGGTCTTGAAACAAGGGTGCGTGAAGCAAGAAAATCCGGTTTTAAAAAAATATATATACCCGATTATCAGGGAAAAGTATCTGATGCTGTTAAGGGTACCATTTCTGTTAAACAGCTACCCGAAATTAACCGGGCTCTTTTTGGTGGCAGAAAAGGATGAGTTGTTCTGGAAAAATGTAGCTTAATTCCAGCCGGAGCACTCTGTTATGAGAAAACTTTTTTTTAAAAATAAAAAAGCCGTCTTTGCTGTAAAGACGGCTTTTAAAAAAAAATCTGTAGGTACGGGCTGAAAACCTCACTCCTTAAACCCAATACCGGTCATTCGAACGAAATATGAGTAATAGCAGACTTAGTAATTGTAGCGCTGACGCCTACGTTCTTCGCGAACGCTTTTCTTAAGCTGTTCACGCTTTTCTTCGGAGGGCTTTGTATATTGTTGACGCTCCTTATATTCCATAAGAATTCTTGAACGTGTAATCAGTTTCTTAAAACGGTTAATGGCGCGATCTACGCTTTCATTATCTTTTACTTTTACACCTATCATGTATGCGTACTAAGGTTTTATAATTAATTAAATGATTAGAATTTTCGTCCTAAATGTTGACAATTCATAATATAACGCTTTTTATTTCAAATTTCTGCATTTTCTCCAAACTAAATTTTCAGGCTAATAAAGGAGACAGAGTCGGGCTTGTGGGTCCGAATGGTGCGGGTAAAACTACATTACTCCGGCTTATAGCCGGCCGATACGAACCCGAGGAGGGGTCAGTCGATTTTCAGAGCGGTGCCACAGTGGGCTTTCTGGAGCAGGATGTGCTCGAACTTAGCCTTAATCAGTCGGTAAAGGCATTTTCTATGCAGGCTTTTAAAGAAGTAAAGCAGATTGAGGCCCGGCTTACCGAAATTGCTCAGAAAATATCCGACGAAACAGACTATGAAGGTGAAGCTTATCTTAAGCTGTTAGAAGAAATGGAGCGTCTTAATAATCGATTTACCATGCTTGAGGGAGATCGTATAGAATCCAAAACAGAGGAAGTTTTGGAAGGCCTTGGTTTTTCTACGGAAGAACTTTCACAACCTCTCGAACGGTTTAGCGGTGGCTGGAGAATGCGTGCGGTTCTTGCTAAACTTTTGCTATCAAGACCCGATATTTTAATGCTGGATGAGCCTACAAACCATCTCGATATCGATTCTATCGAGTGGCTGGAAAACTATCTTAAAGCTTATGAAGGTGCAGTTGTAATCGTGAGTCACGACAGGTTTTTTCTTAATAAGATGGTAAACCAAATTGCGGAGTTACGAAACAAAAAGATTTTTACCTACACTGGTAACTACGATAAATTCGAAATACAGCGGGCCGAGCAGGTAGAACAACAACAGCGTGAATTCGACGCTCAGCAGCGCGAAATTGCAGAAACAGAGCGCTTTATCGAGCGTTTCAGATATAAGGCTACTAAAGCCCGACAGGTGCAGAGCAGGGTGAAGCAGCTGGATAAGATAGATCGTATCGAAGCACCGGATTCTTCGGCAAAGCAGATGGCGTTCCGGTTTCCCGAGCCTCCACAGTCGGGTAAAGTGGTTATGGAAGTTAAAAAGCTATTGAAAACCTATTACACCTCAGATGATTTGCCCGATGTTCCGGTTTTTACTCAAGCGCAGGATTTACATATCGAAAGGGGAGACAAAATTGCCCTTATTGGGCCCAATGGAGCCGGTAAATCTACTCTTGCCCGAATACTTTTTGGAGAAGAACCTTTTAGCGGCGAACGGATCGAGGGGCATAATGTAATGACTACCTTCTTCGCGCAGCATCTTGCCGACGTGCTCGAGTCTGGCCGTACTGTTATCGAAGAAATGGAGTCGGATGCACGCACAAGCGAGATTCGCAGCCGTATTCGCACCATACTCGGGAGCTTTCTTTTCTCGGGTGATGATGTCTTTAAACCGGTATCGGTACTCAGTGGCGGCGAGCGCGGGCGGGTTGCTCTGGCTAAAACCTTGCTACAGCCAGCCAATTTTCTAATTTTGGATGAGCCTACAAACCACCTCGATATGGCCTCGAAAGAAGTGCTTATTCAGGCTCTGGAAGAATATCGCGGAACAGTGCTTGCTGTAAGTCACGACCGCTATTTTCTTTCCCGATTTGCAACAAAAATATGGAGAGTCGAGGGAGGACGCGTTTTTGAGTATGAAGGTGGCTACGATTATTATGAGTGGAAACGTGAACAGCAGGCCAAAGAGGTATCAGCTAAGAATGCCGCTGAAAATGCATTAAATGCTAAAAAAAGTAATGATACAAACGACAGGAGTAAAGATTCTGATAGCGATGCATTAGAAAAAAAATCGGGTCCTAAGTCTAAGGAGCAAAAACGAATGGAGGCCGAAATTCGCCGTAAATATGGCGAAATAAACCGAAAAATTCGTAATGAGGTGGAAAAGTTCGAAAAACAAATTCAGCAGCTTGAGCAGGAGAAAAAGGTTCTTGACGAGCAGCTTGCAGATGCCGGGTTTTATCAGTCTCCTGAGGCTGCCGCTGCGATTCGCAAACACAGTGAGATCATTACAAAAATCGATAAGGTTACCGAAAAATGGGCTGAGGCGTCAGAAGAGATGGAGCGTATGCTTGCAAAACAGGAAGAAGATATTCTTGCAGCAGGTTAGAATCATTCTAGTATGCAGCCTTAGGTTATTTTTGTGGAGCCATATTTATAATACAATTTTCTGTATTCGTGTTTTTGAAACCTTCTCTTAATTCTCTTTAAGTAATATTTTTACACCTAATGAGAAGCTTATTTGAACACAGTTCGGTCATTTAGTATAAAAATTACTATTTTAATGAATGGGGTTAAACAATCTAACAATTAAGTAGACGAATAGTTTTTAGTTCTAAATCGTATTTTCGCAAATACAGATCTCAAATAAATGGTCTTCAACATAACTTAGGGTTTATTTTAGGGACTAAACCCCTTTATTATCGATATCGATTTTCAGGCGGGATATGAAAAGCCAGCTTGAGAAAAATGTGCATGGCAAGAATGCTTAAGAGTAATTATGGATGCATCTTATAGTTTGCTTAAAGTCCCTAAAACCATCGCATGTGTGTTAATTTACCCTGCGTTAAATATCAAGTGCTAAGAATTAAATCAATCCAAAAATCTGGCTAAGAAATCATGCAGGACAATCTCCAAAAACAGAGATTTGAATTTAAATATCATGTTGATGAATACACCGCCCTGCAAATTAGGGAGTTCGTATCATCTTATCTCGAATTGGATGCTTTTGGAGCTACACAGCCCAATTTTTCCTATCCGGTACACAGTTTATATCTCGATTCCAGAGATTATAAAACCTATATGGATACAATTAATGGAGAGAGAAACCGCTTTAAATTAAGGATTCGTTATTATGAAGCTGGGGATAATGAGCCAGTCTATTTCGAAATGAAGCGTCGAATGAATGCCATAATCTTAAAAAAAAGAGCAAAAATCCAGCGCGCATCCGTACCGGCAATTCTTTCCGGCCATTTTGCACGCAAAGAAGACTTTGCTAATTATTCCGAAGACGAGGCAGAGTCGATGAACGACATCAGCATGTACATTAACCAACTACATGCGCAGCCGCGGGTTCACGTTTCTTATATAAGGGAAGCATGGATGGCTAATGGTACTAATAAAATACGGGTAACGCTCGATCGAAATGTACGCAGCGATGCGGTAGACGAACTCACATTTAAGAAAGAGATGATTCGCCCAGTTGATGTTTTTGGTGATGATGTTATTCTCGAGCTTAAATTTACCGATCGATTTCCAGACTGGTTCAAAACGATGGTTCAGGTTTTTGGTCTGCGACAAGAATCTGCCGCAAAATATGTAGATGGGCTAATTCATCTCAGAGACACGCACCAAATTGGGTTACCATAGAACTTTTTGCTGTTTTTTCAAGTGCTTATAACATTAGAGAAGTAATTTTATGAACGAATGGATTTTTTTCGGTGATACGGCTCCTCTGCCTACCGATATTCCAACACTTATTTTAGGTTTGCTGCTTGCATTTATATGCGGGCAGCTTATATCCTGGGTGTATATGTTTACGCACTCGGGTTTGTCTTACTCCAAAAACTTTGTTAATTCGCTTATTATCCTGCCAATAACGGTTGCTACGGTAATGACCGTGTTAGACAATAATCTTGTAACGGCTTTTAGTTTACTTGCCGTATTTGCAATTGTGCGATTTAGAAATATTGTAAGAGACACGCTCGATGCCATTTATATTCTTAGTCTCATCGTAATTGGCATGGCATGCGGTACTCAAAAGTTTACAACAGCACTTATCGCAACCCTTATAATGGGCAGTATTTTACTCTATCTTTGGTTTACTTCTTTTGGAAGCAGACAGCGCTATGATATGATCCTTAATATTACCTACAGGGCCAGCAGGGCGAAAGCGGGCGAGCTGCTTCAGCTACTAAACAGGCATGCTTTACGATTAACTTTAGTAAGCGAAAGAATGAATTCCAGTTCCGAAATGACCGATGCATCCTACCGGATTTTATTGCGAGACCCAAACCGATCTGATTTGATGATTAAAGAAATCAATGAGTTCGAAGGTGTTGACAGGGTAAGCGGAATGAAGGCTCAGGACGAATCGGAGGTATAAAAATGGCTTCAGACTTTAATGGAAAAAAATACGAGCCGGTTCCTATTCCCGCATCCACAAAATGGCGCGAATTCAGAATTCGAATTATTCCGATACTCATTTTTCTTGCGGCTGTACTAATCATTTTTTTCCTCTGGGAAAGAAGAGTGCAGAGCCCCGACTTTATTGGTTATGTTTATGCTCCGCAATATGTTATAACCGCACAGGCCGATGGCATTATTAGCGAAATTTACGTGCAGGATTTTGATAAAGTTGAGCATGGAAGCCCGGTCGCGCAGATTAAGCGTGGATTAGCAGAAGAGTTAGAGGCCAGACTGGCTTTAATCAACTCGGAAATTAATCACATTTTGACAAGCGGATACCCGGCAGAATCGGCTGTTCGTGCCTATGTAGATTTGTTAGGGTTAAAAACAGATGCGGCAGAAATGAGGGCCGAAAGAGCAGAGCTTAGGGAGCAAATTCTTTTCCTGGAAGCCAATTTCCGCAGACAAGAGCAGCTGTTTGCCTCAGGATTTTCTGAGCAGGTCGCTTTTGAGCTTGCAGAAGCAGAAATGAAGGCTGCCAAAGCCCGCATGGAAGAGCTTAATGCAGAAATAATTGAATTGGAAAAAAGCATAAGCACGGCTATGGAAATGGCCGACTTAAACAGTAGTAGCCGCGCAGATATGATAGAAAGCGCTGTTTCTGTACAGCGGGTTCTTGTTCAACTTACCGAAAAAGAATTTGGCTCTTATCAACTTAATAGCAGTGGTTCTGGTATTGTTCAGTTTATGAAACGATCTCCCGGTGAATTTGTAAGCAGAGGAGATACCATTGCTGTAGTGCAATCGCCCAGACCGGAATCAATAATTGGCATGATTCGGCAGCCTCTGTCTATTAGCCCCGAACCGGGAATGATGGTTGAGATTCGAAGCCGGAAAATTCAAAGAAACCGGTATACAGCACAGATTAGTAACGTTGGGGGGCAGTTTCGACCAATAGATCAAGCTATGCAACGCCCCGGCTTATCGTTCGAAAGTGGCTTGCCGGTGCGTATCGAGTTAAGTAGAGAAACTGATTTTGATTTTATTCCTGGAGAATTTGTGGATCTAATCCTGATGCGTAATTAGTTTTCTCTTAATTTATCTTTGGTTTTTCAAAGCCTTCTAATAATATATCTTGAAGAAACAGCGTAATCTAAGAAAGGTCATGTATTATAATGGACTTCTGCATTGTAAGGACTTTTGCAATACTTCCTTGTTTTGTATTGTATCGTAAAGAACATCTCGGACTGCACCGAACGTGATTTTTTTTAAATGGGTTTGTTCAAAGAAGGCATTGCAAAACCACTGTTTTGCCCGTCTTCTTCCTGGGAGTAAAAGTATAATCCTCGAATAGATAATCTGTACTACCATTGTATTTTGCTCCGGAGTCGAATACTATTAAATAGAAGTTTTTTCAAAGCCTTCTCTTAAAAATGACCAATCCATTTAGGATTGAATGTCGTAGTGCTTTTTAAAGACTATAGTTAGAAAACTTATATAACTCTTTCATTTCTATAATTTATGTAAGAGAGGGTATTGAAAACTATCTATGATGTCTCACTTTTACTTAATTTAGTTATTTACCTAAAAAATAATTCTGCGTGAAATCCGGCAAATATTACAATGAAGTAGCTTCTTATTATGACGATGATGCTAAAGATTTTGAACAGCGCTACGAGCAAAATCCCATCTTACAAATCATACGAGAATCTTTTAGACGTGTAACTGAAAAGTTTCCGTTTAATACGGCTTTAGAAATTGGTTGTGGCCCCGGATTTGATGTAGAGTATTTTGCTGATAGATACCCTTCCAGAAAGTTCTTTGCTATCGATGTTTCACCCGGTATGATCGAACTCACCAGAAAAAGGTGTGAGCGAGCAAATCTTAATAACGTGCAGCTCGGTGTTGGGTCGGTAGAAGACATCACGAGTGTTTTTCCGGATCAAAAATTTGATCTTATATATGTTTACTTTGGTGGATTAAATACGGTTTTTAATCTCGAAGAGGCTGTAAAGCACCTCGAGCAAGTTTGCACAGAAGATGCCCGGTTGGTTGTTACATTTGTGAACCGATACTATATTACCGAGATACCGCTATGGCTAGCTAACGGCCGATTCGACAAAGCATTCGAACGTATTACGAATAAGTGGAGAGGATATTCTGATCATCGTAAAATTCCGAGTCGCCCGTATAGCTATGGAGATATCAAAAAAGCGTTTAATCCGGTATTTCATATTGGCTATAAAAGAGGCTACAGTATTTTTTATCCCGCATGGTACCGGTCACATCTGCTCAAGAAGCTCGGGAATAAAGCAGGTACTTTTTGGAAACTAGATAAGTTTTTGTCAAAAACACCATTGTGGAATAGCGGTGAGTACAGCTTATATGAAATGTGGCGGAAAAAGAAAGATTTGGTTAAAGCCAGGAGAGAATATGACCGTTAAGCTCTTATAGGATAGATATAAATTTATTTATCTCTTTTTCAGTTTGGCTACAGCATCTGAGATTATACTATTGAGGGAGTCATAATTTAGTGAATAGCTTTGTATAAGCTTTTGATTAGATTGTAAGTTTACCGAAAACGTGAGCGCCTCGTGCACTGTTTTGCCATATTTGCTTCGAATTTGTGCGGATGTTATCTCCCGAAACGAACAGTCCAATATCTTTGCAGCTTCATCAATAAAATCTTGATATTGTACCGGCTCGATTCCGCACAGGTTATAAATCCCGCTTTGCGTATTTCCCGATGCAATTTCCGAAATTTGCCCCGCACAGTCTTTGGTATGTATAAGGCTCATCCACGGGTTTGTATCCTTTATTCGCATTATTGTACCCGAAGAACGGGCTTCCTTGTAATAAAACTGTTCGAACCATGAGCCATCCCCGCAAACCCAGGGCGCGCGAGCTACCGACACCCGAGGTTTATGATTTCCCTTAAGATGATTCAAAAATGGATATTCGGCTTTCACGTAATCTCTCTGGAAAGCTGTTGGGTTAAGCGATGATTCTTCATCAATCGGTAAATCTCCGCAGTCGCCATAAACAAGGGTTCCCGAAACAAACACTATATGCGGCGGTCGCTCAAGTTTGGTGAGCCATTTGAGCATACGCTCCGAAGCTTTCTTGCCTTGTAAACCCGCATACCACCGGCTGATTTTATGTCTGCCAGGGATACGAGCAAGGTGAATAATCACGTCAGGCAAATCCGATTCAAGCTTTTTCCAGTCATAATTCCGGATGTCCCCGATTATATGCTCTGCGCCCGTAATGCTTATATTACTCCGCGACATTACGCGTATCTTACCAAACCGATCGTCTGCGACTAGCATCTCAACTAAAGTTTTGCCGATAAAACCCGTACCTCCTAAAACAAGAACCTGTTTTCTGGATATCATTTTGATTTATTGATTGTATGAGTGAAAAAAAAGCAAGAACGACTAATAAACATTCTTTTTTTTATAAATCGTTTGGCAAGAATGAAGAAGCAAGAGATCTGGCCTATACTCGCTGCATGCTTTTTCATAAACAAAGCAAGAAAACAAAGTATGCTGGCTGGGAAGTGAGAACCCTGGACTGTAAAAAAGTAGGAGATGCCGATAATTTTCAGCTGCAGTTTCAGTTTCTGGAAGGCAGTGAGTTAGCACATATAGATGATGAGGATCTGTTTTATAAGATTGCGGATGCTGTAATTAATTGGTATGCAAACGCTTTGGAAAGCATGATTCATAAAGAAAACGGGTTTGTGCACGGCGATTTACATGTGTCCAATATAATGGCAGATACGACTGGGAAACGCATCACCCTAATAGATCCTGTAGTAAAAGAAGCCTCGCCGGAAACCATTTGGCAGGATATTTATCTGTTTTTGGTGAGTGCACACTTCCTGAAAAGTCAGAAAACATCACAGCTCGATGCGCTAAGTTTTATGATTGACCAGCAGCTGATCTCCAAATTCAACGGGCTGGAAAACATTACTCTCGCCGGAACACAGGCCGGGGTAATGATTCGGTACTTCTTGCGGGACCGGAAAAATAAAAGCATATTTACCGCACTAAAAGCTTGCTACTACACCTCAAAATCGTACTGGAAACTGCGTAAAATACTGCTGCTCCGAACCTCAAGTGTAGCTGATAAATAGGTTTAGTGGCTGCGGATGGAGATTTAGGCAATTCATTAAATTTAATTTATCAGCTTCAATTCTCAACTTTGTTTGGCCGTTGTTGCTTCTTTGCATAATCGTGGAAAATCGTAAGTTTGCGCAGTGTTTTGTTAAAAAGCTGTGATACGCGCGGCCGGTGGTCTTTTGTGTGCAGCTTAATTAGCCCGGCATCCCAAAGCAGACCTTCTTCTCCGCTTTTTAAGCCTTTTTTTGTCCATAAGCTATTGAAAATAAATAGCAGGGTGATGTTGAGATATTTTGCAAACAAACCGGTATGCTTTAATTTAACGGAGCTTTGTTCAGGTGCTGATTCCGGTAAGTTCGGGAAGAATTCTCGTATCCAGGTGTTTTGGTTTCTGAAATGAGGAGTTCCTGTTTTTATGAAAACCTTTCTCAGAAACAGGATTTGAAAGGCGGTGTAGTAATCCCGCTGCCAAAAAACTTCCTGCCTGCTTTCATCAATCAGGTAGTTTGAGCATAGTGTATTTTTTTTGCCGCTAAGCAGTGCAAGCAGGCGTATTGAAATAAGACTTAGCCAAACATAGTTTTTTTTAGAAATAACGAGTAAATCCAAATCCGGCCGGGAAAGCGACGAGTTTTGATGCGAGGTGCCCCCCGAAAAGTAAACCGCCCGAATCCATGGTATAAAACCCAGTATTTTTAGCAATTTTCTGTGTTCCCGCCTGAACCTTGCTTCATTCCATGCGTCCGCATTTCTTTTGCCTGCTATTGTGCTCAGTATCAGTTTTGTGTTTTTGTTTTCTAATGCGAATTCTTTGCTATAGGTACTAAGCAATAGCATGAGCGAGTTTCTGAGCTCATTATCAGTTGCGGGGTAGGGGTGGCACAGACGGAGCTTGCTCTTCGAAATAGAGGCCCCAAAAACGGAGGCATAGGAAACACTTGAAGCAATTGCAAACGTGTTGTTAAGTAGTTTCTTATCATACAGAGCATTGTTCTTGGGCATATAAAAAGATGTTCCACCCTTTAAATAGCTGCATATCTGTGGTAGCATTTTTCCCGGTGAGTTTTCCTCCCACTTCTTTTTTTGTATGCGCAGACTTTCTCTGTAATGAGGAGATTCGGGCTCCGATAGCTGCTTAAGCCCATCAATTATACTTTGGTTTGAATGTGCACTGGCTGTAATGGCACAGTTACCGGCAATTTCCTTAAGAGCTGGATCTTCTGAAATGAGTACCTTTTTTCCGGCATTCAGGGCATCCATTACAGGAAGACCAAAACCTTCTTTATGGCTTACAAGAACAAGCCCCGAGCAAAACATGAGTAAGTCCCCAAGCTCTTGCTGGCTCACAAAACCTTTGTATTCGCAATTTGGCGTGCGTTGAATTTCTTCTGAAATGCTTTTTTTCCATGTTTCGGATCCATGTAGTTTACCGGCTAAAACCAAGCTTATATTAGGATTCAAAAAGTTGAAATCCCGGAACGCCTTAAGTAAAGAAAGTATATTTTTTTTAGGCTCGATATTTCCAACATAAAGCAAATACGGCTGACGCGTAACAGGAATCGGATTTTCGAACTGCATGGGAGTATCCGGATTGTGTACTATAATACGTCCAGAATCGGCTCCTAAGTAATGGATGATATCATTTTTCGACGCCTCGCTTACCGTTAAAATAACTCTTGCGTTCTCTACAGAGTGTCGTATTCGTCTGCTGTACCAGGCGACCATTTTACGGCTGTAAAATTGCGGATGCGTAAGAAAAGATACATCATGTATAGTTACTGCAGAGGGAATGGGCCATGCGAGCGGCATAAAATAATTCGGGAAAATGCTGGCGTCGGCAGCAATTCCTGTCTGATTACCGGCGAGTGTCCAGTTTAGAAATAAGTGTCTGTTAGGGTGTTGTTTACTCAGGTGAAGATGCTTGGTAAACCGTTCTGTGTCTTGAGATAATACAAACTCTGACGACTCCCTTATGGCATCTATCATCGCTAAAGTATACCTGCCAGTACCGCTAAATTGCCCAAAAAGCGTTGTGGGCTCAACGTAAATGGTTTTCATTCTCTGCATCGCGCTCATAGATTAGATATTTTCAAAACCTAACAAACCCGTGCTTCACTGCATTCATCGAAATTGGAAAAATTAATGACCTTGGGTTGCGAATCTGGCAAGATGGACCGGAGAGCCGGGAAACGCAAAGGGTAATTATTTACCTAAATCAATCGTGTCGTTAGAATTGCACGACCTGCAACTTTATTTGTATAGAAAAAAAACAGTATGACAATACGTTGTCACAGTCTATTCTTAAATTGTCGTGATTTCGATACAGGCTAATAAAAAATAATGAGTAATATATACAGGTCTTACTTGCTTGAAAGTTCTTAATGTCTTAGAAAACAAGAAATAACATGACAAAACAACAATTTAAAGCGCTGATTGCCGATAAATACCTGCCTGTTGTACTTCTGGAAGGGCGACGTAAGGTGAAGGAGGAAGATGCATCCTCCCTGACTAATTTCGCGGAAAAATTGGTAAACGAGTTTTCTTCGATCATGTTCCGGACTGGAAATGCCGATGGCTCGGATACTCTTTTTGCGAAAGGGGTGGGCGCGGTCGATGCTTCCCGAATTCAATATGTTGTGCCCTACGAAAATATGAAAAAGGCAAATCGTGTAGATGGTGCAAGTGTTTTAAGCTACGATCGTGTAAACGATTCGGAAGGAGAAAATATACAGCAGCTTACGGCCCAACAAGGAAAAAAAATGGCGCAAATGGTAGATTACGCTCGTCGGGTTCCCAAAGGCCGGATAGCGGCTAAAGCTCAATATCTTTTGCGAGACACCCTAAAAGTAACCGGCTCTGACTCAGCCGGCTTCGAAAAACCCGTGGTTGCGTTTTTTTATATCGACCCGGCCGATAAATATGCCGGTGGCACTGGACATACCATTAAAGTCTGTGAACAGCTCGGCGTTCATGTTATAACTCAGGATGTTTGGATGAAATGGTACTAGAAGGCTTTGAAAAACCTTCTACTAATTTTAATTACACATAAACTTATTCGATTTACTTTGCAGTGAGACGATTATTTAATAAATAAAAAGAAAAATCTATAACAAAATTTCAACTATGGGTGCTAAATTAATTATAACATTAGATGAGGAAGCAACGCAAAACTATCTGGGCTATGCCCGTAAAATGGTAGAGGCAGAAGTAAACGAAGATTGCGAGCCTTCCGGAATAACAATTTCAGTAAGTATTTGCCCGCCTTATGGCGCCACGGTTTTCGCAGGACCGACAGAGTTTGGTGAAGCAGATGTTGTTCTTAAAGACTAATTCGTGCTCTGCTTTCGAACTCCAAATTTCAGAATTAGTAAAAGTGGTTTATGATTCGAGTATTTGAAAATGTAAATATTGGGGCAGTCCGGAAGTGAATTTTCTAAAATAGCGAGTTTTGGAAATTAAATGGCGGATTTTAAAATTTAGTCATATCGAATCAGGCGCAACAAAAAAGCTATCAATGTGCTTATGATCTTAAACCGATACCAATTTTGGTATCAATCATGTCCCGTCAGGCCAAAATAGAGGTTAAAAAAAGTATTGATCCATCAATAGAGCGTGCTATTAGGTACGCCAACTGCGCTTTGCAGAATGAAAAGGAGGTTTTCCCATTTTCTCCAGGCTAGCGTTTTTTGGCACAATTGTAGCATCATGGTTTTAGAGCTGATTATACGCATCACTACTTACATTGGAATGCTTGGTTTTAGCAAAAGCGTTACTATCAATTCTGTGTACATTACGATCCTAACTGCCATTCAAATAAACTAAAGATTTGAACTTAAATCGATCTGCCTTCCGGCAATACGTCCGGATTCTGAGCTACGCCCGACCATATAAATGGTATATGGTTTTTGCCATTCTGGCATCTTTGCTGGCTACATTTGTCTGGTTGGCGGTTCCGCTTGGGTTACGGGAATTGCTGGATGCAGTATTTGATGAAGGCAACCGCGAGGTGCTTAACACGATTACGGTGGTTTTGATTGGCCTCTTCGCGCTTCAGTCTGCGCTCGGTTTTTTTGGTAACTATGCCCTCGACTGGACCGGAGAGCGAATGGTGGCAGATTTGAGGAAAGAGCTTTTTACACACCTTACTTCTCTGAGTCTCGCGTTTTATACCACGCAGCGACTGGGCGAACTCACCTCCCGGCTAACAAATGATGTAGCCGCTGTTCGGGATGCCGTAACCGGCACGCTCTCTGAAGGTATTACGCAGACAATTAATCTGTTTGGCTCGGTCATTTTAATGGTTTGGCTTAACTGGAGATTAAGTCTCGTAATTTTTGTTACCGTTCCGTTAATTACGCTTGCGGTGCGCTATTTCGGGCACGTAATTCGTCAGCTTTCAAAAGCCGTACAGGACAAGCTTGCCGATACCACAGCCATAGCGGAAGAAGCGCTTGGCGCAATACAGTCTGTAAAAGCATTTGCCCGCGAACCCTACGAAAACGACCGCTACTCAACCGGAGTTGAGTCGCTATTTAGTATTGCCCGCAAACGGGTTTTGTATAGCGCCCTGTTTTGGTCTTCTGTCTCGCTTATGTTCATGTCTGCCATGATTGCCATTTTTGGGTATGGCGGCACAGAAGTACTTGCAGGGCGACTTACGGCCGGAGATTTGGTCGCGTTTATCTTTTTTGCTTTTAATATTGGTCGCTCACTCGGAGGGATGGCCCGGATTTATACCGTTTTTAGCTCGGCCATCGGGGCTTCGGAGCGTATTTTTACACTGCTCGACGAAAAGCCGGGAATTGCAGATTTACCCGGCGCACGTATTGTTCTAGAGATTAAAGGCGCCGTTACATTTAATCGTGTTAGCTTTGCTTATGAAAAGCAAACGGTTCTTCAGGACATCAACTTTAGCTGTGAGCCGGGTGAAGTTATTGCCCTCGCAGGCCCGAGCGGCGCAGGTAAAACGACTCTTCTAAACCTGATTCCTCGCTTTTACGATTGTACCACAGGTAATATTCTGATAGATGGCAAAGATGTAAAGGATTTCAGGCAAATTGACCTGCGTAGCCAAATTGCCGTAGTGCCGCAGGATATTCAGCTATTTGGAACATCGGTTATTGAAAACATACGATATGGCCGCCTCGATGCTACCGATGCAGAGGTTAAGGAGGCCGCAAAACTTGCCTACGCACACGATTTTATTATGGAAGCTGAAGGTGGCTATAATGCCTTAATCGGCGAGAAAGGCATTAAACTAAGCGGCGGACAAAAACAGCGTCTTGCAATTGCCCGCGCCATACTCAGAAATCCGAAAATTCTTCTGCTCGACGAAGCAACTTCCTCCCTTGATTCAGAATCGGAGGCTGCTGTACAAAAAGCGCTGGAATACCTGGTTCGGAACTGCACGACTTTTGTAATCGCCCATCGTTTATCCACCATAAAATATGCCGACCGCATTCTCGTACTCGAAGGCGGTCGCATAGCAGAATCCGGTTCACATAGTGAGCTGCTGCTTCAGGACGGGCTCTACAGAAGACTCTACGATATTCAGTTTGCAACCCAATAGAATCATAAAAAGGTGCAGCGAATTAATGTGTTGGGTTTCGTCTCCGTTTCCCACTATGTCTGTATACCTTACAGCATCTCCTTAAAATTATTTAATCCTATTTTTCTCAGTTATCTGCTCTCGACTGAAACTTACATATAGTCAAATCGTACGAGCTTCATAATTTTTTCTGTTTAATACTTTTGTCCTGTTTTATTTACATCAGCCCGTGTATTTCAGAATGATGGATTTTTTATTTAATCAACTTATTTAAATCCTTATGTTTTCTTTACTCCAAAGCATTAGAGCTCTTGCCGCTACAATTCTTGTACTACTAATTTCGGTTAGTGCAAACTTGCAGGCACAGATTCCGGCTGATTTAGAAGCCTATCTGCAAGAAAGAATGAAAATAGATCTCATTCCTTCTATAGTCGTGGCATCTGTCGCGCCCGATGGCAGGGTCGAGTTTTTGTCTTTGGGTTATGCCGATAATGATGAAAAAATACCCGCAACTGAAGAAACTATATACGAAATCGGATCGGTTACCAAAACGTTTACATCAACGGTTCTGCTGCTCCATTTAGCTGAAAAGGGAATTTCCATGCATGATGCAGTGCAGCCGCATATACAGGACTCGGGATTAACACTTCCGACTTACAATGGGAAAGAAATCACTTTTGCCCACCTTGCTTCACACTTAAGCGGTCTGCCTCGTTTGCCGGATAATATGAACCCTGCCGACGGTAGTGATCCCTACAAAGACTATACGATTGAAGATCTCGTTGCTTTTGCAAATTCATACGAGCTTAGCCGAAAACCGGGTGCTCAGTTCGAATATTCCAATTTTGCGTATATGCTACTCGGCTATATTACAGAACATCTCACGGAAACGAGCTACGACAGTATTATTGAACAGCAAATTACTAAGCCTTTGGAAATGCACTCAACTTTTCGGGTTGTCCCCGATGAAAAGCAGCAGAAAAGAGCTGTTCCTACATCGTATGGAGAAGTAGTCTCTCACTGGAATTTTGATGAAGTACGGGGTTTAGGCGAATTGAATAGTACAGCAAAAGATATGGCTAAGTATATAAGTGCGCAGCTGCTGAAAGGAGATTACAGATACCCCTCTGTCTTGCTCACGGCCCACGAGCCTTTGGAGTCGCTTCGAGCAGGGCAGTATATAGGGTTTGGTTGGTTTGTGGATGAAGTTGATGACTCCATAATAATTGGGCATGGTGGTGGCACTATGGGCTTCCGAAGCTACATTGCATTTTGTCATATGCAGAATAGGGGTGCGGTAGTGCTAACCAACTCCATTTCTGATGTTAGAGATGTGGCTCTTCATGTGGTTAACTCTAAATCTCCACTCAGAAAACTGCCGGAAATACAGGATCTGCCGGATGAGTTGATTGCAAAGGTAAGTGGTCTTTTTTTGAATGATGATATTGGCGTCTTCGAGATTTTCAAACGGGGTGATTTACTCTTTGGTCAAATTGATGGACAGCCTGCGCTTCCTCTGGAATGGGATGGGGAACTCGCTTTTAAAAATAGAAGCGTTAGCGCTAAACTTACTTTTACTGAAGCAGATAACTCCGGAAAATCGGCTTCTTTCACGCTTCAGCAGGGCGGAAATTCGTTTCGTTTTATGCGAATTGAGGAGAGACCGGCACCGCCTGTTCAAGCAGAGCTTAGCATAGAACAATTGGAAGAATATGCTGGTGAGTACGATTCGCAAATCGGCTTAAGCTATACCATGTATGTGAACGACGATGCCCTCATGGCGCGATTATCGGGACAGCCATCTGCACAGATTTTTCCCGAAGGAAATGATCGTTTTTTTTACAAAGTAGTACCGGCAAGCCTGGAATTTGAGCGGGACGAAAACGGCCTGATAAAGGCGGTTTATTTACTGCAGGGGGGACAGCGAATTCAGTTTATCCGAAAATAATTTGGATAAGCTGTAAGCATCAGAAATGCTGGATAGCATCAAAGAAGTTTTTAATCGATAAGAATTTCGCAAAAAAAAAGCCCTGCACTCAAAAGAGAGCAGGGCTTAGTACCGGCGGTCGGAGTCGAACCGACACTCCTTGCGGAACACGAGTTTGAGTCGTGCGCGTCTACCAATTCCGCCACACCGGCGTAAACAAAGAAGATAAACAAAATTTTACGTGTGCAATCTTCTATAAGTGTTCTCACAAAAACGGCTTGTATGTTTGTATAAACTACAAAAAAGTCTGTTTTAAAATGAGAATTTTAATATAAGACCAAAGCCATCAAAAAAAAAGGAACTTTTTTCTTGCTTTGTATATTATTTTAGCAATAGTTTAAAGTATGAATTCAACTCCCTCACATATCACCAAGTATTGTTGTTGCATTTGGGGCTTATAACCTAATGCCATTTCCTTGTTGATGTATGCGTGAGCTGAACAGCTCTTTATTTTATTAATCTTATCAAGAAAGGCAGAGGGATCAGGCCCTGTGAAGCCTTAGCAACCGTTCCGTAAGGAAGTCAGGTGCTAATTCCTGCCCGCAGCAGTAATGTTGCCGGGAAAGATGAGAAAGCTTGAAATTTCAGGCGGCTCTGTTGTAAAGTCGTGTTTTAATTTAAGCCTCTTCCGAATCTTTCCGGGAGAGGCTTTTTTTTTGGAGTGAAGTATCTGTAAAGATTGATAAGAGTATTCATTTAAACAGAATAGAATTAATTATCTGTAACATTTTTAAAACGATTAATCTGAATTTTATATAGTATGAATTCAACCTTTGGTTCCTGGTTTAGCAAGAAAATGTACGCCACCGATGAACTGGCTGCAGAAACAGACTGGATTGAGAAAACTTTACCCGGCATAAAGCACATTGCTATCGTAGGTTTGTCTTCAAACCCATCTAAAGACAGCCATTTTGTGGGCAGATATCTTCAAAAACACGGCTATAAGATTTATCCGGTTAACCCCGGAGCTGATTCCATTTTAGGAGTTACTTCCTACAAAAGCCTGTCGGATTTGCCGGTAAAACCGGATGTGGTAAATGTGTTTATAAGACCCGAGCGGGTTCCTGATGTTGTTGAGCAGGCTTGGAAAACAGAGGCTGGAATTATTTGGCTTCAGTTGGGTACAGGTGAGCATCCTGAGCTTAAGGATAAAACCGAAGCTTTAGGAAGAAAGCTCATTCAGAGTCGATGTATAAAAGTTGATCATCAATTTTTGATTAGAGATAAGCTCGAAGCATCCCGCTTAGCTCGTTAGTTTTTCATTTTCGCTATGAGGGCAGGTTTAGCCTGTCTAAAGTTCTTTAACCAGTAAACGCTTCACCAATCAATTTTGTGAAGCCAAATTTATCGATACAAACCTAAAAAGATAAAACCATGAGTACAGAAAACACCCCTAAAAACTACAGATTCGAAACTCTACAGCTCCATGCCGGTCAGGAGCCAGACCCGGTAACCGGTTCTCGTGCTGTTCCTATTTACCAGACTACATCGTATCAGTTTAAGGATACCGAGCATGCGGCTACCCTATTTGCCCTTAAAGATTTCGGAAATATCTACACGCGTATCATGAATCCGACCACCGATGTTTTCGAAAAACGAATTGCCGCTTTGGAGGGAGGTGCTGCGGCTGTCGCTACTTCTTCGGGTCAGGCGGCGCAGTTTTTGGCCATTGTAACCATCGCACAGGCAGGGGATAATATAGTTTCAACCAGTAATCTGTATGGCGGTACCTACAATCAGTTTAAGGTTTCACTTCCCAGATTGGGTATAAATGTTCGTTTTGTGACCGATGATGAGCCGGCTTCTTTTGAAAAAGCTATCGACTCCAATACCAAAGCGATTTATGTAGAATCGCTGGGTAATCCCCGGAATAATGTGCCTGATTTTGAGGGCATCAAGGCAATAGCGGTAAAACACGGTATTCCGCTGATAGTAGATAATACCTTCGGAGCTGGCGGAGCTATTGCGAGACCCATTAAGCATGGTGCCGATATTGTGGTAGAATCTGCCACGAAGTGGATTGGCGGTCACGGAACTTCGGTTGGGGGTGTTTTGGTTGATGCCGGAACCTTTAACTGGGGCAACGGGAAATTCCCTCTGTTCTCAGAGCCGGCTCCGGGCTATCACGGACTGAATTTCTGGGAAGTATTTGGCGAAAAAGGACCTTTCGGTAATATTGCATTTGCTATTCGCGCCAGAGTAGAAGGTCTGCGTGATTTTGGTCCGTCTCAGTCGCCGTTTAACAGCTTTTTGTTGCTTCAGGGGCTGGAAACGCTATCGTTGCGGGTTGAGCGTCATTGCGAAAATGCGCTTAAGCTTGCTCAGTGGCTTAAAAATCATGATGCGGTTAGCTGGGTTAATTACGCCGGACTCGAAGATCATGCCTACCACAATCTGGCGAAGAAATATCTGGAGCCAAATCGGTTTGGTGCGGTTCTTACCTTTGGTGTGAATGGTGGTTACGAAGCGGCCCGTACCTTTATCGAAAAAGTACAGCTTGCGAGCCATCTTGCAAATGTTGGAGATGCCAAAACTCTTGTTATTCATCCGTCTTCGACTACACATCAGCAGCTGAGCGAGACTGAGCAGCAGAGCGGTGGCGTAACAGAAGATTTGATCCGCGTTTCGGTTGGCATCGAGCATATCGATGACATCATCGGTGATTTCGAGCAGGCCTTCTCAAAAATAAGCGTCCTGGCCTGATGCAGGTCTGGCGGTCGACAGTAAACGTAAATAAGCTCATGCTTTGGAAATTGATAACCTGAGTATGGGCTTATTTGTAGCTAAAAAAATTCTAAAGGAAGGTTTAATAAGCCAGATGAAGGGCAATTAATCATTGCATAAAAGACCTCAAAATCTAAATAATCATTTAATTAAACAGTAAAAATCCTGCTAAATGCAAGCTAATCTGAATCAAAAATATAGTCACACTTCTGGTTTTGAGACAGAAACCGGGTTTCGTTTTCCAGTTCTGGAACTGGATTACAGCACTTGGGGAAAACTGAATAAAGAGAAAACTAATGTGGTGGTTATTTATCACGCGCTAACGGGGCATTCCAACGCTTCGGAATGGTTTTCCGGGCTTTTTGAAAAGGATGGCATTTTTAAGAATCAGGATTTGTTTGTGATTTGTATTAATGTGCCCGGAAGCTGCTACGGGTCAACGGGGCCATCATCTGTTAATCCTGAAACCGGTGAAGCATACGGGCACTCATTTCCTATACTTAGTATTCGGGATGTGGTAAAGGCTCAGCAGCTTGTTCTGGATTATCTGAAAATTGAGGAGATTCAGCTTGTTATCGGCGGTTCTATGGGCGGGATGCAGGCTTTAGAGTGCGCTATTACAGATAAGCGGGTGCAGGCCGCCGCGGTTATTGCAGCTGGCAGCCGGCACGAAGCCTGGGCTATTGGTATTAGTGAGGCACAGCGGATGGCGATTTATGCAGATGCCCGGTGGAGCGAAGATTTCTATGATTTCAACAATCCGCCTTTAGATGGTCTGGCAGCGGCACGCGCTATGGCCATGCTCACCTATCGGGCAGCGGAGCAATATAACGACCGATTTGGTCGGGAAATACGCACTCAGGATCAGTTCCAGGTGTCATCTTACCTTAAATATCAGGGTGAAAAAATTGGGTTGCGTTTCGATCCGCTTTCGTACGTCCGGCTCACTCAAAGTATGGATACGCATGATGTGGGGCGGGGAAGAGGCGGTCGCGGGGAAGTTTTGTCGGCACTCCGCATTCCTGTTTTGGTAGCAGGCATACAAAGCGATTTACTTTACCCCATTTTTGAGCAGCAAACTCTTGCAGAAATGTTGCCAAATGCGATTTATCGCGAAATTACGTCTCCTTACGGTCACGACGCATTTCTGATTGAGTTCAGACAGCTGAATGATCTCCTGAAAGAATTTACTTCAATAATTAACCATCATAAGGTCGTTAAATGAAAAGTGTAGCAGAAGAGTCTAAAATTTATCATGTAGGAAAAGCCGCGTTTGCGGAGCAGAAAGCAGATGTGTTTGTGGCAGGAATTGGTACGGTTGGCGGCGAGTTATTAAATCAACTCGAAACATCGCCTTTGTTACAAAAAGAGTATCGCCTTATTGGCTTCTGTAACAGCAAGCTGGCGTTGCTAAAATCAGACGGATTAAGAAGTTTGTCGTTTAGCAATAGTCTTTTTAAAAAGCAGCCCGTACAGCCAACCCGATGGAATGAAATTGTTCGGTGGATTATCAATCATAGAAAAGAATCGGGCCGTAATGTCTTATTTGTTGATGCAACCGGCAGTCGTGAAGTCGCCTTACTGTACGTAAATTTGCTTAAAGAAGGCGTTCACGTGGTAACCCCAAGCAAGCTGGCGAATACAATGCCGCAAAGCTACTTCGACGAGCTTGTTGCCAAGCGACCTTCGGGATCTATTTTTAAGTATGAGGCAGCAGCCGGAGCAGGTTTACCTGTTGTTAGCACCATTGAATCTATGGTGAATAATGGTGATGAAATCCAGGAAATTTCAGGCGTTCTTTCAGGAACTATGACCTATCTTTTTGGTCAGCTGGAAAAAGGAGTGCTGTTTAGCGATGCTGTGCGTAAAGCTTACGATAATGGCTATACAGAACCCGACCCCAGAGATGATTTGTCGGGCGAGGATGTGGCCAGAAAGTGTCTTATTCTTGCGCGTACCGCCGGTTTTAAAATGGAAAGAGAATCTTTTAAAGCAGAAGACCAAACACCCGATGAGCTAAAACAGGTATCGCTCGACGATTTTTTTAACGGCTTGAAGAATGTTGATGCCGAGTGGAGTAAGCGGGTTGCAGACCAAAAAGCCAAAGGAAAAGTTCTGCGCTATATCGGCACCGTACGACCCGACGGCATTCGTGTTGGGGTACAGGCTGTAGACTCCGATTCGCCACTTGGCACTCTTAAAGGGGCAGATAATATGATTTCTATCCGAAGCAGATATTATAGTCAGTCTCCGATAACAATTCAGGGACCGGGGGCTGGAAAAGAAGTAACGGCTCAGGGAGTTCTTGCAGACATGCGATATATTATTCTTCAGACAGTTGCTAAGTATTAATATCTGATCTGCTATAAATCGGGGCAAAAAAATAAGGCCTGTTTTTTTCCAAAAACAGGCCTTTCTATTTGATTCGACTGTTATTCTAAACTGTTTGTTATCTAATAACTGATAGTAAATTAAAGAAAATACGCATTAGGTCAATATATTTTTAGTAAAGAGGGTGTAGCGCCTTCTTTTTTTAAGTATGAGAGCCCTAAAAAAGCGCTTTTAAAGCATTAAAAAAAATGTTGAATGATCATTTATAATAGCCCAATCTGAACTTTGGTATACCCACAATGGCACATTTCGGGCCTGAAGAAGTTTTTTATTTACAATCACATGTTGCAGTTAAAAACTACGCATCAAAGTGGCAGATAAAGTTTTCTGGATATATTAGTTATCGCCAATTGCAGACTATTTACTAAAAAACTATTTTTATTGAGAGAAACAGTTGCCTAAACCAAAGGGGCATACGTTTCTAATGGGGAGTTTTTTATGCCGAATGAAGCCCTAATTAAGGATGAAATCTCCAAACACAATCACATCATTTTTCAATTTGGATTCACAGTTTGACACTGTTTACACATTCAAGTAACGAGGTTAACTATCTAAACAAAGGTGGGTTCGATATAAAAATTAGGAAAAGAAGCTCCCTCCTTCGTAATGAGGAACCGGGGGTTGGTTACAGTACTTTAAATAGGTCTGCAAGTTGAGTATTTAGTTCATAAGCCTGTTTAAACCACCCCTGAATTCGCTTACGCCATCAAGAAATGAGCCTGGTCTGTTTCAAAAGGCAAATTTGATTTATGAATGCCTTAAACATGAAGTAAACTTCGTAAACCTTTGAGTTTTGAAGCCTTCTTGGCAAAATAAATCAGGTTTTAGCTGCGAAGACACAAGGTCAAGAAGGAACACGAAAAATTCTGGATATACTAATTTAATATAAACTCAGAATTTAGGTCGAGCTGGAGTAAATTATACTCTTGACAAAACGGTAGACTTTCTGATTGTGAAGTTCAATGAATTTATAACGAACTTATGTTAAAAAAATAAAATGGACGGCCTCACTAGTTCAAATCTCCCGCGACTTTATTATAGGCTGCCAAATATTTTGTTATAAGAAGGCTTTGCAAAACCACTCTTTTGCCCGCCTTCTTCCTTGGATCAAAAAT
>JAIULZ010000029.1 GCA_022565805.1 Balneolales bacterium
GGCAGAATAACATTTGAAGTGCCCGATTTTTCAGTTAGGGGTCATCAGTTAGTTTTTCGAGATTTGAATCATTAAAGAATACTTCTTTGGGCGTTAAATATCCAAGTTTTTTTCGTGGTCGGTTGTTAAGTTTTTCGCAAATTTGAGCCAACTCTTTGGGTTGTACAAATCGAATATCCCTCTTTTTGGGAATATATTGACGCACAAGCTTATTTATCTGCTCAATTCTGGAGCTTTCGTTTGTCTGGTAGGGATGACAAAACCAAACTGTGGTGTTCAAATATTTGGCCGTAATCAGGTGATCGGCAAATTCAACTCCGTTGTCGTTGGTCAACGAATAAACGCGGTGACGTACGTCTTTGAGCAGTTTACGGGTAGCGATGTGATTGTCACGCGCAGACTTGGAATGTACCTGTGCCAGCCAGCAGTAGCTTGATTTTCGGTCTGTGATGCTCTGTATGGCTCCTTTGTTTGCCGGTCCGACAATCGTATCCCGCTCAAGGTCGCCGATTCGCTCTACGGCATCGACTTCTTTGGGTCGGTCGTCAATCCATCGCCTGTTTTTGATCAATTGACGCACTGTTTTGATCTTTTTTCGAGGTTTGGGACGTTTACGTGCCGTTCTCAGGTGCTTGTAAAGGGTTCCGCCCTGGCGAGCATCCTCATAAATATACCGGTAAATGGTCATGTGGGAGACGGACATATCCGAGCCGTGTTCCAGCATCAACCGAGGCCCGATGGCAGCGGGTTCGAGATCCGTTTTGGATAAAAGGGTAAGTGATCGTTCTTTTAATAATCCCTTAAACCGGTATGGAGTTCGTTTTTGGCAGCCCTGTTGCTCATAGCGGCGTTGAGCGGCTTCAGCGTCATACTGGTTATACCCACCTGACCGGCTAATTTCACGGCGAATAGTGGTAGGGTCTCGCCCCAGTTGAGCGGCAATGTAAGGAATGGAATGGTTGAGTTGAATTAATCCATGAATACGGTATCTTTCGGTGTAGGTAATGTGCGTGTAGTTTTTCATGTGCTGGATTCTTTGGTCGGAAAAAAGCAGAAAGCTACGCAAACTTTCCGAAAATCCTTGGGGGCTCGCCCCCAAGGATTCATTTTTCCGCAGAATCGGGCACTTCAAATGTTAATTAGCCTTCCCTTAACACAAAAAACTTATGCTTAAAACAAAGCCTAAGTTTTTTTAAAGCCCTCGATAAGTCATTATATTCATCACATAAAGGTTTATCATCCAGATAATTAAGGTTTTTTCTATATACTCAAAAAGTTAGGATAATCTTAATTCATCTCAATTAATGCTATATAATTCTTTGGCAATCTTGAGAATTCTGGATAAAATAAAAAACAAACCTAATTAGATCGCTTTATAAATTATTCTATTAAGCCGTATTTAATGCTATAATAAAAACAAAATCATAGTTTCCGAAGTATCCGAAGTATCCGAAGCATAGGGAGCAAGGATTTTATTTTTATGACAAGGCAAAAAATGGCAAAATATAAAGGTTTAGCAAAGTCTTCTATTTTAGTAAACCATACTTTCTAAAATTAAATACATGAAATTAGAGCAATCAGTTAAAGAAAAAATATCAGAACGTTTATCCTATTTATATCAAGTACCGGCCGATGATCTCTTGCGGAGACTTACAAATCTTATTCAAAAATATGGTACTATTAAACCAGCTCCTGAGTTTAAAAAGCATTATTCGCATAAAGATGTCTATGTAATTACCTACGGGGATTCGATTACTTCAAAGGAAAGAACACCACTTCAGGAATTACATAAGTTCCTGAAAAGTAATTTCTCAGGACTTATAAATAATGTGCATATCCTTCCTTTTTTCCCATTTTCATCAGATGATGGCTTTTCTGTTATAGATTATCGTAAGGTAAGAGAAGATTTAGGAGAGTGGAACGACGTTACCAATATGTCCAGAGATTTTACCGTAATGTCCGACCTGGTTATTAATCATGTTTCCAGTGAAAGTAGCTATTTCAAAAATTTTCTTGCAGGAAGCGGATATGGAAAGGACTTTTTCCATTTAATAGATCCTGATGAGAATGTACGGATGGTTACCCGGCCACGAAGTACACCCCTTTTGTCCCCAATTCAAACTAATCATGGTACCTATTATTTATGGACTACCTTTAGCCCGGATCAGGTTGATGTTAATTTTTCGAACCCGGATGTTTTATTCGAGTTTATAGATATACTCTTATTTTATTTAAGTAAAGGTGTTAGGGTAATCAGATTAGATGCCGTCGCTTTCCTTTGGAAGAAAAAAGGAACAAGCTGCATACATTTGGAAGAAACTCATCAGGTAGTGAAACTAATTCGGGATGTGGTGGAATCAGTAGCCCCCGAAACGATCCTGATTACTGAAACCAATGTGCCTCATAAAGAAAACATCAGCTATTTTGGTGATGGAGATGAAGCCCATATGGTATATAATTTTTCTCTGCCTCCGTTATTATACCATGCGATTATCACTCAAAATGCTACATATTTAACAAAATGGAGCAGAGAGCTTACCCCACCACCGGAAGGATGTACCTATTTTAACTTTGCTTCATCTCATGATGGAATTGGAGTAAGACCACTTGAAGGCCTTGTTCCTGATGATGAATTCCAAAAGGTTATTCTCGCTGCTCAGAAAAGAGGTGGTCATGTGTCGTATAAAGAAAATCCTGATGGCTCTAAATCACCCTATGAGCTTAATATTACTTATTTTGATGCCTTTAAAGATGTTGAAGAAGGTTCTCTTGATATTCAGATTCGCAAGTTTATATGCTCTCAAGCTCTAATGATGAGTTTCCGGGGTGTACCAGCCGTGTATATCCATAGTTTACTTGGTACACAAAACGACCACGAAGGAGTTGCCAAAACGGGTATCTTACGTTCTATAAATCGGCGTAAATGGGATGCGGAAGAAATTTATGAGCTTCTGAATAATCCTGAAAGCCATCATTATAAAGTGTTTAAAGCATGGAAAAAACT
This sequence comes from Balneolales bacterium, assembly GCA_022565805.1. Lineage (GTDB taxonomy): Bacteria > Bacteroidota > Rhodothermia > Balneolales > Cyclonatronaceae > Cyclonatronum. The sequence goes on from JAIULZ010000029.1 coordinate 3,005, forward strand.
GCTGAAGGTTAGAACCACTGAACCGGCTTTTGATCCTCAGGGAGGAAAACGCGTCTTGGAAACGCCGGAAAGTCTTTTTTCAATGTGGCGTACATCACCAGAAGGATCTCACAGGTTGCTTGTTGTGGCCAATGTAACCTCAAAACCTGTAGAGTGGAATGCTCCTTTTAGATGGAATAGTGCAACTGATTTAATTTCCGGAAAACGTATTGGAAGTACGCTTCTTAACTTAAAGCCCTGGCAGGTCTGCTGGATAAAATATTAGAATAATTTTAACTATAGTATAGTATAGGTGGTAAGTAATTACTACCAAAGTGGTTTAGACATCCTATCTATGTTATTCATAGCTCGCTCTGCTTCGCTGGCATAGCGACCACCAAGAGCAAAAGATTCCCGGAATGCACCGTACGCATTCCGGTAGTTCATGGTTTGTAATATGATGTGCCCACGATAATAAAAGACATCCGACATAAAAATATTGTCGTATGGATGCCTGCTTTGTATAAATCGTGCAAATTCTCGTGCACGTTCAAAATCTTCGTTAAATATATGTGCTCGTAATAAATAGAGATATAGTTCTTTTCTGGCCTCTACATTATCATCGCCTTGAAAGGTATCTGTTAATAGCAGTCTTTCTCCTACAGGTATAAACTGAGAAAAGTTTTCCTGATTCCAGTAACCAGCTGTAATTAAGTATAAATCGGTTTCAAAAACAGGATTATCGGAGTTAAGAGGTAGTTCAAATTGGCCTTTTACCATTGGAGCTACTATTTCCGGTTTAATTACATATTGGATAATTACAATTGCAATTAAAATAAGGCCGATAGCAATAGTAAAAGCAAGTCCAATTGAAGGACCTGAAAACCGAAATCCCTTATCTTCAATAGGATCTTTTCCTCTAAAAAGAGCCTTTCGCTCTTCCGGAGTCATTTTTTTCAGATCCTCTTCTGTCAGTCTTATTTTAACTTCGTTAGACACCGGTGCAGTCGTAAATGAATTTTAATTTTGATAGGATTTCCTGATTAATACGATCTTACTTTCAAGAGATTTGTAGAGATTACCTTTTAGAGAAGTAATCAAGGAAAGAAAAAACTTCATGGAATAATAAACGGAAAAATAAGTTTTTTCATACGCGGATCTCCCTTTTTTCGAATGCCTACTCGTACAGTTTATTACTTAGAAAAAAAATTCTTCATTCTTTTCATTTCTATATTGTAAACAAAAAAAGAAGATATTTCCAAGTTTGAATTGAGATTAAAGCATTGATTATAATAGCTTTATTTAATTTTTATTAACTAAAGCGAGTAGATTGTCCGGCACATTTATTTTCATTCTAAGAACTTGCGCTGCATGAGTTTTACCTTGTGCATCAAGTTTAAGAGAAACGGTCCCACCTCCACCCAAACTTTCATTAAGGATAAAATTGAGTGCTCCAATATTAGGTAACTCATATCGCTCAACTTTACCTTGGCATACATGTTTCATATGCTCTTTTACGCGCTCTGTGGTTAATTCTTTTACCAGGAAGGGATAAATTTCGGGATGACGAGCGATAATTCCGACATTGCTGCCATTTCCTTTATCGCCGCTTCTGCCGTGGGCAATTTCAAGAAGATGTACTTCTGCCATAATTTTTTTATAAATTTAAAATATAGTTACTGTTACAAATCGTCATTTAATATGGCCAATTTCAAAATATGGCTCATTCATTTTATCGAGTGTCGAAGTTACTGATTTAACCGAATCTTTCGAAATAACTGCAATAAGCCCAATTCCCATATTAAACGCTTCGCGCATGGATTCATCAGGTACATTTCCAATATCTTGAATAAGCGAAAAGATAGATGGTATATCCCAGCTATTCCAATTTATATGTAGTTTAAGATCCTTTGGTATAATTCTTTTTGTATTTCCTTCGATTCCACCTCCTGTGATATGAGAAAATCCTTTTACGCCTTTTATAGCTTTAAGTTTTCTTATGATATGTAGATAAGATCTATGTATTCTTAAAAGTTCTTCTCCAATCGTCTTATCAAGTACTTCCGGCTTATCGTTTATGCTAAACTTGTCAAAAAGAACTCTCCGTGCTAAAGAATATCCATTTGTATGAAGTCCGTTTGAAGGTATTCCAATAAGCACATCAGTAGATTTAATCTCTTTTCCGCTTATTAGATTATTTTCGTCTACAATTCCTACTATAGTACCTGCAAGATCAAATTCACCAGTTTTATAAATGTCTGGCATTTCTGCAGTTTCCCCACCTATAAGAGCACAGTTGTTTTCTTTACAGGCAGTTGAAAATCCTTTTATGACATCAAAAGCAATTTTTTGATCAAGTTTTCCTGTAGAAAAATAGTCTAGAAAAAATAGAGGTTCAGCTCCGCAAACAGCAATGTCATTTACACAATGGTTAACTAGATCCTGGCCTACGGTATCGTATTTTTGGGCTTTAAAAGCTACAATAAGCTTGGTTCCTACACCATCTACGCTGCTTACAAGCACAGGTTTTTTCCATTTTTTGAAGTCAAGACGAAATAAACCACCAAAGCCGCCAATATCACTTAATACCTCAACTCCATGTGTTTCGCGAACTATGTCTTTTATTGATGTAACAAGTTCTTCTCCGGCTTTAACATCTACACCGGCATCTTTGTAGGTGAATTTTTTTTTATCAGACATTATTGTATGTGCTTTCAGCTTAAGATTTTCAGATGCAGATTTTGCATCAAATAATTAGCAGCTACCTGGTTTTTCTCTTCCATTAATTTACAGCTCAATTTTTTAAAACTCTAAGCTGATATTATTCATTTTCTGAAAAGCTTTCCACATCCTCTATTATTAGTAGGTGGTAGAGAACAAGCAAAGTAGTAGTTTTAGTAGGCACTGTTGAAATGTGTATAAAATTGATATCCCCTTTATTTTTAACCCAACTGTGGATATGTTGAAAACATTGTGGATAAATACATGGCCTGATTTTATTACTCTTTAGCCTCTTATAAACATGTTATACACCTTTATATTTTGTTATTCACTTGCCTTGTGGAGAACAATGTGATGAACGTTTCACAGGCTTATGATCTTGAAAACAGTGTGGGAAAGCCACAAAAAGGGGTTGAAAGCTTTTTATAACTTTTCTTGGAAAAACAGATTAATCACTTACCCACCGTAAGTAGCTACCTTTTCCACAAACTTATTAACCAATTTTCTATAGTTATGAAACTTGTAATACAGCGAGTGAGCGAAGCAAAAGTAGAAATAGACGGGCGCATATCGGGTGCTATTGGCCCTGGTTTAATGGTGCTTTTAGCTATTCATAAAAATGATGAAGAGGAGCAGCTAAAATGGCTGGCCAATAAACTGGTGAAGCTCAGAATTTTCCATGATGATGAAGGAAAGATGAATCGTTCGGTTGCCGATACAGGTGGCGGTATTCTGGTAATATCTCAGTTTACCCTTTATGGAGATGCCCGAAAAGGAACCCGACCCGGTTTTACCGAGTCGGCACCACCCGAAAAAGCAGAAGCTTTATACGATGCATTCGTAGCATATGTAAAAACAATATTTTCGGGTAGCGTACAAACAGGTGAGTTTGCCGCAATGATGGATGTTTCTCTGATTAACAGCGGGCCGGTTACCATTATTCTTGAAAAGGAAAATGAAATCTGATGTCTCTTATTTTTTTGTTTATTGATGGCATCGGCGCAGGCGAAGAAGTGCCTGAAAATCCATTTTTTAGTTATTCTTTCGAAAGTATAGAAATGCTCACAGGATGTGAGAATGGAAATTTTACGTCCAAAACTCATCCCATAAATAAAGCAGCTCAGCTTTCGGTTTTAGTGGATGCTAATCTTGGTATGGATGGGCTGCCTCAAAGCGGTACGGGACAAGCCTCGCTCTTTACAGGTCAAAACGGAGCAGGTTTAGTAGGCCGGCATTTTGGTCCTTTTCCGCACTCGAAGCTTAAGCCGGCTTTAAAATCATCTACCTTTTTTCATGAGGCCCGGCAAAATGAAAAGAAAGCTCTTTTCCTGAACGCTTACCCACCAGTGTTTTTTGAAAGAACTCAAAAAACAGGACGCTGGAGCTGTTCTACACTTATGGTGAAAAGCAGTGGTTTTCCGCTAAGCAGTACCAGAGATGTGCTCGACGAAAGAGCGGTTACAGCAGAAATTTTTGGGGATTTCTGGCGCGATAAACTAAACATTATCCTGCCCAAAAGAAGCGGCAAAGATATAGCAGAAATAATTATGGAGCAGGCACGGATTCACGACCTGCTTTTCTGGGAATATTATTTAACCGATAAAGCAGGTCATGCGCAAAAAAAAGACTTCGCTTTTGACGTGTGGAAACGGCTCGATTCGGTTTTAGTACACTTAATTCCATCGCTGGGCGAGCATACCCTGCTTATTTGCAGCGATCATGGTAATTATGAAGATCTTTCTACCAAGTCGCACACCCGAAATAAAGTACCGCTCTGGGTTATGGGCCCGCTTGCCGAAAACTTTGCTGAGTCAAAATCAATTACGGATGTAGGAAATCTCATTAAAATGCACCTTCACTAAATCAATTTTTTAATGATTACCGCCTTTCCAGAATAACCTGCTCCTGATCTATCCGGTAAACATGATTCATAAAACGAATGTATTCACCATATTTTTCAACCGGAATAACACCCGATTCAATACGAATAAATCTGCGAAACATAAGCGTGCCGTCTTCGAGAGGCAGGTAACTTACCTTGTATGAACCAAGTGGGAACTGTATTTCAACATTATCGGGTAAACGGGCTATTCTAAAACCTTGTGGAAGAATATAGCGCAGATGTTCTTCATCGGTATAACCGTAATTAATGTAAATAGGTTGGGTACGTGGTTCGAGGGCGGTAATACTGCTGCTGCGCCGCTCTAAGAGGTTTGGCCGAAATAATATTCGGTTTCCGGCTGCGGCAGTTACGCCAAAACCCCGGATATCCAGTTCCAAATGCAGCTGCGCACTGTCGCTGTAATCGTTGGGAATTACCTCAATTTCTCTGAAATCGTAGTTTGGGATAGCCAGCCGCTGGTAAAGAAGTTGTTGTTGCATGGATTCTTCCTGCTGAGATAAATGCCGGATAAACTCGTGTTGCTGGCCATAAAAAGTGGTTTCTATCGTGCTTTGGGCATGTCCATTTTCCAGTATTCGGGTTGTGGCTTGTCTTACCAAACGATTTTCGTCGGCATCGAGTCTTTTGGTTGAAGTCATCGAAATGGTATTTCGGTCCACTAAAAGTGCCGGACGATTTGAAGCTGCATAGCCCGGGTAAGCAGGCGGAAAGCCGGAAATCTGAGCAGCCGGATCGAGCCAAAGCGTATCTGCATCTACAACGGCTACCAGAAGAACATGGTTAAAAAATGCAGAGTGAAGCTCCGGATCGGTGTTTGTTACTAAGCTTGTACCCTGGGCATCTGTATTAATGAAAGCCTGCCATGCAGGTATACGGGCAAACTGAAGCAGTGTGCGCAGATAATAGGTAATGTCATTTGCGTTACCAAAACCATCATTAAAGGTATCGATGGGCATTTTTGGTAAAAATCCGGTGTGCAATAAAGATTCAGGCCTGTATTCAATAGCAGTAAAAATACGGTCGGTAATTGTCTGGAAAACTTCCATATTAGATGCTAAGCTTTCTTCAGTGTCTGATATTTCGGTTTCTTTCAAAGCACTTTCTGCAATTTTTCTCAGAGCAGCCTCACGATTTAGCCAATACAACTCCAGCTCCCATCTGTCGGGCAGTGGCTTAAGGGCCTTAAGCCCGTTCTCATCACTTTTAGAAAGAAAATCAAATAGTGAGCGGGTATCCGGTAGTTGTAAAGGACGTGGAATAAGAGGCCTTATCTGCCTTAAATCCTCTAAGTTAATAAGCATATCATATAAAAACTGATACTCCGGTAGAATAGGTCGTAGCTCTCTGGCAAGCTCCATATCTTCGGGTGAAAGATGGTGTCTGCCTTTTTGTACGCTTTGAATCCATTTCCCGAACGATTCGGGATTTTGCGCCGAACCTTCTTTGTTGTGCATTAAAAAACGGTTCGGAAAACTAAATAACCTGGGTACAAGTTCTTCAACAGATGGCGCATTGCTTTCTCTGCGTATACGGTAAAAAGATTGCAAAGACCAATAAAAACGCTGTTGCTGCGCAGTTCTCGTTTCGCGCGGATTAAGCGCTTCGGTATGAAAGGCGCGGTAAGAAATATCTTCTGAGGTCGGTACAGCAATGGTAAATTCGGCCTGCTCGATCGATACAGCATTGCCTGCGGGCATCCAGACCGGAAACTGCATAAAAGACGAATAGCTAATCTGGTACCGTACTTCCACCGTAAATGGAAATGCCGGCCCACGAAGCAAAGCCTCGTATTCTGTAAAGCCAGTACCGGAATCTGTGCTGTTGAAATCGCTGAAGTTTGCGGTGCCGGTTTCATTTCCAAAACGATCGAAAATTCTGGCCCTTACAAAATCAATTTCAGAAAAGGAGTCTTCAATAAATTTAAACTTGGCGTGCTCTAAACCACTTTGTGACAAAATTGTGACACTCCTTATAACTTCAAACGTGCCCGATAAATATCGGTGCATAGTAAAAGTTCGGGAGTCGTTTCTAACAACCGCATCGGCATCGACCATAAGGTCAACCGGTATTCTGCGGAAATCGTAGGGCAATGCGTTTGCGGGTAAATCAGAGCTTTTTTTTGATGTCTTCAGTGTTTCTGAAGCATAACTTTCTATGGTGTTTAAAGGTAATCCGGAATATGACAATAAATTGTCATTAATTGGTTCAAAATGAAAAAATGATAAAAAAATAGTAGTTAAAAGGAGCATCATAGCAAGTGCATATCATATTACAATTTTACGAAAACCGGAATTGCCGGGAATACAGCTACATACACGAAGGGTATCACCAAATGAAGGAATAGAAAAACCTTGTGGATAAAACAATTTTAATCTGACATCAGATCAAAAGCACAGAAAAAGTTAATCAAATTCTGTACTTAAAAAATTTTAAAACCTGATGAATTGATAAAATTTTCAATTAGCGAATTGTAGCTATTTGTGATGGAAAGCTTACTTTTCAGAAATATAGGACTCCTGAAACACATCACAATGAAAAGTCTGTGAAAAAAGAGCAAAATAACGAAGGAGTACTCAAAAAACTGACTCATTTAGCTATCTTAAACGAGAAAAGAACAAATTGAAATTTCCAAACGCTGATGAAATCTTATGAATCTGACTCACCTTGAGTGTTCCAAAACCGGAAAAAACTACGATGCAAGCCGTGTTCATAATCTGAGCGAGGCCGGCGCTCCACTGCTTGCCAGATACGACCTTGAAAAAGCTGCTCAAAGCATGACGGTAGAAGACTTACGGAGCAGAAGGACAGATATGTGGCGCTATGCTGAGGTTTTACCCCACAAGAACTACGAAACGCTCATTAGTTTAGGAGAAGGATGGACCCCACTGCGTAAGGCGCCGAGGCTTCAGAAAACATTTGGCATGGATAGCATCTTGATTAAAGATGAATCGGTTAATCCTACCGGATCTTTTAAAGCAAGAGGACTTTCTGCTGCGGTGAATGCTGCAATGGAGCGGGGAATACGATCTTTTGCAATCCCGACTGCCGGAAATGCCGGCGGAGCCCTTGCTGCTTATGCGGCTCTTGCTGGCGCAGAAGCCGTAGTTTATATGCCCGCAGATACGCCTGCTGCATTTCGTCAGGAGTGTGTATCGGCGGGCGCCACAGTAGTTCTGGTGGATGGGCTTATAAGTGATTGCGGAAAAATGATAGCAGGAATTCGTAATGAAAAAGGCTGGTTCGATGTTTCAACCCTTAAAGAACCCTACCGGCTGGAAGGGAAAAAAACAATGGGCTATGAGTTATATGAGCAAATGGATGGAAAACTTCCCGACGTAATTTTATACCCGACTGGCGGCGGAACCGGACTCATAGGTATGTGGAAAGCCTTCGATGAAATGGAAAAAATGGGATGGATTACCAAAGATATGAAGCCGCGAATGGTGAGCGTACAGGCAGAAGGATGCGCGCCTGTTGTAAAAGCATGGAAAGAAAATGAACCGAAAGCAACATTCTGGGAAAATGCACATACCTGCGCATCGGGATTAAGGGTCCCGGCCGCCGTAGGCGATTTTTTAATGTTGGAAGCCATTCGAGAGTCTTCGGGCTCTGCCATTGCGGTATCCGATACCGAAATGATGGAATTTAGCAACGAGTTTGCCCGTCTAACCGGCATATTTCCGGCGCCAGAAGGCGGAGCTGTGCTTGCGGCAATGGTAAAACTTCGTGATAGTGGTTATATAAAAAAGCACGAAACAGTTGCACTGTTTAATACCGGTAGTGGCTACAAATATTTGGAAGCCTATTTACAGAAATAGATGCCGCAAAATTAACATGAAGAACAGCTTTTTAAGTTGGGGTATAGCATTAATCATAATAAGATAATCTGCAAGACCGGCCCGGGTTCTGAAAAGTCAATAAAAATACCTATAATACAATTGCTTTATTCCTTTATAAATAACCGGAGTAGAAATTATCTATCCGAATCACTTTAGAAAAGTATTTACTTGTAGCAAAAAGTATTGGTAAAACCAGCTATTAAATTAGCAGACAACATATTATCTCTGCATCTTTAAACTATAAAATGCACGAAGATAGATTAAATGTTTACGGTTTATAGTAGAACATATCTGGTAATGCGCCCGTCTTTCCTCTATTTAATTACCTTCTCTTTGGTTAAGTCGACTGTTTTCTATCGTTTTGCAGAGGCATAAAAGCGAGTTCTAAGCAAAGAAGTTTCACGAGAAAACTTTTTTAAAAGAAGCCTGAATAGGTTAAAAAAGTTTTTTTAAGCCCTTCTGCTTCATCAACTACACTAAAAAGCCTGTCAGAAAACTATTTTGGCCCGTCTTTTAATACATTTGATGAATGAACATATTTGTAACATCTAATACGATTGAAGAATAAAACGACTGTAGAAAATTAATTTATCGCAAAAATTAATACCCGGCATTTCTTGCCTGTTCTCACGCTATTTTGGAATAAATGGTAGTCTGGAACATTAAAATAAGCGGGTTCTCTTAAAAGCGTATATGTCGAAAAATTCCATCAATCTTTACATTTCCAACTTGTAATATCCTTCTCTATGATTCAAGCACTACTGAGGTTAAGTATAGCCCTTAGCTTTGTGATGTTCCCGGTATGGGTACAGGCACAACTATTCGAAAATTTTGAAAGCGGAACCAAAGGTGGTTATGCCGCTGCACCCGTGGATTTAACCACCGGGACCTGGCTTTTTGATGATGCCTTACTAGGAACTGCCGCTAATGACCGTAAAAATGGTTTACAATCGGCCAGAATTCGCGACGGCTTCATCCGCATGGAATTTGACTATCCTAATGGTATGTCTGAAGTTTCTTTTTTTGCTGCTAATTCCGGTTTTTCCGGCGATACAGGCGGTATTGTTCAGGTTTCTTATTCTACCAATGGAGGCGGTACCTGGCAGAATCTGGGCGACCCTATAGTTTTAACCGCAGAGCTTGTACAATACAGTATTGATGCAGAAGTACCGGGTAACGTAAGATTACGATTCGCGCGTACAGCCGGTAATCGTATTAACGTAGATGATGTACGCATTGTAGATTTTGTTGAGACCAACGAAGAGCCCACGCTTAACGTATCTATAAACGACGAACCGTTTGAGACCGGCGGCAGCTACAACTTTGGCACGACCACAGGTTCTGCGCAGGCTAATTTCCGCGTTCGTAATACGGGTCAGGAAGATCTGGTAATTACGGGAGCTTCTTTCTCGGGCGATCCTGTTTTTTCTGTAAATGGCGACCTTAATATTACGCTTGAAACGCTTCAGTCTCAAACATTTTCGCTAATGTACTCAGCACCTGAACCGGGTGTTTATGATGGAGAATTATCCTTCCAAACCAACGATCCTGAAACTCCCGTCTTTACTTTAAGCCTATCGGGCGAAACGCTGGATACAAGCGCTCCACTACCAATTGCAGAGGCCAGACAGCTTCCTGCCGGTACTGTTGTAACGGTTGCAGGTCGCGTAACGGTGAGTAATCAGTTCGCGGGTCCGGTTTATTTCCAGGATGATACCGCTGGTATGGCCTGGTATAGCGATGCTATTATGCGTCAAGAATGGCTTGTTGGTGCTACAATTGGTGATTCACTTGTGGTAACCGGCGAAATTGGCGCATTTAACAACTTGCTGCAAATCGTAAATCATACTTCATTTGAGGTTGTTCCCGAATCAAACCAACCGGTAGAGCCTCTTGATATTACGCTTGAGCAGCTTAATTCCGGTAATTTTGAATCTCAGCTGGTTCGCATAACCGATGTAAACTTTGCAGCTGGTGGTGTATTTTCAGGCGGTACAAACTATGATATCACCGATCCTACAGCATCTGGTCAGCTTCGTGTCGATAATTTCACCAATATTGGCGGTACGAATATTCCGAATTCTGAAGCGGAAGTAGTAGGCGTTGCAGGTCGATTCCTGAATACAAGACAAATTTTACCCCGCTTCACAACAGATATAACCGTGCTAAGCGGCCCCGTAATTTTAACTTCTGCGCCCTACGAAGTTTCGGCCACAACTAATTCCATAACATTTGAGTGGGTTACAGAAAATCCGGGTCACTCCGAAATTCGTTACGGCCTTACCCGTAATCTGGAATTTGGTGCCGTAGTTGATGAGGAGCATAAAACAGAACATAGCATAACTTTGAGTGGACTTGAGCCGGCTATGAGATACAAGCTGGAGATTCGCTCCGGTGCAGGACCCGATACAAGCGCTACTAATCTGTATATTAGTTCCACCAGATCTCCACAAGGATCAACCGGAGAGATTCTTACCTTCTTCAATAAGTCTGTTGCAACAGAACTGGCTACGTTTCAAGAAGCAGTTGGAAATGTAGATTTCAGCGAGCGTCTAATCGAAATGATTAATGCCGCCGAAGTAAGCGCAGAATTTGCTTTTTACTCTATAAGCGGTGCTGCTGGAAATGCAGTTGCAGATGCCATTATCGCGGCCCATAACCGGGGTGTTGATGTTAGGGTGATTCAATCGGGCCATACCGGAAATACAAATGCTGTAGTTACCCGAATGGCTAATAATGGCGTACGGGCTGTGCAAAGTCTGGGTCTGGAGCAAATGCACAATAAGTTCGCCATAATAGATGCATGGCACGAAGACTACGATAAGGCATGGGTAATTACAAGCTCGTGGAATGCTACAGACCAAGGCACAAATCAGCAGTTTCAGAATATGTTAAATATTCAGGATGTGGCGCTTGCCCGTGCTTATTGGTACGAGTTTAACCAAATGTGGGGAGCAGATTTCGGGAATTTTAGTCCGTCTAACGCTCGCTTTAGCGAAAATAAAGAAGTTGTGAACCCATCTGTGTTCTGGATTGGAGACGAGCAGGTTCATGTACAGCTTTATTTTAGCCCGCAAGGAAGCACGGAGTCACAAATAAATCGTGCTCTTACAAGCGCACAAAATAGTATAGATCTCGGTCTTAACTTACTAACACGCCGCTCAATTTCTAATACTATGCTTAGTAGGTTTAATCAGGGTGTTGCTGTTCGTGGCGTGCTTGGCCAGATAACAGGTCAGGGCAGTGAGTGGGACTATCTGAGCTCATGGGCCGATGTTCACCATTTCGAGCAGTCTCAGTTTGGCCTTTTACACCATAAATACGGTATTGTAGATGGCGAAATGACATCAAACAATTCTAAAGTTATTACCGGCTCGCATAACTGGTCTGCTAACGCGAATTTCTTTAATGATGAAAACACGCTCATAATTCGCAACGAGCGGGTTGCCAATGAGTTTTTCCAGGAGTTTGCAGCACGCTACTGGCAGGCAGGTGGTCAGGAAACCTTTAACGTAGGCTCGGTAGACATCAGCGATCCGGATCTGGATATTCCGATTCATGCTTCGCTTTCGCAGAACTATCCGAACCCGTTTAACCCGATGACCAATATACAGTTCGAGCTGCCTCAGCATCAGCAGGTTACACTGCAGGTCTTTGATGTAACTGGACGTGTGGTGGCAACGTTGCTAAACAATCAGCCGATGCAGGCTGGTCTGCATACAATGGTATTCGACGGCAGCAGACTTGCCAGTGGAGTTTACCTGTACAGGCTACAGCTGGATAACGGTCGTGTGATGACGCGTAAAATGACGCTCATTAAATAGCCAGAAAATCCTTGCCTTGAGCTTCCGTATTTCGATTTAAATAATATTTACGGAATTAAAAAACCCGCCGCAGAGCCGAACCAAAAACGGCCTGCAGCGGGTTTTTTGCTTTTGGGGAACAGCAGAAACCTAATTGTGAATGGTGAATTGCGAATTTTTTTTGCAAAATCTTTATTCATGTTTAAGGAGTTGCCGATGAAAGAAGTGTCAGATTTCTACACACCTGATACTTCTTTGGCTTTGTAAGACATTAATACTTAACCACGACCCCATATATCAGCATTTTGAATTTCTGCTTCTACCTAGTTTCAGACAATACAGATGTTTCGAATTTTGAGCGCACTCCGGAAAGTATAATTTGGAAAAAAATTGGCCATTATCAGCCAATTTAAGGTGGTGGGAAATGCTCTAAATATACCCACCACGGGAATCACGAATTTGCCACAGAGCAGGGCGAGGTAAAACTACCTGAGCGGAGTAGAAGATGTGCGGTAACTCTTCAATTATCAACCAAGGTGAAAATAATATTGTATTTTAATGTGGTAGTGTATATAATACCATTATGAAGCCAATTCAAATCATACTGGACACGAATATACTCTATTCTGCCATTCGATCGCGTAACGGAGCATCTTTTCTTTTGTTATCTTTACTACCAAATGAAAAATTTGCATTAAATCTATCGGTACCGCTCGTACTCGAGTACGAAGACGTTCTGAAAAGATCGGTATCTGAATTGAATTTCGACTTAGAAGAGATCGATCAAATCCTGAACAATCTCTGTGCCATGGCGAATCGACACGATGTATTCTATCTTTGGAGACCACAATTACGCGACCCTGGAGACGACTTGATCTTAGAATTGGCTGTAAAAGCTAATTGCAATTACATCATAACTTACAATAAACAAGACTTCGTAGGCGTCGATGCCTTTGGAGTCAAAATCGTAGATGCCCGCGAGTTTTTGCAAATAATAGGAGAATTATCATGAGTACTTTAAGTGTTAGGTTGCCCGAATCCGTTCATCGTAAACTCAAACAGATGGCCGAAAAAGAGGGTGTATCGATGAATCAACTTATAAGTTTAGCCGTTTCAGAGAAATTATCGTCATTACTAACGGTAGATTATCTCAATGAACGAGCAAACCAAGCAAATCCGAGTGATTTTAAAAAACTATTAGGCAAAGTACCCGACATCGAACCTGAATCTTTTGATAAAATATAGTCTGCGAATGTTTTCATGATTTGGTAGTTATAGCCAATAGCATATTTCTCGATTAAAAAAGCTTTCCTATCTATTGTGAGTCGCGTTGCTCCTAATGGTGAATTGTTCCAGAATGAACGAAGAACGGAAAAGCATAAAAAAACTATAATATAAAGCCCTTTCTTATAAGGAATAATACATTTAGTTCGCGTTAACCTTTCGAAGGATTGGAGCGCGTTGCGTAAATTCGCTGGACAAAAATGACGGTAGACCGAGGGTCGGCTCAATAACAAATTAGCATATTAAAACCAAGCCGCAACGCGGTGATATATCTATAACCCGGGAGGCAGCCCGCAGCAAAGCCCGGCTGTGAGCTGCGAATGTTTGAATTATAAAAACTAATTTATCCACCGACATACATCAGGATTTTGTAATTTCTCAGCACTAAAATTAATGTCAATCCGGCCCATAACTAAATAATATGTCAACGAGTACTTATGATAGAAACGGACAGCCGCTGGAAATATCCCGCTATCCGGAAACCAATGATCAATCACTAAAACCCTACAGCGCGGCCGATGAGCTTTTGATTTCCTTTTGTGATACAAAAATCACAGAGCTTAAAGAGCAGGGAATTGCGCCACGAATAATTCTGTACAATGATAACTTTGGCTTTCTGGGTACCGTGTATCATGAGTATGATCCCTACTCGGTTATAGATAGTAGCAGCAGCGAAAAGTCTTTGCGAATGAATCTGATGAAAAATAATCTGGAGCTTAACGAGCAAAGCTGGCATAACCCGGACGATGCTCCGGATGAGTCGCCGCATATAGCGCTTATAAAAATTCCGAAACAGCTGCAGAGATTCAGGTACTATCTGTATGAAGCGTGGAAAAACATTCATGAAAATGAATTTGCGACCATATATGCCGGTTTTATGACACGGCACTTTTCGCCTTCAATGATAACCGCCGCAGAAGAGTTTTTTGAAGTGTGCGAACAAAGTAAGGCCGAAAAAAAAGCGCGTGTAATCTGCCTTAGCCGTCCTCGTAAATCTATTCCCTACAATTCTGCAGAAGAGCTTTGCGATTTTATAGATGCCGGTGAATATCTGAAACCTTCAGATACGAATCCTTCGGAAGAAGAAGTAAAGCTTATGCAGTATCCCGGCGTTTTTTCTTCTTCGGGAATTGACGAAGCAACGGCTATGATTATGCGGGAGCTAAAACCCACAGCCAATGAAAAATACGTGCTCGATTTCGGCAGTGGAAACGGAATTCTGGCCAAATGGGTGGCACGTTCTAACCCGGAAGCGGAAGTTCATGCTATGGATGACGATTGGTTTGCGGCTGAATCTACCCGGTTTAATACCCGTAACGAGAATGTGCTGGTTCATTTATACGACGGACTCGATATGTTTCCGGCGCGTTTTTTTAACCTCATCATTAGTAACCCACCATTTCACTTTGGCCACGAAAACAGCATTGATACGGCGCAGAAACTAATACAAAAAGCATCTGGTCGCCTTAAGAAAGATGGCAGACTCGTGCTGGGTTGCAGCAAACACCTAAACCTGACAACCCATCTTAAGCGATATTTCGGTGTTGTTGCTCAACTTTCAGAAACGACCAAGTTCGAGCTTCTGGAAGCCCGTGATCCTAAAAAAGAACCGGAAGTCGAAGTATAATTAGTTGATTAGCTGGACAATTAGAATACACGTTCTAACTGCGAAAGTTTAGGGTTTTTTAATCAATAGGTAAGACGTATCGCAAACAAAATTGGTTATTGTTCAATGTTTGTTCCTTATTGATCAGTTCTGGCATGTTGGGCAAGAATAAAGCCTCCGGCCTGCTTCTTTTGTTTTTAAAATGGTATCTCCGCAAATGTAGCACGGTTTTCCGTCTCTGCCGAAAACGTAATGGCGATATTGTCTGCGTGTTTTGCCTTGTTTTTTAGCTTCTAAAACCCGCGCATCGTCGAGGGTAATCCCCTTTTCGTTATATGCACGCCATGTAATTAAGCTTGCGGCTTCACAAAAAAGTTTGAGCTCATCTTCGCTCAGTTCGGCTGGTTTTGTATCGGGCGATAGCTTGCTGAAAAACAGGATTTCTGACCGAAGATAGTTTCCAATACCGGCAAAAAACCGCTGATCGAGCAATAAGCCGGATAACTTTTTGTTCCTGAAATTAGAACTCAGGCATTGATCAGCAAGTTTTGTGACATCTTTCTGTCGCAGCAAATCTGGTCCGAGGGTGCTCAGGTATGGATGCTGCTTTACGGATTCATCATCAAGCACGTCTATCTCGCTTGCGCTGTACAGAAGAGCAGATTTATTGGCCGTTTGTATTTCAAGCCGAAGACTTCTGCTTGTTTTGGGATAATTTCCCGCTTTGGCGGTATACCATTTTCCGTAAAGCTGGTTGTGTGAGAAAATATGGGCATCACCTTCAAAAGAAATCACCAAACCTTTGCCGTAGGCCTCAACAGAAAGGATCTTTTTATCGGTTAATTCGGCTTCAAAAGGCTTTAGATGTTCGTGATAAAAGGATATAAAAACACAATTTTGGTCACCAACAGCGTTTCTTATCCGGTCAGCTTCAATATGAATTTCGGGTCCTTCGGGCATAATAAATCAAAAAAAGAGTGAAATTGTACTTCGGGAAAAATTATGATCAGTCTTATTTCCCATGTAAATAACAGCGTATGCAACGGCAAAGAAGTCTTTCACGTTCAAACAAATAAATTATAGCTCTTCGATTGGACAATGCATCTGTATACATACAAGAAAAGCCAATGATGTTTATTTAAACTGGATATGGTAGATGATAAGCTGACTTAATCAGCTGAAATTTAATATATTCGAAACGATTGTTGCATCGGCAAAGAATTAGATTTTTATTAAATCTGATTCTGTTTTTAATTGTGCTAAGAGAAAAAAATGGCCGAATTTAAACCGGCCCGAATTTTAAAATTGAGATAAATATGAGTACATCTTCTGGATGGAAGGGGATAAAAGTAGAAGCTGAAGGCGACGGAATTTCGGTATCGCTAAGCAAGCAGGTTAACTTATTGGGAGCGCTTATCGGCCAGGCTGTTCGTGATCAGGCCGGTGAGCCAACATTTGAGCTGGTAGACTCTTTAAGGGCTTTATGCAAGCAGGCATATGCGCAGCAGGATAGTAATGGGAGAGATCAGGCTGCCGAAACGATTACATCTCTTGGTATGAGTGAAATCGACTGGCTTTTACGGTCGTATACCGCTTTTTTTCATATGGTGAATAAAGCCGAGCAGCAGGAAATTATACGCATTAATCGGGAAAGAGAGCTGGCATCCGATGCGGAAAAACCCAGGGCAGATTCTATTTCAGAAGCTGTTGGCATGCTTAAGCAGGCCGGACTATCCTACGAGCAGGTGCTCGAGGTTTTGCAGCGAATGGACGTGCAGCCCACGCTTACAGCGCACCCGACCGAAGCCAGAAGAAGAAGCGTACTGCGTATACAAAATAAAATATCCCAGTCTCTTGGTAAGTTGGGTGCAGGAAAATTAACGCCATCGGAAGAACGCTTTGAAGTGGCAGAAATGTACCGCCAAATCAAGCTTATGCTAAATACAGATGATGTACGCAGTAATAAGCTTACTGTTTATGATGAAGTAAAAAACGGTCTGTATTTCTTCACAAATACCATTTGGAAGACGCTGCCGCTCATTTACCGCGACATGAAAAATGCGCTTGAGGCACACTATGGAAAGTCGCCGGACCTGCCGGTTTTTGTGAGATATCGCTCATGGATAGGCGGCGATCGTGACGGAAACCCCTTTGTTACACCGCAGGTGAGTCGCTATACACTTCAGGCGCAACGAAATGCCGTTGTTGAACTGTATCTCGATGCTCTGGAAGAACTCAGGCGCGAGCTTAGCATTTCTACACGGCAGGTAAAAATGCCGGAACGTCTTGTAAAAGCTATTGAAATAGATAATAGTGTGGTAAGCATAGATTCGGAGTTCGAGAAAATACACAAATACGAACCGTTTAGAATTCGCATAACTCAGATTATGGAAAAGCTAAAAAAGGCTTTTCCACCGGATGATCGTGGTTTGCTACGACCGGCAAAACCGGATGATGATGTCTTCCTCTACACCCTCGATGAGTTTTTACATGACCTGAGCTTGATGCAAAAAACGCTGGAAGATCTCAATTTTGTGGAGTTGGCCAGAAACGGAAGCATTGCCACTCTCATCATGCAGGTGAGAACATTCGGGCTGTCTATGGCGGCACTCGATATTCGGCAGCACAGCGGTATTTTCGAACACACTATTGATGAGCTCCTGCGTCATGCCGGCGTTACGGCTTCATATTCTCGTCTCGACGAAGAAGAGCGGATTAGCCTGCTTAGTGAAGAGCTCAAAAACCCGCGGCCGCTTGTACGGTTCAGCGCAGAATTAAGCCCAAGTACGCAGGACACTATAGATATTTTCCATACAATTCGGAAAACCATCAGAATTGATAAGCAGGCCATAGGCAGCATAATCATAAGTATGACCCATGATGTTTCCGACCTGCTTGAAGTGCTCATAATAGCTAAAGAAGCCGGGTTATGGCTCTATGAGCGAGGAAAAGTACATAGTCAGGTAGATGTTGTTCCGCTATTTGAAACTATCGAAGATTTAAAAAACAGCCATCTGTTGATGGCCAGACTTTTTGAAAACCCGGTCTACAAGCTGCATTTGGAAGCGCGTGGTCGGTTCCAGGAGATAATGCTGGGGTACTCCGACAGCAATAAAGACGGTGGCTACTGGATGGCAAACTGGTCGCTGCATCTAGCGCAGGAAAGCCTTGCTTCTATGTGTAGAAGCTACAATGTAGATTTCAGGCTGTTTCATGGTCGCGGTGGTTCTGTAGGTCGTGGTGGCGGGCGCGCAAATCAGGGGATGCTGGCGCTGCCAAGTGTTTGTCATAGCGGCAGAGTTCGATTTACCGAGCAAGGAGAAGTAATTTCTTTCCGCTATGCGCATAAAAATGTTGCACACCGGCATATTGAGCAAATTATAAACGCGGTACTTCGCGCCACGGCAGCCGGAATGGACTATTATGAGCTTGAAGAAACCAGCGTACAAAGCGATCATAAAGCTGTAATGCAACAAATTGCCGACAGCTCTATGGAAGCCTATACCGGCTTAATCCATCATGAAGACTTTTGGCCGTGGTACACCAGTGTAACCCCTATCGAGCATATCTCAAGGCTGCCCATAGCATCGCGGCCCGTTTCCAGGAAAACCGGCAGTGAAGTAGATTTTACTAGTTTAAGAGCTATACCCTGGGTTTTTGCATGGACCCAAATAAGGCATAATATACCGGGCTGGTACGGGGTAGGAACGGCGCTCACCAAAATTCTTGAGCAAGAAAATGGGCTCGAAAAATTGAAGGATATGTACCAGAATTGGTCATTTTTTAGAGTAGTGCTCGATAATGCGCAGCGCGAAATGGCAAGAGCTAACTTCCCGATTGCTCCTTACTATCATCAGTTTTCACCGATAAAAACCATACCATCGAGCATTGAGAAAGAGTTTGAAATAAGTAAAGAAGCCTTGCTTAAGATAACAGGCCAGGAAAAGCTGCTGGATAACAATCCCGTAATTCAGAAATCTATACAACTCCGTAATCCCTACACAGATGTGCTGAACATTATTCAGGCCGACCTGATGCATCGTTGGCGCCAAAAAGATGAAAAGGATGAAGGCGCAGAGCTTCGGTATTTCCTGTTTACCAGCATTAATGGTTTGGCAGCAGCTATGCAAAGCACTGGTTAGGGGAACGAGCTTTTAGTAAATGGGATTAAATCAGCCGTTTTCAATAAAATTGATGAGCTCCATAGTTTTATCCAGAATTCTTTCGTAATACTGCACGCTTGTCATGTTCATTACAGATTGAAGAGTTAGCAGACTATTCAGGAGTGGTATAAGCTCCTGATGGTCTGCATTTTCCCAGATCTTATCATAAAGCGGGCCATCATTGATTACACCAAACTCGTAGGTGTAGCTCAGTATATATGTTTTAGTAATAGATCTGAGTACATCCATATTACCATGTCGGAAGTGAAGCTCATCTTCGTGTAAATCATACAGTTGTTGCAACATGCGAAGTTGGGTTACGTCGAGTAAATCGAGGTCGCCGGTAGATAGCAGGGTTTGGTAAGTAGAGTTATTATAGTTTACAAAAGGCGGCACGGAAACCTGAAAATCGTTACGCGCGATGTATATAACCGTATCTATAGTGGCTTCCGGAGAGCTAAGCCGGGACGTATAAGCAGAAAGTGTTTCGCTGTAATTACCATAAAGTTCGATAAAGCGGGTAATGCTTGCAACATCATCGTTTAAATCCCGAAGCAGCGCTTCTGTATAGGTATCGCTTAAGGCGGCTCTTTTTCGGTTCTCGTTCCAGCTGTTTACCTGTACGGCAATAAGAATTCCCGTAACCAGCAGAAAAATCTCCCCCACAGTATAGCTCAGGTAACGACGGAACGAGCCGGTTGAGCCTGCTATTTTATTGCGCTTCTTGCTAAATATTCCCGGCATTGTAATTAGGTTAAGTCATTAATTCATCGTATGGGTAAACCATACTGCGGTTTTGCTTTGCTCCGGCTCTTAAGCCGTGTAAAATCGCGCAGTCGCTTTGCTTCGGTTTAAGTATATTGAATACTTCAAAATATGGCTTAAAATATACTCTAGAAAAACATGGTTTCAAGAATGTACTACCTTATTTAAGGCAGGGCAAATCCCTGCCTTTATCATTGGTTGAGGGTGTTCGGGTTTTATATAGGTTCTAATAAGCCCCCTGTCCCGTTTAAATCTCTGATTAGCAACTATCAAAATTACCATGCAAAGAGGTTGGTAGTGGGCGTTAAAACGGCTGGATTTGCCACTTTGATTTGTTTAGATAGTTGCTCAATGGGAATTTACAGGTTACAAAGACATTGCGGCTCAGGCGTTTTTGAGATTCATTGAGAACCATTCTCAGCCATAGCAGTGTCGATAGAAATTCAGAGCTTTACCATAGAATCGGCCACTTTAGAGTGTGATGTTTTTTATCTGTCACTCACACCTATTAAAAATCTTATCAGGTTGTATAAATACCGATCTTTAACGGTAATAATTGAGTCTCAGGCTTGTCTCGAGCAAATTAAAACTTTTTGCACTGTGCCGGAAAATTAGTTTAATTTTATAAAATAGTTCAGAATAATTCTGCCAATTACGAAAGGCAATAGTTGCTAATAAGCGATATTAGTGCTGTTTAGGAAAAAATAATTAACGACTGTACAGAGGCTTTTTGAAATAGCGATTTTCATCAATTTTGTTTTTCCAGCTCTGTTTCTCAGCTTTTGAAAGCCATTATTTACACAAACCAACCAACATTATGAAATTTGAAGGACTCTATACCGCCATTGTAACACCATTTAGTAAAGATGAATCTTTAGATGAACCGGCATTTCGGCACTTGCTAAACCTGCAAATAGAAGGTAAGGTTAATGGTGTGGTTATTTGCGGAACAACGGGTGAAGGTCCAACTGTAAGCGACTCCGAGTTTGTGCGGCTCATTCGAATTGCCAAAGAGGTTGGCGGGGGGATGTATCAGGTGGTGGCCGGTACGGGTTTAAATAGTACTCAAAAAACGATTGAGCGTTCCGAAATGGCCGTTAAGGCTGGGGCAGACGCGCTTTTGGTGGCTTCGCCCTATTACAACAAACCAACTCAGGAGGGACTGATACGGCACTTTTACGCAGTTGCAGACGCGACATCTGCTCCGGTAATGGTTTACAACGTGCCGGGCAGAACGGCTGTTAATATCGAAACCGAAACGCTGCTTGAGCTTTGTAAGCACCCATTAATTCAGTCGGTGAAAGAAGCAAGCGGGAGCATCGATCAGATAATGGACGTAATTGCAGCGGTACCAACTGGTTTTAGCGTACTTGCGGGCGATGATGCCATCACCCTCCCAGCCATGGCAGCCGGTGCCCGTGGCTCGGTTTCTGTGCTGTCGAATCAGGCTCCGGCCATGATGAAATCGCTTGTAAACTATGCGCTTGCCGGCAATTTCGCCAAGGCAAGGGAAGAGCACTATCGCTTATTACCGCTGATGCGAGTCAACTTTATGGAATCTAATCCCATTATGGTAAAAAACGCTCTCTCTCAAATGAGCCTGATCGAAAATGTGCTGCGCCTGCCCATGGTGCCTGCATCCGAAAAGGCTTCACAAAAAATGAACGAATTACTAAAAGTTCTTAATCTGCTCCCAAAGAAATAATTTGAGCATCAGATTGCGCTTTTCACAAGTTTGAGAGTAGTTTTAAACTGTATATATGAGGCTACTCCGATTAATCTCTAATTCGAAATTTATGTCTTTAAGCGTAAAATCTTGTGTCATAAAAACAGTTACTTCCCTTCGTGAAATTTCGAGTCTTCGTGACCCTGTGGTTCAAATTTGACTTTTCGGAGCGGACTCATATATGCAGCGCCAAAGTTAAACTATACGCGAAACGAATGGGCATAAAAAAACCGGAAACAAAGTTCCGGTTTTTTTTATAATGCAAATCTACTTAAAGGTTAAGGCTGCCCAACGGTTATTTGATGAGCATCATTTTTCGGGTGTCGCTAAAATTACCGGCCTGTATACGGTATATGTACATACCTGTAGAAAGATGAGAGGCGTCGAATGTTACGCTGTGCCATCCTGCGGTTTGGTTTCCGTTTACAAGAGTTGCTACATGCTGACCCATCACATTAAAAACATCTACCCTTGCATGGCCCGCCTGCGGCAGGGAGTAGCGGATTTGAGTTGTCGGGTTAAACGGATTCGGGTAGTTTTGCATGAGCTCAACTTTTTGTGGAATCTCGTTTTGCCCGCCGGCTATGGATGTACCCACTTCTCCGGCAAAAACTTCAACATCATCGAAATACCAGGTAAAGTTTTCGCTTCCGTCGCCAATCTGACCGGGCTCGAAATCGAAAATGAGGGTAATAATGTCCCATTGGCGGGTAAAACCAGCTCCGCTCATATCCCAGGTCATTTCTTCCCATTCTCCGCTTGTAGTGGTGTTTACCGCTATTTCGTAATCCTGAACTCCGTTTTGTTGCTCTACTTTCATAAGAACGGGTACGTTTTCTCTGGGCGACCACACTTTCATGGTAATCGTATGATTTTCTTCATCAAAAACGAACACGTTACTGGTGTGGAAAAACGCGCCACCCCAAAATGCGCCGGCATTTTTTACCATTTTACCAACCCAGTTACTGCTGTTGAGCTCGTCTGGGGCGGGGTTTTCTACTCTTGTTATTTCGCCACCGGAAAATCCGGTAAATACGTTATTCCAGTTTATGGAGGTGTTTTCGAAAGTTAGCGGAAGCGTAATGGGCACAATTCCGCCTGGATCGTTACCTTCATCCAGGTTCAGGCCAAAAACGTCCATATCATCGAAGTACCAGGTAAAGTTTTCGCTGCCATCACCCACCTGACCCGGTTCAAAATCGAAAATAAGGGTGATGGTATCCCAAGTGTGATGATAGCCTTCGGGCTCAACCGGAAATGTGAGCACTTCCCACTCGCCGGAAACCGATGTATGCACAACGGCTTCGTATTCTGCAGTTCCATCTTTTTGTTCCAGTTTTACAAGAACCGGAACATCGGCTCTGGGCGACCAAACCTTCATTGAGATTTCGTTGTGGTCTGCATCAAAAGAAAACGTCCGTTCTACTTCGAAGGAAGATCCGCCAAAAAACTCGCCGCCATTTTTCACCATTTTGCCAACCCGGCTGCTTGAGTTTATTTCGTCGGGCTGTGGATTATCTACAACGGTAACCGAGCCACCTTCGAAATCGTTAAATGCGGCATCCCAGTCGAAGAAACGGTCTTCGAAAAGCAGGGGCATAGATACTCTGGCTTCGGCATTCGGGTTTTGATAAACACGAACATAGTCGACAACCATTTGCTGCGGAAAAACAGTGGTTTCGTCGGGGTCGCCGGGCCAGTTGCCGCCCACAGCAAGATTCAGCAAAAAATGAAAACGCTGATCAAACGGAGCCGGAAAGCCCTGCCCCTGCGAAAACCAGTCTGTTTCGGTATGGTATAAAATGTCGTCTATATACCAGCGGATTTCCCCGTTTTCCCACTCAACTGCAAAGGTGTGAAAATTATCGCTAAAATTACCGGATGGAAGCGTGTATGAGCCACCGCTAAATGTGTGCGGCGGACCATAGTGGATGGTGCCGTGTAAAATATTAGGCTCGTGGCCAACCAGCTCCATGATATCTATTTCGCCGCTTGCGGGCCATCTGCCGTAAACCCCATCGGTGGGCATCATCCAAATAGCGGGCCACATTCCCTGACCTTCCGGCATTTTTGCACGGGCTTCGAATCGGCCATAGCGCCAGTCGCCCTGATTAATGCTGCGAATGCGCGCCGAAGTATAATCCATACCGCCAAAAGATTCTTCACGAGCTACAATATGCAGCATACCGTTCTGCACAAAAATATTCTGTGGTCTGTCGGTATAATACTGAAGCTCTGCGTTGCCCCAGCCCGAAAGCCCCTCCGAAGCGCCCGTACCATATTGATAGGACCATTTTGTGAGGTCGAGCTCGTTGCCCTCAAAATCATCTGACCAAACAAGCTCCCATTCTATATTTGATGTTGACTGAGCATTCAGGTTAACGCTCAACAATCCCAAGCCCCAAATCAGGGAAAGACCAAGTAAACAGCCGAATTTTTTCATAGATAATTTTTATATGGTGAAAAATAATTTCAAAAAAATATAAAATTTTTCACTCATTCCGGCAAGAATTAAGCAAGCATTTTGTCTGATTTGTCTGTGGTATTTAAGACTATTTTTTTTGCAATCTATCTGTTTGTTTTCCTTCACCTGGAATAGGAATTACCGTTTATGCTTAAAAATGTCTGTTTTTAGCTTTAGATATTCAATTAAAGCGGCTTAAAACACGTATTTGTAAAAGGCTTGCTTTAAGCCGTGTGTGCTAAAAGTACTCAGTATAAGATTATTTAAGAGCTAAGCAGAATTGATTAGAGGTCTCTCAAAGAGGAATAGTTGTGCAAAATTTGCAAAGGATTACATAGAAAAAACGAACATCCTCAAGAAGACTCTGCATGGGTAAAAAACCTTCGTACTTTTCGGCTACACTTCATTAAATTAAGTTTCAATACTTCTTTTCATACTAACAGTATCTGTTACGAAAAAACGAATGGGTTTATCAACCGGCCGTTACTGCTACAGGTATTATTTTTACTGACTGATTTCAAAACTTATATGCCGTCATTATTTCAAATTCGCTACCTATTTGTTGCATTCTTGCTAATTACATCTATCCATGGGTACTCTGCATCGGCATCTGCCACCACCCTTCAGTATTCGGTGCAGGAAACGGAGCTTTCTGGTCCGGAGGAGTTTTTAGGCTATGCCATGGGCGAAAGACTCACACCGCATCACCGTATTATAGATTATATAGAATACGTAGCGGATAACAGCGATAAAGTGCTGTTGGAGTATTACGGACATACGTACGGTGGCAGAAAGCTGGCTGTTGTTTATGTTAGCAGTCCCGACAATATTGGTCAGATCGAGGAAATACGCAGCAACAACCTTATTCGCGCCGGCTTGTACGATGCAGAGCCAACCGATTTGCCCTCCCGAGCAATTGTATGGCTAAGTTATAATGTGCACGGTAATGAAATTTCTGCCTCAGAAGCGGCTTTGTTCACCTTGTATGAACTTGCATCCGGTATAAGACCCGGCTCGGATGAGTGGCTGGAAAACACCGTAGTTATTATAGATCCGCTATTAAACCCCGATGGTAGAGACCGTTATGTTAACTGGTACCACTCTGTAGCGGGCCGAAGCCCGAATGCATACCCGGTTTCGAGAGAGCATATAGAGCCCTGGCCAAACGCGCGCACCAACTATTATCAATTCGACCTTAACCGCGACTGGGCCTGGCAATCCCAAATTGAAACTCGACAGCGTATGGCTCTTTACCATCAGTGGATGCCCCATATACATGCCGATTTCCATGAAATGGGTGTCGATTCTCCCTACTATTTTGCTCCGGCCGCAGAGCCGTTTCACGAAAGTATTACCGATTGGCAGCGGGAATTTCAAACTACGATTGGCGAAAACCATGCCCGCTACTTCGACGAAAACTACCGGGTGTATTTTACCAGAGAAATTTTTGATCTGTTTTATCCCAGCTACGGCGACACCTACCCCACTTACAACGGCGCTATTGGCATGACTTACGAGCAGGCCGGTAATACCCGCGGTGGTCTTTCGGTTATTACCGCCGAGGGAGACACACTCACCTTCGAAAGACGCATTCTTAACCAGCACATTGTGGGTATGTCTACGGTAGAGGTAACTTCGAAGCATTTCGAGCGGGTTACCGAAGAGTTTTTCCGCTTTTTTCGGGAAGGCGCCCGCAATCCTTACTCTCCATTTAAAACCTACGTGGTATCGGGAAACAATCATCCCGATAAACTGCAGCTCTTAACAGACTATCTCGATGCATGGGATATCACATATGGCCGGGCACCATCTGTGCGCTCGGTTAACGCTTTCGACTATCAGTCGGCAACGAACAGATCTGTTTCACTAAGCGAACAGGATATCGTAATATCTGCATATCAGCCTAAGTCGGCACTTTTAAACGTGCTTTTCGAACCCAGAACCACCATTGTAGATTCTCTTACTTACGACATTACGGCTTGGGCCGTTCCTTATGCAATGGGGCTCGAAGCCTACGCTTTGGAAAGCAGGGTAAACCCCACGGGCGCTTATTTCCTGCCCGATGCAACCGTAGCTGAGCCGGTGCCGACCGAAGTGATAAATGAAAGACCTTACGCATACATTACCAGCTGGAACTCGAAGCATGATGTTCGTTTCTTGTCTAATTTGCTTCAGCAGAATATTCGGGTACATGTGGCCAGCCGCCCTATTGAGCTTCAGAACGGGAACCGGTACGAGCGCGGCTCACTCATAATTATGAGAAGGGGTCATGAAAGATTAGAAGAGCAGTTCGATCGCGTAGTTACAGAAACGGCTCAAAAATACAACAGAAGTCTTGAAGCTGTACAAACCGGAATGGTTCGTACCGGACCAGACTTCGGCTCGCAAGCAGTACGTAGAATTCATGCTCCGAGAGTGGCCTTAATAGCCGGCCCGGGAGTAAACCCCAATAATTTTGGTGAAATCTGGCATTTTATGGATCGCCAGATAGAATACCCGGTTACCGTTTTTGAGCATAGCCATCTTGGAATGGTTAATATGAATGATTTCGACGTGCTCATTATGCCACAGGGCGGGTATGCCTCGTCGATTTCTTCGGAAGTTGCCGCAGGTATTTCGCGCTGGGTGCGAAGTGGCGGTAAATTAATTGTATTTGGTGATGCCTCCCGTGGCCTTGGCAATGGCTTGCCAGAACAAAGTATACGGCAGAGAGAAACCGATACCGAAAATGATGCACACAGATTGTTGCTTAGAAATGAAGACCGGCAGCGCGATTCTGCATCCGAATTAATAACTGGCAGTATCTATTATTTGCATCTGGATAATTCACATCCGCTTGCCTTCGGTTATCCGGAGTTTTACTATACCTTAAAAAGCGGAGCCCGCGCATTTGATTATCTTAGCAATGGCAGCAATGTTGGTACGCTCCGGGAGGGCGCGCACCGCTCCGGGTTTGAAGGTTATCGCGTGGCTCGACATATAGAAGACTCCATGGTTTTCGGAGTACAGCCACATGGAAGCGGAGAACTCGTCTTTTTGAACGATAATCCCCTGTTTCGCGCTTTCTGGCACAATGGAAAGCTGCTATTTTCGAATGCGCTCTTTTTTGTGGGTCAATAGCTGGAGCCGAATAAGAAGGCCTGAAAGCATACAGATTCCCAATAATTTATCTGAAACGAAAGATCATACCAAAATTAATCAGGTTAAAACAGCATGGAAACACCGCTCACAGAACAGCCGGAGCAAAAAAAAGAGAATGCTTTTGCAGTCTACTTTTATCAGTTGCTTGCTGGTATAACTGTTGTCATTTTTCTGGCACTTGTGCTTTCCGGATACGGCTATCAATGGGGAATCTGGAGCCTGAGCTTCGCTTTTGCCGTGCTCAGGATTTCTGTATACATGCTTATGGTAACGGGCGTAATTGCTTTACTGGCTTTTTTGGCATCGCTTAAGTTTTTCAGTAAAAAGTCTTTTATGGCTCTGTCTCTTGTTGCGCTAATGCTTAGTATTGCCACAACAAGCTTTGCTTTATACTGGAATTATCAGGGAGATTCGAATCCATTTCTTCATGATATTACCACAGATACAGTAAATCCACCGGAATTTAACGCTGTACTGCCTGCCCGGCAAAATGCCCCTAACCCGCCAGAATATGCAGGAGAAGAGGTCGCATCCTTACAAAAAGAAGCCTTTCCGGATTTAATAACTATTTATCTGGATGCCCCGTTTAGCCGGGTATACGACGAAGCCCTTGCCCTTATCGGAAGCAGAGGCTGGAAAATGGCCGGAGCCGACCGCGAAAATGGAACCATCGAAGCAACCGAAAAGCTACCCTGGTTTGGCTTTCGGGATGATGTGGTTATTCGCCTTAGAGACGCCGACGGCAGAACCGTTGTTGATATGCGCTCTAAATCCCGTGTGGGCGGAACTGATCTGGGTGTAAATGCAAGACGCGTAAAAGATTTCCTGTCTGACCTTAAATCGGAGGTTAGGTCGAATTAACAGATTCCTTTAGCAGACAGCTTCTTTTCATGTTCAAAAAAACGCATTAGCCAACTGTAAATAGTTGTTAGAAAAATTGGAAAAGGTGACATTTACTACGGGCTATTCCCTCAAAACCCGTAGTTAGAAAAAAATGTGTTCTTAAGAAGTTATCCCAGAAGAACCGTTTTTCAATATGAAAGCAGATGATTACGAACTGCAGTAAAAGCTCAAAAACGCAGAATAAATCAATTTTTAGATGATTTTATAATTCCGGAATGGCTTATGGTCTGTTAATAGCTGGTTTTTGGCAGAGCTATGGCTGCAGGATAGTTTCTGCCTCGGTTTAATCAAGCGTTTAGAAGGTTTTTTGTATACAGAGCTTTACATCTTTTTGGGTTAGACTATGGTTCGTGTTTTGAATATATGCCGAATATGTGACATTTTTATAGTCGTGTTATGAGCCTTGTGTGTTTATAGTAAATAGCATTCGCAATGATATTGCTCGAAAAATAAATTATAAAACTTATGAATGCTTTCAAATATCCCGGTATTTCGCACTGCCGAGGCATTAAAGGTCACAAATACACGCTTTCTTAATTTTTAAACAATTGTAGAATCAGGTTTAGCCCGACGACCTTTTTACCCCAACTTTACTTACTACCCAATACTGCATTACTTCATTGCATCACAGAGCTATGGTGTTGCTGGTTTGTTGTTCTGTTCTGCACACCAAAACAGAAATGCAATAGCATACTATTACCAAACCGTGATCTAATCGAGTTGTTCTGTGAATACTTTGAAAGTAATTATCTACTAATAAGAATAAAATAAACCAGACATGAAAAGAATTGAGCTACTACTCTTTTACTTAGTCCCTGTGTTTTTCTTTTTTGCTGCGCATTCTGTTTATGCACAGCAAATACAGAACGAAGACAACGGAATTGATTTCGTCTTTTTCGAAGATTTTAATGATGAAACCCTGCCCGAAGGCTGGCAAACCGTAAATTTTGGCACAGAAGGCCGCGAATGGATTTTTCTGGAGCCGGTAGAGCCTGTTCGTTTAGATGGCCAAATCGGAACTGGTTACACTACTTTTGAGCCATTTAGCGGTGGTATTGCTTTGGCAGAAGCCGTTGGTACATTTCCCGGGCCCACTGTGCATATTGGCATGGTAACTCCTGCGATTGATGTTTCGGGGCTGGATGAGGTTATCCTGCGTATGGATCAGCAGCTGCGTGCAGTAGGAACTTCTTTTGGCCGGATTGATATCAGTACAGATGGAAATTCCTGGCAAGAAGTGGCGGTTGTAACCGAAGCGGGCTCTTCTGTAAATAATGCACCACTGTTTCAGCCATTTCAGTACGATATTTTCCCGGAAACTACAGAGTATAATCTTACAGCATTTGCCGCCGGCGAGAGCGAAGTATATCTGCGTTTTGTATTTAATGATAACGGTGGCGCTGCATTTTGGTGGATGCTCGATAATATTGGTATTTATGAGCCCGGACCAAGACCGAATCCGGCTGTGGCGGTTAACCCAACAGATGGTGCAGAAAACATACGCTTAACTACAGCTCTTGAGTGGGTTCAGGGTTCGGGAGTTACACCGGATGGCTATTTCCTAAGCTTTGGTACCGACAATCCTCCGTCTAATATCGAAGACATGCTCGATGTAGGAGATGCAAACAGCTATCAACCCGAATTTGAGCTGGAGTACAGCACCGAATACTTCTGGCAGGTAATTCCCTACGATGCTCTCGGAATAATTGATGATGAAATTGAGGTTTTTTCATTCACTACAAAAGATGATCCAGTTGTTACCGAATTTCCATTCAATGAGATTTTCGAAGATGCAACAGCGCCGGGATTTCCACTTGGCTGGCGCTTTGAAGATGCCAATGGAAACGGCATTACCTGGGGAACCAACAGTTTTCTGCCAAGAGCCGGTGAATTAGCGGCCCGCGTAAATTTCGATGCCAACAACCCCAAAGACGACTGGCTCTTTTCCCCACCTTTTGAATTTGAGGCAGGCGTAACCTACGAGCTCGGCATGTGGTACACACGCGGCGAATTTATAGCGCCAAGAGTAGAGAAACTAAAGGTGCACCTCGCCAGCGGTACTTCTTCTGATTTGGTAGAAGAAGATCCTTTTTTTAATGATGATAACATAATAAGCCAAATCTACATACAGGGTGGCTCAACGTTTACGGTTCCCGAAGACGGACGCTACCACCTTGCCTTCCACGCCTATAGCGATGCCAACCAGCGCACGCTATGGCTCGATGATATAACGGTTAGTATTGTTCCACCAGATCCGGATTTGGTATTTGAGCCGGAGTCGATTGATTTTGGGAGTATTTTTGTCGGTGCCGAGGAAATACGTCTTCTCAGTTTTAATAATGCCGGTGCAGAGCCGCTCGAGATTACGCTTGAAATTGAAAACGAAGGCGACTTTTCTCTCTCGGAAACCTCTATAACCGTAGAGTATAATACCATAGAAACTGTAGCTGTAAGCTTTAATCCGCAGCAGGCTGGCGATCTTTCTACCAGTATTTCCCTCACAACGAACGACCCTCAACAGCCTGCCGCAACTATTGCTGTTGCAGCTGAAGCGCTGCCGGCACCAGAGGCTCTCATCCTTCCCGATCAGCTCAATTTTAGTCTTGGTCAGGGTGATTTGGGCTCAGAAACCATCACCCTGCAAAACAATGGCGGAAGCCCGCTTAGCTTTGCATTTAGCTCTTTACCGGCTTCTGAGGCGGCTGTACAAACACAGCGGGTTTTTTCTGTAAAAGAAAATGAAAAACTGTTTACGAGTCCGGTAGATTTATTCCGTTCGTCTGCGATTGCTTTTGAACAAAATGAAGCAGCAAATGAAGTTATTCAAAACTCGGTATTCACCAACGGCTTTGTAATCCAGGATAGTCTGTTTTACGACGGGCCGGATCTTGACCCCGACGTTGTAGTGGGAATCCCAAACCCTGATATTCCTTTTTGGGGTGCTACGCGCTTTACAGCAGGTGATGGCGGGTTTTATCTTACTCATATCCGCAATTGGTTTAGAACAGAGGTTGGTCAAGCGACTGTAAATGTGCAGATTTTCCGTGGTGGTGATTCTCCTGCTACGGGGCAGCTGCTTACCCAGCAAAATATAACGGTAAATACGCCAAACGGAGCATCTGTACTTTTCGAGGTTCTGGAGCCACAGCTTTTCGATCCCGGTGAAGACTTTTGGATTTTATTTCGCTTCCCGAATCAAATACTGAGTCCACAGGGCGTGGATGAAGGAATTGAAGGCGTTACCGACCGATTTGTATACTGGTTTGCCAACGAACAAGAGTGGATTGAACTACCCGACCCGGAATGGGCGTACAAAATGAGGGCTGTAAGTGCCGGCCTCGACTGGATAGAAATGGATCCGTTAACGGGCACCACTTCTCCGGATTCTGAATCGGAGGTTATGCTCACCGTAAATCCGCAGGGGCTTGATGTAGGAACATATAACGCCTTTATTAATATAGCCACTAACGATCCGCTTGCGCCGCTTGTAAGTATTCCGTTGCAGCTTGAAGTAACCGATGCTGGCCCGGCTTTAGCTCAAATCGTGCATAATGCCGCAGATCCTGCGTTGCAAAGCGTGGATGTTTTCGTGAACGGAGATTTGGCAATTCCTGAATTAACTTTCCGGACGGCTACCTCGTATCTGGAGCTTCCCGCTGGTGAAATAGAAGTAGCGCTGGCTTCAGCCGGAGAAGGGTTAGACGCAGCTGTATATACAACCACGCTATCGCTAAATAGCGGGCAGGCCTATCAGGTTTTTGCTACAGGCATGCTCGACCCGGCTGCATTTCCTCCAAATCCGGAAGGATTGAGCACAGCCTTCGATTTATACGTACTTGATACGGCTCGTACCGAAGCAGATGCAGAAGACAAAGTTGATACAGCTGTATTTCATGGGGCTACCGATGCTCCGGCGGTAAGCATATCTTCATCGGGCGCAACTCTTGTAAATGAAGCCGCCTTTGGAGAGTTTGCGGGTTATCTCGAGCTTGATCCCGACGCATATACGCTGGTAATTGCGGAAGCATTTAGCGGTGATGAGCTTGCCCGGTTTAATGCAGATTTAAGCATGTTAGATGGTGAAGCATTAACTGTTATGGCATCGGGCTTTCTCGACCCATCGGCTGCGGGCGAAGAGCGTGCTTTTGGCTTGTTTGCCGTATTGGCGAGCGGACAGGTTGTAGCTCTGGAAAATGTAACATCGCTGGAGCCGGGTGATGAGTTACCCACAGAAGTTGCGCTTGAGCAGAATTACCCAAACCCGTTTAATCCGGTAACGCAAATAACGTACGGACTACCCGAAACTGCAAATGTAACGCTTGAAGTATTCAACTTACAGGGTCAGCGCGTGGCCGTGTTAGTAAATGGCCAGCAAACTGCCGGCACTCACACTGTACAGTTTGATGGCAGTCGCCTTGCATCGGGCATGTATATGTACAGACTGCAAACAGGAAGCGTAGTACAGGTAAGGAAAATGATGCTTGTAAAGTAGAGGAGCAAAAAAAACGAGCATCTGCAGCTAAAAGCTTTTAGCTGCGGGAAAACGTACTAAAGTAAATTAAATTAAGAAAAAGGGGAAGCCTGGTTAAGCAGGGCTTTCCCTTTTTTTATGCTTAATCGTAAGAATTGAACCATTTATGACCAGCTAAGAGCCGGTTATTGGTTAGAGGTGTTTCTAAAACTGATTTATTGAATCAGTAAATTTGAGGCTACTCCGATTAATCTCTAATTCGAAATTTATGTCTTCAAGCGTAAAAT
>JAIULZ010000030.1 GCA_022565805.1 Balneolales bacterium
CAGAGCAATCGGCTGTTAACCGATCGGTCGCTGGTTCGAATCCAGCCCGGGGAGCAAAAAAGCCTTCAAATATCATTTGAAGGCTTTTTTTTTGCCTGATAGTCTTTTAATTAGAAAGTATTTTTAAATGTGTCCTTACGCGGCACTTTTCAAATAGTAGTTTTTTTGATTGGATAACTAAATTCTTTAAAGAAAAATCGCGGCACAGAAGTTTTTGTACTATCCGTTATTTCAATCTGCGCTATAATAGATCAACGGGAACAGCTTTCGTGAAATTATAGAAAATAAGTCTGAGGAGCAGTTTCTGGTAGCCCAATGCCAGTATAGAAAATAAAAAGCCTCTGAATTCATATTAGACTAAGCTGAGTATTTACACATCATTCTATGAAAAGAAGCCTCTTTTTCAACTACAAAAATTAAAGTGAATTAAAGTTAGCTTTAATATGAGAATCCCAAACTCTTAAAACAGGCGTATCAACCGATATTTTGCTATAAAATGAATATGCCATGATAACAGTGACATCAAGTTTATACATATGAACGAAAAAACACACTATATTTGTTTAAACAAATAAAATCACTACTTTCATAAAATCAGAATTAAGTCGCATGCAGTTATTATCGAAATTAATTTAAGAACTAAAGGATTAGAACAAACTTCAACAACAATCTGTGATAATAAGAGCCTGGAAATAATTTCTTAACACTTACGAAATATGGCCAAGAAAAAAGCACTAACCAATCCGTGTCGTTTTCGTAAAGGAATGTTCAGCTATTACTTTTACTAATAAATATGGAATCATTGATCAAAGGAATTCATCACGTTACTGCCACTACAGACGTAGCCGCAGAAGATTATCTTTTTTATACAGCGGTTTTAGGGATGCGGTTTGTTAAAGAGACCGTAAATTTCGATAATAATTCTGTTTATCATTTTTATTATGGCAACAAAAATGCAGAACCCTCAACTATTTTTACCACTTTCCCATATGCAAATGCCAATATCAGAAAGGGTACTATTGGCTCTGGTCAAATCACTCAAACCTATTTCTCAATTCCAACAGGTAGTTTAGGCTTCTGGAAAGAGCGACTTGCGAAATATCAAATTTTAGTAGGTAAACGTAGCCTTGGCAATAGTGAAGCAATTCTGTTTGAAGATCCTTCGGGCTTAAAGCTTGGGCTAATTGAGAGAAGTAAAGATAATCGCACTAATATTTGGCAGAGTGAAGAAATACCTGAGAAAAATGCAATTAGAGGAATTGATTCTGTGATGCTGTCCCCGGCATCTGTTTACTTGTCTGAATTACTTAATTTTCTTGAAATATTTGGTTACCAACGCGCTAGTCTAATAAATAATACGTATGAATATTACGCAGAATCTCATGAAAGCGGGCACATTTTATATGTAGAAAATGGTGATTATCTGCCACGAGGAGTTAAT
Organism: Balneolales bacterium; assembly: GCA_022565805.1. Taxonomy (GTDB): domain Bacteria; phylum Bacteroidota; class Rhodothermia; order Balneolales; family Cyclonatronaceae; genus Cyclonatronum. Next base: position 1,442 of record JAIULZ010000030.1, read on the forward strand.
GGTATCGGAACAATACATCATCTTGCCCATCGTGTAAATAACATAACTAATAGTCACCTTATAAAATCTGCTCTTGAAAAAAGAGGTTTTTCTGTTACTGATATAAAAGACCGGAACTACTTTAAATCCATTTACTTTCGGGTACCGGGGGGCATAATTTTTGAAGTTGCCACAGATGAACCAGGTTTTACTACAGATGAGACCATGCATGAACTGGGAAGCTCCCTGAAACTTCCCGAATGGATGGAGAAAGACCGGCTGGAAATTAAGGCTAATTTAGAAGATTATCGTGAAATTAGATCTCTTGGCTAATTAATTGCACATATATTTTTCATATACTCGCTTCATGTTCTTATTTTAGAGCATGAAGCGTTTTATTTTAAAGAAAGAAACTCAAAAGCCGTCTGAGTATTTAATCAAATATTCCGACTTGCTCAATTCTCAGCAGCTTAAAGCTGTTATGCACGACTCTGGTCCGGCTCTTGTAATTGCAGGCGCAGGAACTGGTAAAACACGTACTCTTATTTATCGTGTTGCCCGACTTATAGAATCGGGAACAGATCCTTCATCTGTCTTACTGCTTACTTTTACCAGAAGAGCAGCCCGCGAAATGCTGGATAGGGCAAGTTCTGTTCTGGATGAAAGATGCAACAGGGTAAAAGGGGGCACATTCCATTTTTATTGTAGTCAGCTGTTGCGAAGATATCATAAAGAAATTGATTTCCCCGCAGGGTTTTCTATCATCGATTCAGCTGATGCAAGAGACGTAATACAAATGCTGCGAGCAGAGCTTAAGCTTAACCGCAGCGATAAGCGTTTTCCTCAAAAAAGCACGCTATTAAATATGATAAGCGGTTCTGTGAACCGGCAGATTGAGCTTTCGGATCTCGTTGAGCAGGATTATAATCAGTTTCGTGATCATACAGAGGAAATTGGACGGCTAAAGAAAGCTTACGAAGAGTACAAAAGAAAGCATCATCTAATGGATTTCGATGACTTGCTGATTCGAACCCAAGAGCTGCTGAATACTGATGAGCGAGTACGAGCCGAAGTACAATTGCAGCATAAGCATGTTATGGTAGATGAATACCAGGATACGAATGCTCTGCAATCTGCTCTGGTAAAACTTTTTACGCCATATACTCAAAATGTGATGGTAGTGGGAGACGATGCCCAAAGTATTTATGCGTTTAGAGGAGCAGACCACAAAAATATTATGCAGTTTCCGGAATTACTTACGGGTACAGAAATCATCACTCTTGAAGAGAATTACAGGTCTACGGCAAATATTCTGAGAGTGGCAAACTCTGTTTTAGATCAGGCGAGGAACAAATATGAGAAGAAGCTTTTTACCAAAAGGGAAGATGGAGAGCTGCCCGCTTTGGTAAAAACAGAGGATACCAGAGAACAATCTCGCTTTGTTTCCCAAATGATTATGAATTTGAGGGAGCAGGAAGTGCCCTTGCATGATGTAGCAGTTTTGTTCAGAAATGCGAGGGATTCCTTTGATTTAGAAATTGAGCTAAATAAAAAGAAGTTACCATTCATAAAATATGGCGGTCAGAAATTTGCCGATGCCGCTCATATAAAGGATGTTCTGGCTCATCTTCGCGTTATAGAAAACCCGGCAGACGCCCTGTCCTGGACGCGTATACTAATGCTGATTGATGGTATTGGACCCAAAACCGCATCTGATTTCATGGAGTGGCTCTCCGGTAATACCAACCCGTATGAACTGGCATCTTCCGGACTTGTAAATGAAAGTTATAAATCCGGGTTATATAGTCTTAGTCAGCTTTTGATCGATTTAAAGAATGGATCTTTCACTCCTTATGAAGCCGTTGGACATATTAAAGAATACTACAGCCCGATTTGCGAAAAAAAGTTTGATGACTACCCAAAACGGGTAAAAGATTTAGAGGCACTGCACGCACTTGTTGTAGATTACCGCGATTACAAACACTTATTGGAAGAACTGGCCCTAGACCCGATCGAAGCCACCGCTATAGATGTTGAAGGCACATCAGAAGATGAAAAGCCATTAGTCTTAAGTACAATACACTCGGCCAAAGGTCTGGAGTGGAAGCATGTATTTTTAATACAATGCCTCGACGGGGTGATTCCGTCTAGTTTTTCTTTAAATGATGAAGATTCTTTGGAAGAAGAGCTTCGGCTTATGTACGTAGCCGTTACGCGGGCTTGTGATATGCTTTATATTTGCTATCCTATGCTACAGCACGGAGGCTTTGGTGATGTTATGACAAAACCTTCGAGATTTATTGAACATGCTGGACAGGACTTGTTAGAGCCATGGCTGTTAACCGAAGAGGAGCAGCCTATTAATAATGAAAACCTACTTCCCGAAGCAGGCGCACCTATTAAACAGCTAAACTCGGGAAAATAGCTTTCAGGATTATTTTAGCGACTCATTCGTAATTCGTGTATACTGGCGTATCATATCAAAAATAAGCCAAATAATCGGGTACACGGGTACAAATATACAAAGCGCTATCGTGAAATTAGAGGCAGGCTTTTTAAGGTCTCTTCCGGCAATAATTCCGGCAATACCTGCTGCCCAAAAAATAACAGCAATAAAAAGGCTTATACTAAGAAATAGCGTGGGAAAAAACCCGATTTGTTCATATAAAGACCGTAGCATAGAAAGAAAATAATTCGCAGTAATGAATTCGGTTAGACTTGTTGAAAAGTCGTATTTTAACAAGCTTGAACCGGCGCAGACAGAAAACCTGTGCGTCCAGTAATATTTAAATCAGGAATAGAAGAACTATGTTACCAGTTGTATCCATTGTAGGTCGCCCTAATGTTGGTAAATCTACACTATTTAACCGACTCACAAAAACGAAAAAAGCAATTGTTCACAATTTTTCGGGTGTTACTCGCGACCGCCACTATGGTACAGCATTCTGGAATGGCGTAGATTTTAACCTGATTGATACCGGCGGCTACGTTCTAAACGACGACGATGTGATGCTTACCGGCATACGCGAACAAGTACACATTGCTATAGAAGAATCCGATGCTGTCCTCTTCGTTGTCGATGTGGAAACCGGTATTACAGATTTAGACTCCAATTTAGCCCAAATATTGCGTCCATCCCAAAAGAAAGTATTTATTATTGCCAATAAGGCAGATAATGAACAAAGAAGATGGAGCGCCAACGAGTTTTACAGCCTTGGTTTCGAGCATGTTTACCCCGTTTCGGCAATAAATGGTTCCGGATCTGGCGAGCTACTCGACGAATTAGTTAAAGTTCTCCCGGAAAGAGCACCTATTGAAGAAAGCAGTATTCCTAAACTAGCCATTGTGGGCAGGCCTAATGTTGGTAAAAGCAGCTATGTTAACGCATTGCTTAAAGAACAAAGGTCTATTGTTACTGATATAGCAGGTACAACTCGCGATACGATAAACAGTGAGTTTGAGCATAATGGCAAAAAATATATTCTAATGGATACTGCCGGCTTGCGAAAACGTGCTAAAGTTAAAGAGAATATAGAATTTTACAGTACTGTTCGTACTATGAAAAGCCTCATGGAATGTGATGTAACCATGTTGCTAATAGATGCTGTACAAGGTTTTGAAGCACAGGATATTCGTGTTTTATCTGAAGCCGAACGATTTAACAAAGGTATCGTTATACTCCTTAATAAATGGGATTTAGTCGAAAAAGAGACTAACACCTTTAGAGATTATGTTGCCGGAATCCGTGAAAAAGTAAAGATGCTCTCTTATATACCAATAATTAGTATATCAGCATTGAACAAAAAGCGGATTCATGATGCCTTTACAATCGTTGACCGCGTTATTGAAAACAGAAAAAGAAAAATTTCTACTTCCGAACTCAATAACTTCATCGAGAAAATGAAGCAAGAGCAACCGCTTCCTTTTCACCGGGGGCAGCAGCTAAAAATGAATTATGCTACACAGGTTAAGGCAAATCCTCCGGTTTTTGCATTTTTCATGAACAAACCACAAGAATTACCTGTTAATTACAGAAGATACATCGAAAACAAAATTAGAGACACCTACGATTTTGAAGGTGTTCCCATTACAATGGTCTTCAAAGAAAAATAATCTATTTATTTCGTTTAGCATTGAGTACATCAACCATTTGCCTTATCTTAGGCACTTAAACTGATTGAGGTCAATCTACCAAACTACTATGGCAGACTACACACAGAATTTAGATCAACCGGTAAGAAACGCTTTAACGGCGAACCACGAGAATGAGCGAAAGCTTACTTTCCTTGAAAGATTATATTTGCCGGAAATATTTAAAGGTTTGGCTTATACATTTAAAACTATGTTTAAGCCCGACGTAACTATGCGATACCCTGAAGAAAGATGGGATCCACCCGCAATTTTTCGCGGCAGACCCGTACTTGTTAAAGATAACGGAAAAGAACGTTGCGTAGCTTGCGGGCTATGCGCACGTGCATGTCCTCCGCTTGCTATTAGCATGCAGGCCTCCGAGACCGAAGACGAAAAAGAGCGCTATCCCGAGTTTTTTGAAATAAATATGCTGCGCTGTATTTATTGTGGTTTTTGCGAAGAAGTATGCCCGGAAGAAGCAATAGTTATGAGCAAAGACTACGACCTTGTTTTTCACTCAAGAGCCGATGCAATTTACGACAAAGAAAGACTGCTTATGCCGAAAGAAGATCTTAAAGATCGCCTCGACTTTCTTAAAGACTATCGTAATAAGCAGTTCGGCAAATTCTGGAACTACAAAGAAGACAATAACATACATTCGGTACGTAACAGAGATGAAAACTGGGATACAGGTTTGTCTCTTGTAGATATTCTTGAAGCTAAGAAAGACTCCGTACAGAATTAACATAACTCTACCTGAAATTATCTAAAAAAGCCTGTACCTGTTTTGGACAGGCTTTTTTTATTGAATCAATATTAGTTGCGCAACAATGGATAAACCAAATAAAGAGTTTGCAGACAGAATTATTTCTGATATTGCCTACTTGAATGATGAGATTTACGGCTTAAAGCAGCTTATAGATGTGGTTCCCGCAACTGAAAAATCCAAGGGAATACTTTCAATCTTAGATATGATATCGCTTATCGAATATGCTCAGCAAAGTTTTTACAGACCTGCTGCAGAACAAATCTTTGCAGAGAACAAGCCGGTTATAGCGTTTACTGATTTCGAAGAAACTTTTACGCCAGATATTGAAAATAAACCGGAAGGTATAAAAGCTGTTTTGTCCTCTTTAAATGAATCCAGAACCAGTTTTGTTAAATTTTTAGGTCAGATAGAGCCCATAGATTTTTCCCGAACAGGAACGATTAACGGCGTAGAAACAGAATTATATCAGGTACTGGAACATATGATTAGTTTTGAACGAAAAAAGTTTCGTGAAATCGCGGAGCGCATCTTAACTCTTGAAAACACAGACAGAAATAAAAAGCAATAATACTGCATTTAAAACATAATGGAATACACAGGACTGCTTTTATCCATCAGCTTAATTTACGGTGTAGCTCGATTTTCTTTTTTGTTTTATCATGAAAGAAACCTCAAGTTTGCAAAATGGTCTTTAGCTTTTTTGTTTTATGCCCTAAGCTCCATGGGTTGGATTTTCTATGCCAATAATGCATCGTTAGATACTATACTCAGCTACAGATATCTGGCCGATTGGTTTCAGGTTTGCGGTGTAAGTTTTCTGCTGATTGCTCTCGGTACGGAGAATTGGCAAGACAGACCGCCGGTAGCTCGTTTCCCGTATATATTTATTTATAGTCCTGTTCTCTTAATTCTAACTTTTTTTCTTGTACATGACACAATCTACATGAAAAATCTGCTTATAGGGATTTATGAAGGTGGCGCCCTTTTTGTAGCTTTATTTATCTTTGGTCTATATACTTCAAGAAATATAGATTTTCTCTACACTCTTTTAGGTTTGGTTATCCTACTACTCGCATTTGTTGTGTATTGGTTTCCGGGCGGTGCGGCAGCAGGTGCCTCGTGGGTCTGGAAACTAATAGCATGTATAGGTATTCTTTGCTTCATAACCGGTTATTTACTGGCATACAATAAAATGGAAAAAGAAGAAACAGAAGCGAAAATGATGGAACAGTTCTTTTGAACACTTTTAAGAAGTACAGTAAAAGCCACGAATTGAAAATAGTTTTGCAATGCCTTAAAAAACTATTTTATGGTCTTTATTTGCTTTTACTTACAATTAAATAGCTTAATTAAGAATGCAGGCTAAAATCCTTAATTAACCTTAATTTTGTAGTTCTGATGTAATCTTAGGTATCAAATTATTTTACAAATCAATTCATTCTTTCATCAAATCATCTAAAACCAAATAGTCTATGTCGATTCAAACAGGGGATAGTGCTCCCGATTTTACTCTAAAAAATACCAATGGAGTAGATGTAAACCTCAGCTCATTTAAAGGTAATAAAAAAGTAGTCTTGCTATTTTTCCCTTTAGCGTATACCGGTGTTTGTACAACAGAATTGTGTACGATAAGAGATTCTATGAAGCAATACGAAGATTTAAATGCCGAAGTACTTGCTGTTAGTGTAGATAGTTTTTTTACGCTGAAAGAATTTAAACAAGCTCAAAATCTAAACTTTCAGCTTCTCAGTGATTTTAATAAGGAAGTTGCCCACGCCTATGATTGTCTTTATGAAGAGTTCTTTGGCATGAAAGGCGTCGCTAAACGTTCTGCATTTGTAATAGATGAGAAGGGTATAGTTAAATATACCGAGGTTCTGGAAAAAGCCTCTGATTTACCGGATTTTGATAAAATTAAGGCCGCACTTGCTTAATATTTAAAGCTCGAACCAAACCTTCTTTTAAGAACTGATGCTCTTGCAGTGTCGGTTCTTTTTTTGTCCTGAAATCTACTTGATAACACTCAGTTCGATGCGCCACAGAATCTTGGATATTTTTATAAGATAGGCTTTAAGATACTATCTTACAATATCTTAAAGAAAATTATAGTGTTGATTAATTCCTTCTTAATTCATAAGATAGAATTGGTAACCAATAATCTTTCACACAATAGACCGGGGACACCGCTTATGGTTAGTAACACGTTTTTAGACGCCGTAGAACAAGGTGATTTCAACCAGGTAACACAACTTTTAGAATCCGGAGCTGATGCTAACGCCTGTGATGAGCACCAGCGAAGCGCGGCCTACAAAGCTGCAAAAAAAGGTCATCTTGCTATTCTAAAACTTCTGGCCGCCGAAGGCGCTGATTTAAATATAATTGATAATAGGGGAACCAACGCTCTTTACTGGGCTGCTATTAATGGCCATCTTGATGTTGCTTCTTTTTTGATCGAAAATGGATGCAAAGCCGATGTAGTAGACGACAGAGGCTGGACTATCATGGATCATGTAGATAGTTCTGGTAATAAAAAAATGCATGCCTTACTCGAAAAACACCAACATGTTCAGGGTGTTTAATCCTTTATAATTGGGTATAATTATTCTATTTTTAGCCCGTTTCTGGTATCAGGAACGGGTTTTATTATTTATTTATAAAACCGAAATATGGAAAATCCGCCTGCTTAGCTTAAATTTTAAATTCTGACCCGAAGCGCATATAAATCAACTCAAGAATTACAACAAATGAAGCGCTGTCCGTGTTTTTTAGTTGTATGGATACCTTACGCCACTTACTTTTAGCATATGGTATTTAAGGATTAAAAACACCTCATATTTATACAATTCATTAATAATTTAACCTTTAGAAATTGCAAAAAACAGTTCAGGTTGGTCTAATACAAACTACAGCAGATGCTCTTCCTGCTGATAATATAAGGCGAACCCATTCCCTAATCCGTAAGGCTGCAGATAAAGGCGCGCAAATTATTTGTACCCAGGAACTTTACACCTCTTTGTACTTTTGCCAAAATCACGACGAATCCAACTTCGATCTTGCCGAAAAAATACCGGGAGAACTCACTCAAAAAACGGGTGAGCTTGCCAGAGAACTTGGGGTTGTCATTATTTCGTCTGTTTTTGAAAATAGAACTGCAGGCATTTATCATAATTCAGCAACCGTTCACGATGCAGACGGTTCGTATCTCGGCATATATCGTAAAATGCATATACCGGAAGATCCTGGTTTTCATGAAAAATATTATTTCACACCCGGGGATACAGGTTTCAAAGCGTTTGATACGCAATTTGGCCGAATCGGGGTACTAATTTGCTGGGACCAATGGTTCCCTGAAGCAGCAAGGCTCACAGCTTTGGAAGGAGCTTCTATTCTCTTTTACCCAACAGCAATTGGCGTTTTACCAGAAGAGGATGATGCAACTCGACAGGAGTTTACAGAAGCTTGGGAGATTATGCATCGGAGCCATGCTATTGCAAATGGAGTGTTTGTTGCCGCCATTAATCGCGTGGGGACAGAAAAGGATATTCGGTTTTGGGGGAATTCGTTCATGACGGCTCCAAGCGGGAAGGTTCTGGCAAGGAGCGGTGATGAAGAAGAAGTTCTGGTTGTTACCTGCGATTTAAATGCTGTAGAGAAGCACAGAAGAACTTGGCCTTATCTAAGAGACCGTAGAATAGATGCGTATAAAAACCTTCTAAAACGCTTTAAGTAAAATAAACAAACTAACTGTAAGACAATACTTTACAAATTGAATCCAATAGATTATAGAATGCCTGCCGAATGGGAAAAACACGCAGGTACACTTATCAGCTGGCCGGCAAATGCAGAAACATGGCCGGGCGAACGCCTTTATCGGGTAGAGAAGGTTTACCGCCAATTAATTAAACATATTACAACAACCGAACACCTTCATATTATCGCTTCTGATGAAAGTGCTTTTGAGCGCTGCAGCCGCGCACTAAATGAGACCGGTTGTAAGCCTGGTCAGTTTACAATTCACAGAATTAGTGGAAACGACGTCTGGGCCAGAGATTATGGACCCATTTTCGTAAAAAGCAAGACCGAAAATGACTGGGCAATTACCGATTGGGACTATAATGCCTGGGGTGGCAAATATCCTCCTTTCGACTCTGACGATGCTATACCACAGTTTTTTGCTGATAAACTCAAGTTACCTGCATTTAAACCAGGTATGATTTTAGAGGGTGGATCTATAGATGTAAATGGCAACGGTGTACTGCTTACAACCGAATCTGTTCTCCTGAATCCCAACAGGAATCCGGATTTGACCAAATCGGACATAGAAGTCAGGTTGAAGCAGTTTTTAGGTGTAGAGAAAATTATATGGCTTAAAGATGGCCTCGCCGGTGACGATACTGACGGGCATATAGATGATCTAAGCCGTTTTGTAAACGAAAAAACCATTATTACAATGGTAGCCGAAGATAAAGAAAGCGTGAATTATGATGTGTTGCAAGAGAATCTTGAAATACTTAAATCATCTGTAGATCAGTTTGGCAAACCGTTTAATATTATACCTATACCACTTCCTGAAACACGCATAGAAGGTACAACAGTAGATGGTTCGGAACATGTACCAGCTAGCTATGCCAACTTTTATTTTATAAATAAAGCCGTTTTGCTTCCTGTTTACGATCCGCGTTACGATGAAAAAACTATTCAGGTTTTTAAGGAACTGCTGCCCGACAGGAAAATAATACCGGTACCCTGTGCCGACTTGGTTTGGGGGCAAGGGAGTATTCATTGCATTACACAGCAACTCTATGGTTTTTAGTTATCCCTAAAAAGAATTTTCTGTTCAATAAGGGTTAACTGGTTTTACTATAAATGCAGGTATGTTTTTTGGCAAAATGAAGTGAAATAGCCATGATACTTTTGTACCTTACAACGACTAGTAAAAAAAGAACGGCAGGTTCCTTTTCAAAAAAGGATGTATATCTTTCATTTACGTCAGACATCATTTATACATTTTTTATAAAAAACAAACACTAGTATTTAATATACTTACCATGATATGTAAGTATTACTGAAATCCATCAATATTCACTAATAGTTCAGATTTTGAGTATCACAGTAACAGCAGACACTCAGTTCGAAACCGTAATTGGTCTCGAAGTTCATGCCCAACTTCTTACCAAGAGTAAGGCATTTACGCCCGTAAAAGCAGAATACGGGGGAAATCCTAATACGCAGATTAGCCCTCTTTGTCTCGGTCATCCGGGTACACTGCCGGTTTTAAATGAAAATTTAGTACGATTTATCATTAAAATAGGCCTTGCTACACATTGCGAAATCGCTCCTAAATCCATATTTGCGCGTAAGAACTATTTTTACCCGGATTTGCCTAAAGGCTATCAGATATCGCAATTTGATACTCCTATCTGCTTTGGCGGGCATATCATGATTACTTTAGAAGATGGCTCGACGAAGAAAATAGGCCTCACGCGCATACATATGGAAGAGGATGCAGGAAAGTCTATTCATGATCAGGATCCGTATAACACTCTCGTTGACTTAAACCGTGCAGGTACTCCTTTAATTGAGATTGTTTCTGAACCGGACCTAAGATCACCGCGCGAGGCATACGATTATCTAACGCAGATAAAAAAAATTGTGCAGTATTTGGAAATTTGTGATGGAAACATGGAGGAGGGAAGCTTGCGTTGCGATGCCAATGTTTCTATAAGGCCTGTTGGTCAAAAAGAATTTGGTACACGTACCGAAATTAAAAATCTGAACTCCTTTAGAAATGTAGAGCGGGCCTTAGCTTACGAAGTTGAAAGACAAAAACAGCTTATTTTAGACGGAGGAAAAGTTATTCAGCAAACTCTTCTTTGGGATGCAAATCGTTTAGAAACAAGACAATTACGATCTAAAGAAGAAGCGCACGACTACAGATACTTTCCAGAACCAGATTTGCCACCCGTAATTGTAACAAACTCTTTGTTGCAGGAAATTAAGGCTAGTTTGCCCGAAATGCCCGAAGTTAGAAAGCAGCGCTTTGTGGAAGAACTTGGTTTACCAGAATACGATGCGGTTCTGCTTACCGAAGACCGTTATCTGGCAGATTATTTCGAAAAAGTTTCTGATTTAAGCGGTGAGGCTAAACAAACTGCTAATTTTATACTCACAGAGATAAAACGGGTGCTTAATGATCAGCACTTAGATATTCGTGAGCTGTCTGTAAAACCCGAAATGCTTGCTGAGCTCATTACCCTTAAGACTAGTAATAAAATTAGCTCATCGTCGATGCAGCCAATTTTTTCTGAAATGCTACAGACCAGCCTTACAGCTTCTGAAACAGCCGAAAAGCTGAATCTGTTACAGGTTTCTGATAACTCTTTTCTGGAGCCTATTGTGGGACAGGTAATTTCTGATAACCCCGATGAAGTAACTCGTTACAAGGAAGGCAAAAAAGGTCTTATGGGATTTTTTGTTGGTCAGGTAATGCGGTTGAGTAAAGGAAAAGCTAATCCTAAAATGGTAAGCCAAATGGTAGCTAAAAAACTGGAGGAAGCGTAATATGATGCAATTTAAATTAGTGCTTTTGTCTATTTCGCTTACATTTTTTCTCCAGTTTGGTAACTGGTCTTATGTAGATGCACAGCGACTTTCTGCAAATATAAGCGGAACAATAACCGTAGACCGGGCTCTGGATTCTACTGGTGATTACTCTGGCATTGGCGTAGCTATCGTGCATTTCGACCCTAATGATAATCGTTTGGATACTCTCTTTTATGCGGTTACAGATTTACAGGGGCGTTTTTCGGGAATAGCACGTTTTCAAACCAAAGATGAATATGTGATTTCAGTTACAAGAAATCAAAGGTTGATTTCAACATCTACTCTGGTGCTTGCAAATGGCGAGGATGTTCGCATTTCTTCACAAATCCCAAACTTTACAGACCATTTCCGGGCTGAGTCCCCAGAAAATACTGCCGTTTCAGATTTTAGAAGGGTAGAGCGAAATTACAGCCGGATCGTAGATTATATTAATGCCGGCTTTACAAGCGTAAGTCAAGATACTATTCCTATTCTTATGCGTACTTGGAGCGATTTATTTTGGTCATTAAACGATCTGCACCCTGGTACTCTTGCAGCCGAATCGGGCACACTAAGAGCTGTTGAAATCTTGCAGGGCTGGGACGACGACAGAACAATTTACCTTGCCAAACAATCTTTATTATCTCAAAATCGCTTTATTGCCGATCGTGCGCTTATTGCAGCTGAGGCAATTACCCGTACAAGGGGGCTTGAATACGGGCTTGCATTTATAGACTCTGTGCGCACAGTAGATATACCCGAAGATGATCATATTATACTGGAAATCAGAAAAATTGAGCTGCTGTCAGATTTCAATGAGAGAGAGCGTGCATTACGCTATCTTAATGATTTCAGGTCTAAGTATGGAGAAGATTTCACCCTTCTTCAATGGGCTAATATGTTTGCTTATGATCTGGAAAACTTGGCTAAAGGCATGCCTATGCCCGAATTTCAGCTCAATTTACGGGACGAAAGAACAGTTACAAACAGCGATTTTGAAGGCAAATATTTAATTGTCGAAATCGTAAATCTTGCTTCCAGACGCTATATGACCGATCACACAATTATGCGCTTGTTGTATGAGGATGTAAGGGATAAGGTGCAGTTTCTAACAATCCCTACAAATGAAAGCCCGGTTACAATCTCGGCTTTTTATGATGAGCGCCAAACTCCATGGCCGGTAAGCAAAGCAAGACAGGTTTATGCTGCAAACCTTATTGAATTACTAAACGTAGTTGTGCAACCAACCCGCTTACTAATAGATCCCAATGGAAACATTGTTAGGAAATATTCGGGCACGGAGTTTTCAATTATAGAAAATGAACTAAGAACCCTATTAAATCAGGATCCTTCATGAGAAATTTACTTATCGCCGGAAATTGGAAAATGAACCAGAATAATGCGGAAACAAAAGCCTATTTCGAAGGTCTTTCCGAAATAATCAGCGAGGCGCCCGCAGGAGTAGAGCTTTTGCTTTGTCCGGTTTATACCTCTTTGGCTGTTGCCGTAGAAACGGCTTCTAGTATTACTGGAATGCACATTGGTGCTCAAAATCTTCATTTCGAAGACAAAGGTGCCTACACCGGTGAAATAACCGCATCGATGCTTTCTGAAATCGGCGTTAGCCACGTTCTTATCGGGCATTCCGAAAGAAGACAATACTTTAATGAAACCGATGGAACAGTTAATCTTAAAACAAAAAAAGCACTTGATGCCAACCTTGTTCCCGTAGTTTGTGTAGGGGAACTTCTGGACGAAAGAAAAAGCGATACTCATTTTTCTGTTGTTAAAAAACAGGTTACAGAAGGCCTTAAAGATGTTTCTTTAAGCAATGCGAGCAAAGTAGTGATTGCATATGAGCCGGTTTGGGCAATTGGTACAGGCGAAACAGCAAGTCCGGATCAGGCGCAGGAGATGCATAAATTTATTCGTACGGAACTCAGTAAACTGTATAACGAAGAAACTGCAGACAAAATCAGGATTTTGTATGGTGGTAGCATGAATACCGGAAATGCGGCTGAACTTTTATCCTGCAGCGATGTTGATGGCGGCTTAATTGGCGGAGCAAGTCTTAAGCCGGAAAGCTATGCAGAAATAATTGATGCTGCCGCAAAACAAGCCAATAGCTAATGCCAAACGAAGAAGCCTTTAATGTTCTGCTAATTGGAAGCGGGGGCAGAGAGCATGCCCTCGCATGGGGTTTATCTAAATCTCCTTTGCTGGGACAATTATATGTTAGTCCGGGTAATCCGGGGACAGCAATCTATGGGATTAATGTGCCGGATTTAAATATTTCTGATCATGAACAGGTAGCAGATTTTGTTTCATCCCAAAATATTGGCCTAACGATTATTGGCCCTGAACAGCCACTCGTAGATGGGTTAACCGATTTTCTGGAAGACCGGGGGCACTTCGTGTTTGGCCCGACTTCGGGTGCAGCACAGCTTGAAGGCTCTAAGTCTTTTGCGAAAGATCTTATGCAGAAATATGAAATTCCTACAGCTGCATTCGAGATTTTTGACCGAAATGAGTGGAACAAAGCCTCAGATTATGTGTCGCAGAATGAAACATGGCCCTTGGTTGTAAAAGCAGATGGTCTGGCTGGTGGAAAAGGAGTCTTTATTTGCAAAGATAAAACTGAAGCCGCCGATGCGCTCGAATTTCTGCAAAACGATCCCGGATTAAGCACAGCTTCGTACCGAATTGTAATTGAAGAGTTTATGGAAGGTGAAGAAGTTTCCGTATTTGCAATTTGCGATGGTAATTCGGCAAAGTTTTTAGCTCAGGCTCAGGATCATAAGCGAATTTTTGATGAAGATAAAGGCCCGAACACTGGCGGTATGGGCGCATATTTACCCGCTCCTGTAGTTTCTGATCATGATATCAGTCATATAATGCGTGAAATTGTCGAGCCTACGGTAAACGCAATGGCCGAAGAAGGCATGCCTTTTAAAGGGATTTTGTACTGCGGGCTCATGATTACAAAAAATGGACCTAAAGTAGTTGAATACAATTGTCGTTTTGGAGATCCGGAATGTCAGGTAATTATCCCCTCTCTGAAAACAGATTTGCTCGAAATTATGATGGCGGCAATTCATCAAAAGCTGGAATATATCGATATTGAGCTGTCTCAGAATCAATTTTTTACTTGCGTTATCCTGGCATCTGAAGGATATCCTAGATCTGTAAAAACCGGCAAAGAAATTAAGGGAATAAAAGAAGCAGCCGCTCTGGAAAACGTTCTGGTTTTCCAAAGCGGCACATCTATGTCTTCTGATGAAAATAACGTAGTTATAACTTCTGCTGGACGTGTTTTAAGTGTTGTAGCAACCGATGAAACCCTTGCCGGATCTATTAATCTTGCCTATGAAGCTGTAGCTAAAATCTCTTTCGAAGGCATGCAATATAGAACCGATATTGGATTGAAAGGCTTAAGAAGGCTTTAGTATGATCCTTTTCTTGCGACTTATTGGCTTATTTAGCTTTCTGATTTTTTTTTCGACTGAAGGCATTAAGGCGCAGGTAACAGACAGATTTGAGCCACAGGCTCTGGAGTTTTCAAAGATTACAACCGATCTGAGAAATGCATCATCAATAGAATTTCTGATGGCCGAAGACCGGTTGCTTGTGCTTGAAGAAGGCCGGCATCGTATTCTGAAACTTACCCGATCTGGTGTCAGAACAGATTCTGCAGGAGCTAGAGGGAGCGGTAACGGTCGCTTCGATTCTCCATCAGATTTAGGTATTGGCGCAGGTATGCAAATATTTGTGGCAGATACTCAAAACAACAGGGTTGTTATTTTAGAAAGACATTTAAGTCAGGTTAGTACATTTAGGCCACATTCCGGATTTCCCGGAATTAACGAAACTTTCTTTCTTCCCAAAGCTCTTGCTCTAAATGCTTTTGGCGATATATTTGTCTACGATCAAAATTCCGACCATATACTTCGGTTTGATCAAAATACCAGGCTACGAAATGCTTTTTCGCTTGGGATTATGGATATAGAACTGCCGCTATCCGGAATTTCAGCCTTCGAGGATCAGCTTTTTCTTCTTGAAGAGCGAAGAGGAGTTCTTCATTTTATTAGCTCAAATGGATCTTACTCTGGTTTTGCAGGTGGACTAACTGGTATAAAGGCCACTTTTGTTCATTCAAATCGCCTGTGGGCTCTTAGTCAGAACCAAATTTATCAGCTCAATTTTTCGGGAAGGGTAGAGCAGGTTTTTAATCACTCAATTCCAGAATCGGATATCCTTAAAGACTTGGTTGTGCTTAGAGATTACATTTTTATCTTAACAACAAATTCCGTTTACAGAAATATCAGAAATCATTAAAATATAGTTGTAGTTATTGATGAAGGGACTTCTGACACCTGTTATAATCTGAATTTTTCATTAATGTGAGGCGTTGCAAAACCACTCTTTTGCCTCTATTACAATGCAGAAATTGATTTGGATTGTTTTTGGTCAGTAACACGTTATTGTTGATGATCGCGGGAAAGCTGTAAATTATATCATACCATTTTGATAATTAGACAATTGTTATCTTTAAACTAGTATGAAATACAGAATCGCTTAAATGCAGTAGAATCAAAACAGAAACTGAATCATATTTTTGCCATAACCCCAAAAAGAAATACCAGAAATATGAGTGAATTAGCGGTTTTGTAACGTTTATTAAGAATAAATTCTACAGGAAATAAATAGATAGAAAGATGCTTAATCCAATTACCGGAAAGAGAAGAAAATTTAAACGATTTGACTATCAACCAAGGTATTACGATCCAAGTAAAGAAAAATCGAAAAAGATAAAAGCCCAAATTCACTTTGAAAAGAAAACAAGTCGTGGGCAAGGTCGCTCCATCTTACTTTATGCAGCTCTGCTATTTGGCTTATTCTATATCTTTTTGCAGCTTTAAATTCTTCCAACTCATATCAGTTCTGATTCTCACTGAATATTTACTTTTTTCTGATGCTATATTTATTCTTTTAGAATAAGAAATGTTTCAAGAACTAAGGAGACGTATGTATGCCTTATTAAGATTTTAGATACGTCGACAAGTGGAAGAAAAAAGATACCACGTGATGTCTGCAGTTCGAAAACGTACATTTTTGATTAAACTTATAGAGCATGAAAAAGAATGGCATTTTCATTACTCTGCAAACAGTATAGCAAAAAGAGATTTCTAAGTGCTGTACAATCAATTTTTCTGGTGCTTTTACTAAACCTATTGATGACCTTAAATATACATAATCAATCTTTTTCTTACTTCAATTTATAAAAGCGCATTTTGGAAACATCAGATACAGTAATTCACTTACTTGAGCCGGAATTAGCAAATAAAATTGCGGCTGGCGAAGTTGTAGATCGCCCGGCTTCGGTTGTGAAGGAGCTACTCGATAATGCAATCGATTCGGGAGCAGACCAAATCGATATAACCATAAAAAACGCGGGCAGAACGCTTATACAGGTAACTGATAACGGTTGCGGTATGAGCAAGCAAGACCTGCATTTATGCTTTCAGAGACACGCCACGTCGAAAATACGTTCGGTAGACGACCTTTATAATATTCGAACACTTGGTTTTCGTGGGGAGGCTATGGCATCGATAGCATCAGTTTCACAGATTAATGTAAAAACCAGAAGATTAAACGATGATTCAGGTTGGGAAATTACCATTCATGGCGGTAAAGAAAGTGCGCCAGAACCAACCGCGAGCGAGCAGGGTACAACAATTGCGGTTAGAAATCTCTTCTTCAATGTACCAGCACGCAGAGCTTTTCTCAAAACAGATGCCACCGAGTTAAGGCATATAATTATTGCTGTGCAGCAAGCCGCCCTGGCTCATCCTGAAATTTCTTTTTCTCTCTTAGATGAAAAAGAAATTATTTATAAACTTCCTTCCGGTAGTCTGGCCGACCGTATTACCGCAATTTTCGGTAAACCATATCGCGCAAGTTTACTGCCAGTAGAAGAGTCGACTAGTGTGGTTACTTTAAAAGGATATTTAATTGATCCTAAACTGGCTAAAAAAAATCGTGGAGAACAGTTTCTTTTTGTAAATGGCCGTCCATTTATGCACCGTCATCTAAATTACATCATCCAAAATGAGTATTCTGTATGGACAGGAAAAGATATGTATCCTTTTTATGCATTATTTTTTGAGGTAGATCCCTCACGTTTAGATGTAAATGTGCATCCCAGCAAGCTTGAAGTAAAATTCGATGATGAAAGAAGTATATCTACGTTTACCAGATCTATAATTAAACGTGCGCTAAACGAACGTTTTCAAGTGCCCGATTTCGACCGATTTACGGAATCTGACAATGAAATTGGTAAGCGATCTTCCGTTTCAGGTTTTTCGTCCGGAGGATTTAGCATTGAGGGTGGATTCGGCAATAGTTCCGGTTCTCGTGAGTATCGGGATCAGCAAAACAGGTTTTTTACTGATCACAGACAAATGGGTGCCACCCGCAGAATGCCGGATGGTAAACTTATGATGGAAAAGCTTTATGCATCCGGAATGGGGCAGGAGCCAACCGGGGAGGAAAACTCTGGCGATTACGATAACGAAAATATTCCTCAGTTTAATCTACAGCCAGCAGGAAAAAGACATTTCGACAGAGGTAGTGGATTCTGGCAGCTGCATGATCAATATATTATTTCGCAAACGCGATCCGGTATGTTTATTGTAGACCAGTATTTTGCCCATATGCGCATTTTATATGAAAAATCAATTGGCGCAACAGAAGGCGAATTACCGGGCACGCAGCAGCTTCTTTTTCCACAAACAATAGATTTTTCTGCTTCTGATTTTGCAATTCTTACTGAGGCATTACCAACGCTTAAAAAAATCGGATTTAATATCCAGCTGTTAAGCGGAAATTCTGCTCTTATATCCGGAGTGCCGGCCGACCTTAAAATGGGCGACGAAAAGCCAATATTGGAGTCTATATTACATCAATATCAACATTATTCCGGACCGGTAAAGCTTACTCACAGAGAAAAGCTTGTTCTTGCATTTGCATCCAATGCAGCCGTACCCAGAGGTAAAAAATTGGGTCAGCAGGAGATGGAGGCACTTGTAGATCAGCTTTTTGCATGCGACCAACCATTTAAGGACCCGCTAAACAGACCAACTGTTGTATTTATACCTCTCGACGATATACAAAAGAAATTTCGATAAAAAACGGCATCAGATTCGTACTAACTGATATTATAAAAGCTTAACGCTTTGCATAACATTAAGTTAATAAAAAATAAAATGATGCGAATGTAATTAACTGTTTTATAGTTATATAGGGTGTACTACTCACTTCGATTTTCGTCCTATGGTTACTTTAGCAGTTATAGAATTTGGTTTACTTGCTGTGGCCCTTGTACTCAGCTGGGCTCACGTAAAATGGATACGCAACAAAAAAGATACTTCTGATCCATCAACACAATTACACGATCATTTCAATATGGAATGGAATGGTATGGATGATGATGAAATTTACGCCTGGTACAGAGTACGATTTAAAATACTACAGCTTGAGGAAGATGACCGGAACAGAGCCAAAAAATTAGAGCTTATAGAAGAATATGTGCGAAAACTTCGCACAAAGCCTATGAGAAGTAAATCCTATGTAAGTGAATATGGTGTTCTCGAAGGTAGCGACATAGATGATGGAAATGACAGCGGGCTATATGAATTTGAGCTAAAATAGAGGACTAAGTTTAGATTGCGCTCCAAGCGTATCACCAAACTTTAAAAATTCCGTGATCATGCTAAATAACTGAGCCTTCAAACTAAAATATAAGCTTCAAAGGATTACAATCATGCCGCTCAAATAAGCTAATTTTCAAGACCAAACATACGGTTCCACAACTTCCTGAACGAACCCCGTTCACGATCGCCCTCAATTCTAAGTCTAATTCGCTCCACATCGAAATCATTTTCTTCCATGTTTGCTATCATTGTGTAGGAAAAAGCGTACGGGCTATCGATTTCATCAGAAAATTCGGCTACTCTTCCAAACCTGAGATCATTAAACACAAGAAAACCATCATCATTCAGAGTGATTTTATAAAAACCCTGACTTACCCACTTTAGCCTGTTCAGTGCCGGTTTTTCAGCCACATCATCAAGAAAATGATGCTGACCATCGACCCATTCAAACCGAATTTTGCTTTGACCATCGGCAATGGAGTAGTATCCCACTAAATAGGAATCTGAATCAGCAACGCGGCCAATCCCTCTCCAAAGAATATTGTTAAACAGGGTTGGTTTAATTTCAAAATGGCTAATTTCCAGCTGTTTATCCTCCCAAGCCTTCAAAAACTTCTGCTCTACCTGTAGCTTGTTTACTAAGGTAGCAAATAAATAAAGGCACGAAATGAGGATAGCAATAAACGCAATTCGGGCTCTTTTTGGAACAGTAACCTTGCTGTATTTTAATAATAAATAGACCACTGCCATAAACAAAGAAATCGAAAAGATCGGATCTATTACGGAAATAGAGCTGATTGCAATCGCATCGGCTAAAAATGGAAGGTAAATTTGTGTTCCATACGAAGTAAAGCTATCTAAAAGCACATGAGCAAGCTGAGATAGCCAGATCATAAAAGCCCATTGCTTCCAGTTGTAGTCAATTTTTCGCTCCAGACGAGAAACGATCCAGCCGTAAAGAGGAGAAATGAGCGTTAAAAGAAAAAAAGAATGCGTTATACCCCTATGAAAAATAATTTTATCAATATCACCCATAAACATACCCAGGAAAACATCTATATCGGGTGCCACGCCCGCAGCCGCACCCCAAAGCATCGCTTTTCTTCCCGCTTTTTTGCCTAAAGTAGCTTCACCAATAAGAGCGCCAAGTGCCAGATGTGTTAAAGAATCCATTTAGTTTTTTTATAATAAATTAAGGGAAGCTTTGTATTTACGTATAATAAGCCTATGCAAAGCAATTTCTTAACATCTCTTTAGTACTGCAAAAAATAAACTGTACTAAACAAGTTTAGGTCAAAAATCTTTCCCTATAAAGCTGTTTTAAAATCTATAGCGCATATTCGTATATTAAATCGCTTTGTTAATATATAGATATAGTATCAGAAGGCTTTGAAAAACCTTCTATTTTGTTCGTAATCCACGCCAGAGTATAGGCTATCTATATCATGGATTTTGTTTTTAGTCCAAGGCAGAAAACGGGCAAAAAGAGTGGTTTTGTAAAACCTACTATTAATCAAATTAAAAAACCGATAAATCTAGAATATGCCATCATTCGATGTTGTAAATGAAATTGATCTGCAGGAAGCAGATAATGCAGTAAACAATACAATGAAAGAAATAAGTACCCGATACGATTTCCGTGACTCAAAAACGGAAGTAGATTTCAATCGTAAAACAAAAGTGATTGATGTTTCCTGCGAAGACAGTATGAAGCTGAAAGCTGTAAAAGAAATGCTTGTAGCGAACTTTGTTAAACGAAAACTCAGCCCTAAATCACTTGAGTTTGGCGACCCCGAAGGCACCTCGCATGGCGGCTTAAGGCAACAAGTTGTAATAAATGAGGGGATTGACCGCGATAATGCGAAAAAACTAGTTAAACTGGTTAAAGACTCCAAAATTAAAGTTCAGGCAGCTATACATGATGATAAAGTTCGGGTTACCGGAAAAAAGATTGATGATCTGCAGGAAGTTATGCAGCTTTTAAGAGGTGCCGAAGTTGAAATACCGCTTCAATTTAATAATATGAAAAGCTAATATAATTACATTTTTATGCGTGTGAATGGGCGTATGCTATAGCAATTTAGATGTTAGAACATTACGCCAACTCCATATTGGAGCATTAAGAAATTTCGTACACTACCCGAAACTGCAATTTGAACCGGTGCTATTCGTGTATCTATTCCAAGACTTGCGGCCCATCCAAACCGAATAGGACTGTCTATTATATTGAGCTTGTATATGTCTTCGGTGCTTGCTGCATTTAGCTGTAATCCAACATATCTGTTAGTTACCGGTTCGAACTGCACGCCGGCTCGTAGCATGCGAATATTATTCGAGCCAATTTCGTATAGCCTGTATCCTGCAAAATCAGGAAAACCGCCCAAATGGAACTGCCTATGAAGTGGTAAAGCATCTTGTGTAGCGTAGCCAATTTTACCTCCCGCTATAATCGTAAAGTCGTCATCAAGCTGAAAATATCCGCTCCAGTCTACCATAGACTGGAAAAAGATGATTGATGTATCGAATAAATCTATAGATTGAGATGCCTCAATATGAAGCTTATGACCTCGCCGCGTAAAATTTCTGCGGTCCAGATTATCGAATTGAAAACGGGTTAAAAGCTGGCTCACTGTTGTTCGGCCTCCCGGAAAATCGAAGTCTCCCACTCTGGCAGATATATCGAAAACTTCCTGTCGTAAACCAAAGCCAACAAGCATTTGATTGTTGGTAAATGGTATATACATACCTTCAGCAAAAATTGCATTTGTATTATAGCGTGCTAAAGTATTGCCGTTTTCGCTAAACAGATCGATTTGGCTTAAACTGTAATTTAATCTAAGGCTTATCGCAGCATTCGATTCGCTACTTAGATAATTAAAAAAACGGACGTCAACAAATGGTTCTTCACCAAGCTTCACGTTTAAGCGGGTTATGGAGCTCGAATACAAAAAATTTCTGAATGTTGTATTTAGCAGGATAGAAGCGAGCCTGTAATTATCGTAATAAAAACCGAATCGAAACAAATCCTGCTGTCTTTCCTGAATGTCAAGAACTAATCGGTATCCTTCCGTACCATCTGAGGCAGTATCGTTTTCGAGGTAATAGGTTACCCGGCTAAAAAACTGAAGCCCATAAATATTTTCTATTCCAAAGGTTATATCCTGCAGATTGATATGAGATTTTTCCTGAATAAGTAATTTTGAACGAACTTGTGTTTCTGAGCTTTCCTGAACTCCTTTTAGCACAATATCTGTGATAAAAATCTCCTCGGCAAATTCCGGAATAACCGGATAAACGGGTTGGGCAGATCTTGCAGTATTGAACGCATCGGCCAGACTTTTTAGCTCATCGTAATATTCTCTGGCCATAGCCTCACCTAAATCGATAAGTTTTTGTGCCTCCTCGAAATCAGTAATTGAAACTGAGAAAATATCATCACTTTCAAAAACAAGATTAGCCAATTTCTTTGAACGGTTAATACTTTCTGAAATTTGAAAGGTAATTGTCTGATCTAAAATATCTACAATATTAAAAAGCTCATCCGCATCTTTTAAAGGAGCACTTACATTTACACCAAGTATGAAATCTACTCCTAAATCTTTAAGCTCCTCTACCGGAAGATTTCGAACAACTCCGCCATCTACGAGTTTTCTTCCATTTATTTCTTTAGGCTGGAAAATACTAGGGATCGAGATACTTGCCCGTATTGCCTGTGCTATGTTCCCTTCATCGAGTATAACACCTTCGCCGGAAATAATATCTGTTGCCATACATAAAAAGGGAATCGGGAAATCGAGAAAATTTTGGTGGCCGGGGTATGGCCATGCCAGCTGATTTAGAAGCAACTCTATTCTCTGACCTGCGATTACCCCGGCTGGCAACGAAATTGACCTTTCAATTATAGGTAAGGTTACCAGGTAAAGATTGTCCCATTCTTTTTCTTCGAAAGGCATATGCCTGCGGCGAATAGCATCGGTAAATAGATCGTCCCAATTTATATTATTGGCGAGGTTTTCGATGTATTCTGTACTATAGCCCATAGCGTATAGACCACCCACAAGGGCTCCCATACTTGTACCCGAAATATAATCTATGGGCATGCCAACTTCTTCCAGCACTTTTATTACCCCTAAATGTGCAAAACCTTTGGCACCTCCACCGCTTAGCGCCAGACCAAAGGTTGTGTTTTCGTCTATAGATTCTTTGAACGAAATAATGTTCTCGCGCACTTCTTCAATATTCCGGTCTTCTGCAGATGCATCTATAAGGAAAGGGGGATACGCAATTAAGACTGCAACAAGCAGCATTGTCTTTGCAAGGTTGTAAGACATGCAAATTGTATTGAAAAGATTGATAAATTTAATACAAAACTAACAGGCTGATTCTATTTAGAGGGCAGACCCAATTTCTACATGGTTAAATATACATTCGTGTTTATTTGAGATAAGATAAAAATACCGTAACAAATCTTAATTCGAAATGAAAAAATAATTCATATATAATGAATTGATATACAAGCTCCTTTAGAATAAAACATTAAAAGAAGCGAGATTACGAAAATTGGGCTGATTTAATATCAATCGCAAATAAAAGCCCAAGATCTCAGGTTCGTAGATTTAAATATTGAAACAAGGCAGGAGGGGGGAGAAAAAGTAGTTTGAAAAAATATCGTTAATTAAGATAAAGAAGCAAACTAACTGAAATGTTCGCCGGAAGAATATTTGGAAAGAATTTTACCCAGCACAGTATCAAAATCGGGTGTAAAGACCGGAGTAAATTCTTCACCCGTTAAAGCAGTGTAAAGCTCTATGTATTTCTGGTAAATCTCGGTTACTTTAGACTGCGACATATCAGGCATTATATCACCGTTCCGGCCGGCAAATCCTTCGCTAATGAGCCATTCACGAACAAATTCCTTAGATAGCTGAGTTGGTGACTCGTCTTTAGCAACTGCTTTTTCATAGCTGTCTTTGAGAAAATAGCGGGAAGAATCAGGTGTATGTATTTCGTCAATAAGATAAAGTTCATCCTCGAATATGCCGAACTCATACTTCGTATCGGCCAAAATAAGGTTCCGATTAGCGGCAATCTTGGTACCACGTTGAAAAAGTTTGCGTGAGATACCGCAAATCTGATCCCATAGTTTAGCATTTACCAAACCCAACGAAACAATTTGTTCATGACTAATGTCTTCGTCATGCCCTTCAGAAGCTTTAGTCGTAGGTGTAATGATGGGTTCTGGAAACGGCTGGTAGGCCTTCATATCTTCTGGCATTTTCTCGCCACAAAGCACTCTGCCACCTTTGCGATAAACACGTAGCGCATGTCCGCACAAATAACCCCTAACGACAACTTCTACCTTGAGAGGGGTGCATTTTCTGGCTATGGTAATATTAGGATGCGGAATATCAATTAGATGAGTAGAAATAATATCTTCTACTTGTTGCATCGAAAAAGCGGCAATACGATTGAGAACCTGCCCTTTAAAAGGTATAGCTTCTGGTAAAATATGATCAAAAGATGAAATGCGGTCAGTTACCACTATAGCCAGTTTTCCGTTGTTTAGATCGTAAACATCCCGAACTTTACCACGATAGGGTTGATTCCAGCCTGGAGCACTAGTCATCTTTAAAGCTTGAGAAAAAAACTCAGAATTCATTTCTATGATGTTCGTCTCGTCGATTTACGTGGAATTAGCTCAGGTTCTATAATAGTATGCTTAGGCTGGAGATTTTTGTCTTTATATCGCTCAGAAAGACGCTGTATAGCCCGAATTCCAACATCGTACATAGCCTGATCTATTGTAGTGAGATCGAGATATTTTGAAATTTTGATATTATCGTATCCTACAATTCCAACATCTTCAGGAATTCGTAACCCAAGCTCGTTAATAGCATGAATAGCGCCAATAGCCTGTGCATCGTTAGAGCAAAATATTGCATCGGGAAAAGAACCGCGCTCCTTAAGTATTTTTACCGCTTCGTAGCCAGCTTCTTCGGAAAAACCGGCATGCTTTCTGGTAATACCGGTAACAAGCATCAAATCATCTAAATCAATACCGGACTCGGCCAAAGCCTCTCTAAAACCACGTTCTCTCTCATCGGAGATTTCAGATTTACTATGCGAGCGAATTAAGGCTACTTTTTTATACCCCATATCAACAAGATGCCTGCCAGCTTTATAGCCGCCTTTGTAATTATCCCAGTAAAAATAATCGTAGGAGGGGTGGTTAGCGCCCACTAAAATAACAGGGATGTCATAATCCTTTAACCGCTTGTGAACATCTTCAGTTATATCTATTGAAAATATTACGAGTCCGTCGGGAATACCACGGTCTACAAATCGTCTGAACTGCTTCTCAGGATTTTCTGATCCTGTGTTATAAATGATGAAGTCAAGATCATGTTTGTTAATTTCATCCTTTACACCTTTAAGAACTTCATTAAAGAAGGGGGTTGTAAATGTGGGAACCGCAACAGCGATAATCTGAGGCTGTCGCTTAGCAAGCATTCGGGCATTTACCTGTGGATAAAAATCCAGTTTGGCTATAGCCGCTTGTACTTTAGTTTTGGTTTCATCAGATACGTAAGGAGATTCATTTAGAACACGCGAAACAGTAGAGATTGCTACACCAGCTTCTTTTGCTACATCATAAATGGTTATTTTCTTTCCCATAAATAATTGTTTTTAATAAAAACGTTAAAATTAAAAATTATTTGCAGAGGGTATATAATATTTTGGGATCTTATTCAATATAAAACATTAGAAGCATAACCTTTGGTATCTTTATGTTATGAATAATCTGTTTAAAACCACAAACTTCAAAAGCCGTTACGGCAAGTGCTTAGTCACCAAAAAACCACCTATTAAATTATCCTCTTAAAATATAATGTTGCGTGTAAGCTGCATGTCTATTCATAAAAGTGTTCATAAAGCATTGAAAAACCGACTCATACGACAGCGTCTTAAATGATTTAAATTTAAGAATATAAATAAGGGTAACTAAGCTTAACTCATATTTTTTGATACATTGTCGAATATGAAGAAAACAAACAAATTTTTTTTATAAGCCTTGTTTCATTCAAGGGCTATAAATTTTAGCAAAATTAAAGCAGCCTAATAAAACATACCGGCTCAAGCGCTCTTCTTTATTTACTGTATCCTATTCTTTAATACCTCATTGTCGATATCAAACAAGAGGGTATATTGTTAATCAGATATCACAAATAAAAGTCTAAAAATTAGTAGCAGTAAAATTAACAGGTAATTTAAATTTCTTTTGAAGAAAGATAAGCACGCTCAACTAGCTCTTAAAATATGCCATGCCCAAACCAAATAATACCAGTCGAATGCAGGTCATATTTTAGGTACAATGGTTTACAAAAGACTACTCAATATAGCATTAAAACACAAGAAATATGAATTAGCAGAGCAATACTGACGCTAAATACACAACTTGTAATCAAATAAACCGGGAATGCAAGCGAGAACGATACAAACACTAAGTGAATTTGCTGTGAATACCTGATTTTAGAAGTTAAAAAAAATGGCTGCAAAAAAGTGTTTGTATATCATTTAATATTAATAGTTTGAGGATTTTGCAAAACGTCTATCCTAAATTGAAATTTAAAAATAACTACAAATCAACTTTTCATAGGCTTAATAAATTCGGCTTAAAATAATTATTTTTTAACAAAAAAAAGACATTTTGCCTTAATAACACAGACATTTGAGATGTTTTCCAATAGAAAGTAATATCATTGGCTCTGGTATAATTTGTTCTCTAATATACTTCCTTAAAACAATTTTTATTAGATGACGTTATCTTATATTAAGTGTTATCAATCCGTTTCCAAAAGGATTATTTTCTATATCAGGCTTAGCACCATTATTAAATTTATTCGTTATCCCACATTCTGTTTAGTAAATAAGAAAATCAATGATGAATGATAAAATTATAAGAATTTTTATCATTGATTTATATAGGTTCAAGTCATCTTCACGAGCACGAAATTTTGCTTCAAATCCTTAACTCTACAGTATTACTTTTTTTTCGTAAACGACAAAATGGGTCTATTGTCACACCAGTAGGAAGCACCAAGATTACAGAAGAAGAATTTTGTAATCTTCGATGTCTGTTCTTCATTAAAGTGTTAGGAAATATCTTTTTGATCCGCTTTCAGGAACGCAGTCATCTCGATTTGGATTAAAAGAAGAAATTATCAGCCCACATCCGCCCGAACATGAATACTATACTAAAACTACCTTACACTTTATTCAGACCTGTTTATGAAAAAACCTCTTTTCATAAATCAGTTATTGATGAAGTACCCACAGTAGGGTTAAGGCAAGCTTATACCCATTGCAGGAAAATAACCAGGGAATATGCAAAAACTTTCTATTTGGCAACAAGGTTATTGCCAAACAAAAAGCAACGCTCCATTTTTGCTGTATATGCTCTGTGTCGCTTCATTGATGACTTAGTAGACGAAGCCGAAGATTTAATTTTAAATAAAGAATTAAGCATTACAGAGATTCAGGCAAAACTCGATGAATTAAAAGAAATGTTGGTTTGCACCTACAACGGAGAGACTATCGAGCATCCAATACTGTATGCCTTATCCGATGTTCTTCGCACCTACCACATACCAATTAAGTATCCGCTTGAGCTTATGGAAGGGGTTTCTATGGATTTAACCAAGTCCCGTTATGCAAACTTTGATGAACTTTATGATTATAGCTATAAAGTTGCATCTGTTGTGGGTTTAATGGTAAGCGAAATTTTTGGCTATTCTGATAAAAAAGCCTTGACTCATGCAATAAGTCTTGGTATTGGAATGCAGCTCACCAACATCCTGCGAGATATTGGAGAAGACCTAACGCGAAATCGAATTTATCTGCCACAAAATGAACTTGCGGAATTTGGAATATCAGAAGAAGATTTATTCAGCCACAAAATTGATGATAAATTTATTTCTTTCATGGAGTTTCAGATTAAACGTGCCGAGCATTATTACGAGGACGCCGATTTAGGTATACCACTACTTTCACGTGATAGCAGGTATCCTGTTGCCATGGCTAGGGTTAATTACAGTAAAATTCTAACACGAATTCGTAATAACAATTACGACGTTTTTACTCAAAGAGCCTATCTTACAACCACCGAAAAGCTATCTATGATCCCCAAAGTATGGTGGGCTAACCGGGTTTAACTATCAATTTTATTGTTAAAGCGCTTTTATGATTAAATATGCATAAAAGCGCTTTTTTGTTTTATAAGGAAGGCTTTTGAAGTATATTTCAGATAGACCAATCGAATAAACTTTTAAAACAAGCCTGATATCTGTTGATAGGGGCTGCTATCAAAAGAACTTGTTATAATACTGATCAAATAGGTTCTTACAGCCTTGCCTAAAAAATGACGTACTTTATTTGAATAAACGGAGGCCAGAGCTTACCATTTGAGGGTACTATAAGTATACTTTGTATTAAATAAGCACTATCACAATTGGAAATTAACAAAAACAGCACTATAGAATTATGCCTTTTCAGACTATATAGGGCAAACAAAAGGGATTTGTAAGGGTCTTTTGAAAATCCCTTTAAACATTAATATTCAATCCTTCCACCACATTAAAGCAGGTAATTACAATGAAATTTGAGTCTATTAACTGGCAAAGCCCGAGTTTGGGTAGTAAAGTTACTGTTCGTGTTGCCGGCAATGCTGGAACACCCGTAATTATTTTGGCCGATACCGAGTATATTAAAAATGAAGCCTTGCTTGCCGAGAAGCTTGCCTATCAAATTAAAGAAGACCATAATGTACTTATAATAGTACCAGCAGAATTAGTTAGTCCTATTTTCGATACTACCGTTAAACCGGAATCAAGGCTAGTACAGTATCTACATGTTGAATCTTTTATAACCGATGAACTAATTCCCCGACTTGTAAAGGATTACAGCAATAACTTCATCATTTTAGCTGGTGTTGGCAGATTTGCATATGTGGCTGCAAATCTTGTGTTTCGATTTCCTGAGAAAGTGGGCAAATTAATTTCAATTTCAGGCTTATATGATATGCGCCCGGGCTTTAACGGCGCAGAATCTGTAGATTATTACTACAATAACCCCGTCGAGTACCTTCCTCATCTTAATGAAGAATCTATTTTAAAGGAACTTACTGCAACCGATATCAGGATTGTTTCACATAAACAGGATCCTAATAAATTTCAGGCCGAGAGCATTAGTGATTTTTTAAATCATAAATCTATTTATCACGATTTAGATGTTTGGGGTGATGAAACGACTTTTTGTGAGGAAACTTTTTCTCTAATGCTTGCTAAACATGTGCCCTAGATTGTTTTATAACTAGAATGGCAGTTAACTTTTATTTTTAAATTCTTTCCGATAGCCTTTATTTTAGCTTTTGAAGGCTTTGAGTAACCTTCTCCGGGTTGTCTCTTCGACGCCCGATCAAAAATAGAATCAGAGTCTTCTACGCTTCAAAGTCGAAGACTCTGCTTTGGTTTGAGGAAGAAGACAGCCAAAGCAAAGAAATGGTTTTTCAGAGCCATCTCTTTTTTGATATTACGTAGAGCTTGTTGCAAAGCTATTTCATTTATTAGTGTTGTACTGTATTCATGATTTTCAATTATTATGCCAGATATTTCTAAAGTATTAATCGCTAACAGGGGAGAAATAGCTGTTCGGGTAATCCGTAGCTGCAAACACCTGGGTATAAAAACGGTAGCGGTCTATTCCGAACCAGATTCTTCAATGCCACACGTACTTTTGGCAGACGAGGCTGTACATATTGGTGAGGCCGCCTCATCAGCCAGCTATCTTGTAACAGATAAAATTATAGGTGCTGCTAAAAAAACGGGGGCAGATGCCATTCATCCTGGTTACGGCTTCTTGAGTGAAAACGCATCATTTGCAAAAAGATGCAGGGAAGAAGGTATAATTTTTATAGGTCCGTCGCCCGAAGCTATTGAAGCAATGGGAGATAAAACCAAGGCTCGGGAGCTTATGGAAAAACACGGTGTACCGCTTCCACCCGGAACAGCTTCTGCTTTAAAGGATATAGCCGAAGCCGAAAGTGTAGCAGAAAGAATTGGCTATCCTGTTATGATTAAAGCGGCTGCCGGCGGAGGGGGTAAAGGAATGCGCATTGTTCATCGTAAGGAAGATTTCACCTCTTCTATTCGTACCGCTAAATCTGAGGCCATGAGCGCGTTTGGTGACGACAGGGTTTATGTAGAAAAATACCTGGAAAATCCTCGTCATATTGAGTTTCAAATTATGGCAGACACTCACGGAAATGTGCTGCATTTCTTCGACCGGGAATGTTCCGTACAGCGAAGGCATCAAAAAGTAGTAGAAGAAGCTCCTAGTCCTTTTTTAGATAATACAATGCGGCAAGATATGGCCGCTGTAGCTGTAAAAGTAGCGAAAAGTTGCGGGTATACCGGCGCAGGTACTGTAGAGTTTCTGGCCGACAAACACCGTAATTTTTATTTTCTGGAAATGAATACACGCCTGCAGGTTGAACATCCCGTTACCGAATCAATTACAGGTTACGATCTCGTAGAGCTTCAAATCAAGGTGGCTGAAGGTAAAAAACTCGAGATTAGTCAGGACGATCTATTTATTAAAGGCCACGCTATAGAATGCCGTATTTGTGCTGAAGACCCAGCGGAAAATTTTATGCCAAGTACAGGCTATCTAAAACGCTTTTCGCCTCCTTCAGGTATTGGCGTGCGCGTAGATGAAGGCATCGAATCGAACCGTACAGTTTCAATCAATTATGACCCGCTTCTTGCAAAACTAATTACCTATGGTAAAGACCGTGATCAGGCTATAAGAAGAATGAAAACAGCGCTCGAAGAGTTTGAGGTTGACGGTTGTAAAACAACAATCCCATTTTGCCATTTTACCATGAAACATCCCGTTTTTCAATCAGGTAATTATGACACTCACTTTATTGGCCAATATTATAAGCCTGCGCAGCTTATTCAGGAAAATGGGGATGATAATATTGATTCTGCTGCAATTCTTGCCGCAGCTTTAATCGCTGCGAATAGTAGTAAATCGCATATGGATCTTGCTAAAAGCGAAAGTAATGGACATGGCTCTAACGCTAATGGATCACTTTGGTGGACAAAAAGAGTTCGATGAATCCGAAAGAGTAATTTTTTAGAAGAAACTGTATGCAAATGGTACATATTCTTATGACTTACTTTAATTTTCTCAGAATTGCCCCTCCCGGAAACCAGAAGATCTTCACAGAGCAACGGCAAAGATTTTCTTTTTATATAAAAATATGAACTCTCTTTTTGAGCAGCTAAAAGCCCTTGATACCGAGCAAATAAATTTGTCGACCAGCAGAATTGATCAGGTAAATACCCTTGAAATGGTTCGGTTAATGAATGCTGAGGATGCTAAAGTAGCGGGATATGTTCAGAAAAAAGAAAAAGAAATTGCTGAAGCTATCGATGTAATCACCTCATCATTCCGAAACGGTGGTCGCCTAATCTACTGTGGAGCAGGCACTAGTGGGCGAATTGCTATAACAGATGCTTCTGAATGCCCGCCAACTTTTGGTGTTTCTCCCGATATGGTTACCGCTTTAATTGCCGGAGGCAAAAGCGCAGTATTTCAGGCTGTTGAAGGTGCGGAAGACAATCCGGAGGCCGGCGCTCAGGATCTTGATACCATTAGTATTAATCATAATGATGTGGTATGTGGTTTGGCTGCAAGCGGCAGAACACCTTATGTTGCAGGAGCATTACACAAAGCATCATCAATTGTCTGTAGAACAATACTTATATGCTGTGTACCGGCATCGCAGCTACCACATGAAATGAATGCAGATATTATAATTGATATTCCTGTTGGACCGGAGGTTATTGCAGGCAGCACAAGGCTCAAAAGTGGTACCGCTCAGAAAATGGTCTGTAACATGCTAACGACGGGTAGCATGATACTGCTGGGTAAAACATATGGGAATATTATGGTTGATCTGCAGTTGAGTAATAAAAAATTGGTAGAAAGAGCTCGTCGCGTAGTAATGGATATTACAGGTTTATCATATGCGCAGGCGGTTTCTGCTTTAAAAGAGTGTAATGGGCACGTAAAAACGGCTATATTGATGGGTCTAACCGGTCTTTCTGCGCAAGAATCATCTATCTTGCTTAATCGTAATCGTGGCAGAATCTCTGCCGCAGTCGAAAGCATTCATAAACGACCTTAACTAAATACGTATACATGAATCATTTGCTAAGCGCAATACTATGGGTAATCTACGGCTTTTCATTTGTTTTGTCTTTTTTAACTGGATTAGTTGTTCGCATTTTTACATTTCCATTCGATAAATTTAACCGCTACCCAAACGCAGTGATGATGTTTTTCGGCAAGTCTATTATTGTGTGTAATCCATTTTGGAAGAAACACTATTTCGGACTAGAAAAACTTGATAACAGGGTACCGGGGTATATCCGGGTCGCAAATCATCAAAGTTTTCTTGACATGCCCTTGTTGGCCACTCTGCCCACAAACATGAAATGGATATCAAAAAAAGAGCTTTTTAAAATACCTATCGTAGGCTGGATTATGTCGTTAGCCGGACACATTTCTGTAGACAGGGGCGCTAAAGGCGCTGCTAAATCACTACTTGCGATGAATGCACCTATAGAATGCGGAACAAGTGTCATGATATTTCCAGAAGGAACGAGATCCCGGGAGGGTAAGTTAAAACCTTTTAAGAAAGGCGCATTTTACTCCTCCTTTGATAACAAGTTCGACATACAACCAATCGTTATTGAAGGAACTTATAAATGCATGAAACCCGACACATGGGTAATGAATCTGACCGGTAATTTATATGTTTCGGTCCTCGAGCCCATTAGCCCGGAAAACTTTAGCTCTGTAGATGAACTAACAAACCATGTATTTAATGTGATTAAGCAAGAGTCTGACAGATTGCAGAGTCTTGATAATAAAAATACATAACACCTGCCTAATAGCTGCGTTTTCTGGCTATGCATTCCCTTAATAGCTTTACAGAATCCATTTTATATCGCCATAAAGTGATGGGGGCTATTTGCGTAGTTTTAATACTGATGAATTGTATTTTTAAGCTTTGGCCTATCGATGAATTATCCAGTTCCGTATCTCATCAGGAGACATCTGCAGAGGCGCTGTTGCTTGAAACTCCGGTAGCCACAACACATACAGCTCGCAGTATAGCTCCTGCAAGACCATTCATCCCCTCAGAAATTCCAGATGATAACGTCATTGAAGATGAAATTGATTGGGATTTTGCCGGTTTAAGTAAAGATTTTGGGGAAGATCTGATCCCTGAAGTTAAAGATATTAGTAATGCGGTACGAATAGTTGAGCAGCCCGACAGAACCCCACGAGTAAGAAGAATTGTGGAAGCAGTAACACCGGCAGAAGCTAGAGACCTTGACTACAGAGTAGAGGTTACAGTAAACTTATTGGTTATGCCAGATGGATCCGTAGCTGACGTTACCATTACAGATATAGTTAAAATTTTTCCAGATGAAAGGCGTGAATCTGTTGATGCCATTGGTTTTGGCATTATGGAAGCAAGCATGCGAGCAGCAGCGCTTTGGCAGTTTATACCAGCCTTATACGAAGGTGAGCAAGTAGGCAGCTATTCCGTTCATCGATTCATTTTTTAAGTGCATAGCCAACCAATTCTGCACGATAAAAATTAAACAGACAGACCTCAGAAAATAAATGACTACTTATAGATATGGGTGTTGATATCGGGTACTGAAACAATTATCTTATGTGTCTGCCAAAAAAAACAAGGCAGAAAAGTAGGAGAGATGCCAGAGCGGTCGAATGGGCTCGCCTGGAAAGCGAGTGTGCCCTAACCGGGTACCAAGGGTTCGAATCCCTTTCTCTCCGCTCTTAAAGCCATCTGATATGCACTTACGCTTTCAGATGGCTTTTTTTATTCAGCCAGCCTGCCCAATAAAGCAATCAATCGACAGGAGAGGATAGGGTCTTCAATTAACTTAACTTCCGCAAAAAGACCGTGTAGTGGCTACAAATCAACTTGTTTAAC
>JAIULZ010000031.1 GCA_022565805.1 Balneolales bacterium
CCCGGATTCCGGACTGCTTCGCGGAGTCCTCCATCCGGGGTTACAATATTGGTCGTGCCTGGCGGCACTGTTTCGAATCGAGCTTCTAAGCGTAAATTTGCATTTTGATGCGCATCGAATTTGCGGGCAATGTAACTGACTTCTGTCCGCTGATTTCTGATTTCTGTCCTCCGGTCCTCCGTCTTGGGTCTATTTTTATCCGGCTAATTAACAAGCCACAGCTAGTCTCCCGACCTCCTCCGATTGCGGACTGCTTCGCGGAGTCCTTCATCCGGGGTTACAATATCGGTCGTGCCTGACGGCACTGTTGGAAATCGAGCTTCGTAGAGTGAACTCAACACGTTTACAGTCGGGCGAATTAGCCGATACTTACTAACTTCTTCTCACTCGAAAAGTCCCAATAGTTCTTCGCGGTTTAGCTCCTTAAATATTCCGGCTTCCGGAGTTATTAACTGTTCGGAG
This sequence comes from Balneolales bacterium, assembly GCA_022565805.1. Classification (GTDB taxonomy): domain Bacteria; phylum Bacteroidota; class Rhodothermia; order Balneolales; family Cyclonatronaceae; genus Cyclonatronum. The sequence continues at coordinate 463 of JAIULZ010000031.1, forward strand.
AGTTTCTGTTTACGATCCTGCAGTTTCAGAATCTTTTCTTCCACCGTATCGGGGCAAACCATCCGGTATACAAACACATTTTCGGTCTGTCCGATTCTATGGGTGCGATCCATAGCCTGCCGCTCTGCCGCGGGATTCCACCAGGGATCCATGATAAATACATAGTCGGCAGCGGTAAGATTTAGCCCTTCTCCGCCGGCTTTAAGACTAATAAGAAAAAGTTTTGCCGTAGAATCTTTCTGAAAACGGTCTACCCGTTCCTGCCTGTCCTGTGTTTTGCCATCCAGATATTCATAACTCCATTTTCTTTTTTTGATTTCATGTTCAAGAATTTTCAAAAACTGAACAAACTGCGAAAAAACCAGCGCCCGGTGTCCTTCACTAATCAGCTCTTCTGCCAGCTCAAGAAAACGATTTACTTTTGCTGCATCTTTTGCCGCTGCTTTAATAAGCTGTGGCGAGCAGCAAATCTGTCGCAAACGGGTTAGACCTTCAAGTACAGCAAATCGGGATTCCCGCAATCCTTGATCATCAATTTTTTTATTGATGAGATCGTAATAGACTTTTCGGTGTTTTTCATACACTTTCTTTTGTGAAGGTTCCATAGGGCAGTGCACAATCGAGGAAGTAAGCGAGGGCAGATCTTTGGCAACGTTCTTTTTGGTACGTCTCAGAATAAACGGAGCCACCATTTTTTGGAGCATTTCTCCGGCATCTTTATTGTCATATTTTTCTATCGGTTTTACCCACTTATTCAAAAAGTGGGTTTGATTGCCAATCAGACCTGGATTCAAAAAATGAAACTGCGTCCACAAATCCATAACGGTATTCTGTACCGGAGTACCTGTAAGGCACAGGCGAAATTTGGCTTGAATAAGCCGGATGCTTTTAAATGTTTGGCTTACAGGGTTTCGCATGCTGTGCGATTCATCGAGTACGGCAATATCGAAAGTAATTTCTTTAAATGTAGCTATATCGATTCGCAACGTGCTGTACGTGGTAATGATGAGCGAAGCTTCCGGCCATTCATCTGCATTTGTTGACCTATCGGGCCCGTGATGAATATAGACGTTAAGCTCCGGCGCAAAGGTTGTGGCCTCTGCTTGCCAGTTTTGAATTACTGAGCGTGGTGCAACAATGAGGCACTTGGGGGTATCACCGGAGTCTTCAGCAATTTTTTGGATGAAAGCCAGAACCTGAACCGTTTTCCCGAGGCCCATGTCATCGGCCAGAATGCCGCCAAAGTTATATTCGCGAAGAAAATTAAGCCAGGATAAACCCGCTTTTTGATAGGGGCGCAGCTCCCCCTTAAATTCTTTGGGCGAATTCGCTTCTTCAATTCTGTCAAAAGATTTAAGTCGTTTCACATAGCTGCTGAATTCATCATCCACATCCAGCGAGTTGGCATCCTCGAGCAGATCCTCAAGCTGATTAGCCATAATTTTCGGGATACGGGTCGTATCCTTATCAGTATCGGTGAGGTGCAAAATCTTTTTCAGCTTATTTAGCCACAATTCCGGAACTTCGCCGGTGCGATTTCCGGAAAGTTTTATATAAGAGGTGCCGGGTACAAGCACATCCTGAATATCCTTAAGGTTTATTTCATGACCTTCAAAATCGAGTTTTCCATCCATTTCGAACCAGTTTTCACCACTACTAATCCGGAAAGATTTGGATGTCATTTTCCGGGGGCGCGAAAACCTTTTTAAATCATCTTCTCCATAAATCTCAAATCCGGCTTTGGCTAATTGCGGCAGCTGATCTATCACCCATTGTAAAGCATTAAAAGTGGGCGTAAAATCACCGCTAGACGGCTCTCTGGTGAGGTTGGCATCCTGCAATTTTGCGAGCCATAAACGTTCGGCCTCGAAGTCCCTAACACTCCTGTTTATCCTAATTTCATCGGCTGTTGATCCGTTTTGTTCTGCTAAAGCAAAAATGAACTTACTTTGAAGATTTTCTTCGATCTCCAGAACGTCATATCCGAATTTTAGGGAAATGAATAATTCCTGCCCGGATTCTCTCAGGTAGAGGCGCGGAACAGGCTGTATGTTTATCTCCTCAACTAATTCATCTTCAAAACTTAGTTCAAGATTACTCTTGATCAAATCGGGGAATAAATCCTGAAAAAAAGGAGATAAATCCTCTTCTGTAATGGTAATCTTTTCAGACTCTGATGCATGCATAATGTTTGCAAGCAGGTTGCTTTTCCCGATCTCCAGTACTTCTCCATTATGATATACCCAGCAAGGTTCATCACTTATAAGCTGACATTCGGATATGGGTATGGTTTCGCTATCTCTATCTCTATCTCTATCGTTATCGCTAATAATGGAAAAAGTGAGCTCAATACCTTTATGTGTATGTGGTTTTTCATTCTTTAGAGCCGAACTAAACCGCATTAAATTCATGCTAAGTCGATACTTTCGAGGAGAGACATAAACTTCTGTTCTGCTGTCGGATTCATGCTTGAGCTTTAGCTTTTCACCCCTCAACAATTCGAATATATCGGCAAAGTCCCCAATTCGTTTATTGGTTGAACCACTCATTGCATAAGGATCCATTTGCGATTCGTACACAGATCTAAGATAATTGACAATAATTTTATCAGTGGAATTTTGGGGCTTCAGCTCCTGCCAGGGGGAAGTATACCCATACATGCGGTACATTTGAAATTCATCAAGTTGGCTATTCACCTTTTTATAGATTGAATTCGGATATAAATCCCAGCTATTGTCGCTGTAGGTTAGTAGGTAAACAATTTTACTACCTGTACTTTTGGGATGTTTTCTTGAATTACCTTTAAGCATGTAAGACAGCCTGCGGTAGGTCGAAGACTCCGTGCCAACATTAGTAAAATGCTCGGTACGCTGTCTGTAGGCAAGCTCTAATAATGCTGCTACAACATGCTTGCAGGTGAAGCGGTTATAGCTATTCCAGCCCTTTGCATACGGGCAATTACATTTACTTTTCTTTCGCTCAGGATGCAGGCTTAAGATTACATTATAGAGCTTGGTTCCCCGGACTTTGGCTCTGTAAATGGTTTCCTCTTTGTTTTCAGGGACAACTGATTCCACCTTATTGCCAATGAAATAGTTAATGCCTCTGTTGATAAATTCTTCACGGCTTTTGAAATCTATCATTCTCAATTCATTCGCGACTTTTTCAGAAACCCCGTGGTATGGATAATTTTGCGGATTGGCGGGCAGCCCCTTACTCATGTAATCGAATGGAAGTTCATGAAGTAAATCAATAATTTCATCGGCTTTTGTATGGCCAATGCCTTTAAGCGCAAGCAAGTCTTTTCTTTCGAAACCGAACAATTGCTCAACACAAAATACACCCTGTCGATTAAGAGCCGTAATACAGCTTTTGTGTAGTTTAAAGAAGATGGGATCTGTTTTTCCGCTATAACTCACGACTGAATTTTCCTGGATAAGTAGTGATTATTTCTACTGAAAATAGCCACAACATAGCATTTTTAGGAACTATTAGCATGTGGATTTCATGAAAAATTCTCTGCTAAATCTATTTCGAATTATTCACTTGTAGTTAAGCTATATTGGCGATCGACACCGACTTCTGCTGATCCATTTATTAAATTAAACGGCAGTTTCCCCTAATTAGACTTGTCGCCGCGGGATTAATGCTCAATTCATCAACGTTTTTGACATCTTAACCTGATTATAATCTAACATTTCGTGGCCCCGTCAGGGATATCATATCTATTGCATAAACATTAGTTACAAGCTGGGAGCAAGTTTCTTCGCACAAGTTTAAGATGGTATTCCTGGCTTTTCATTTTACCTGTTTAGAAAGTTATCCCCGTGATTATTCGTCATATTTATCCCCGAAGCAAAAATAAGCGCATAACTCCATCCTTACTTTGCGTATCTTATTACAAAGCTCTGCAGACCGGGAGACCCAATAACAATTTATTTCAGGAACATTATCATGATGGTACAAAAAAATCTCCCCGACTCCTCCAGATTCGAAGCAGGCAGTAAGGAAAGAATAGCAGCAGATCAGATTTCTGCTTACGAAATTCAGCTTCGCAATATGCTTTATGCAGAAAAAGCTCTCCTCCGCTTTGTGCCAACAATGATGGAATCCACAACTTCACAGCCTTTAAACGATATGCTCCGCGCATATCATAAGCAGATTAAAGGACATGTAATAAGTCTGGAAAGCGTATTCAAAACTGTGCGTATTCACCCCGAATCGCTAAAAGATGCCCAAACAGACAGCCTGCTTAGCGAATCTGAGCAGGGTATGAAAAATACTCGTCATGGTGTTCGCGATACCCAAATTGTAGAATCTTTGATTAAAATCAATAAGCACAAAGAAGACGCCTATATGGCTGTATCTGAGATTGCTAAAGCTATGGGGCTTAACGATTCTGTGCGTTTACTGCAGGAAATGAGCACAAACGAAAAGAATAAAGCTGAAGAAGTAAAAGCGCTACAGATCGAAAGCTAAGATTTTCGGACAGCTCACGATCAGACGCAGATAAAATTGATAACCCATGCGCTTGCCTGACGGACTCTTTCGTCAGGCAAACCAGGAACGCACTTAAGCTGTATTCAGAGATTTGCGTTAAACTTAATCCACCTGTTTTGTGCCGGGAAGATAGATTTCATAATTCAACCGCTCTTTTTCCAGCTTTACCATCTCCCGAACATCGGCCAAAAGCTGCCGTGCATCGAAAATGATGCCATCTTTTATAGTGTACTGTACGCCACCCATGCGAACCGGACGGTTATCCTCGCTGATGCGCAGTGCGCCGGTGCCATAAAGAAGCTTTAGGTCTTCCAGCGGGTTACCGTCTACAATTACCAAATCAGCCAGTTTGCCGGGTTCTATTGTGCCAATTTGATCGTCCATGCCCAGAGCTTCGGCTCCTTTTAAAGAAGCGGACTGAAGCACTTCCAATGGATGAAATCCGGCTTCACGAAGCATTTCCAGCTCACGAATAAAGCCAAAACCGTAAACTTGGAAAATATAGCCAGAGTCCGATCCGGCAGCGACTCTTCCGCCCCTGTTCTTGTAATCGTTCACAAAACGCATCCATAGACGGTAGTTTTCTTTCCAAAGTACTTCCTGTTCAATGCCCCAGTTAAACCAGTAGGAGCCGTGCGCAATCCGGTTTGGCTGGAAAAACTCCCATAAAGAGGGCAGCGTATAATCGCGATGCCACTCGGCGGTGTATGCTCTCATCAGATCGCGATTGGCGTCATAAATATTGAAGGTTGGCACAATGGTGAAATCTCGCTCGAGCAGGGTATTCATCACATATTCGTAGCGATCGCTTCCCAGTGCAGCGGCCTGTTTCCAAAGTTTTCCGGCCTCCTCAAAGCGATGCTGCTCGTTCATGTAGTTGTAATCCAGGCGGTAATGCTGTATGGTGCGGTCTTCGAACAGCGCTTCCGGTAGCCCGTACCAGTGCTCCATGGTGGTGAGTCCCAGTGCCGAGGAGTCGAGTACGTTCATCCATGCTACGTTCAGCTGCGCGTGATGTGCCGCTGAGCGCAAACCATGTTGGGACGCTTCATACAAAGCGGCTTTCATTATATCCGGTCGCAGCCCAAAGAATTTGATGCCATCACCCCCGTTTTGCGCCAGACTCCGAACCCAGGACCGTGCCTGATCAGGATTCAGGATGGGTCCGTCGTGCCCGCGGCCAAAGCTGAGATACACATGAAGCCGGGGCGCGGTGATTTCATTTCGGGCACTACGCTCTTTATGGCTCAACGACCACTCAAGGCCGTTATAGCTACCAGGATCGCGCACGGTTGTAATACCATGAGCCAGCCAAAGTTTGAATACATACTCTGCCGTCGTTCCCTGAGCCGAGCCACCCATGTGCCCGTGCATATCCACAAAACCCGGCAAAATATACATACCTGCGGCATCTAGCTCCCGAGTGTTTTCATCGGCCTGAGGCCGGCGCTGCTCAGAAACCGGAACCCCGGGATAGCCCACGGTTACAATATTTGTGATGCGGTTTCCCTCAATAACAATATCAACCGGACCCGTTGGCGGAGCTCCTGTGCCGCTTATTAAAATGCCTCCACGAATAATCAGGCGGTCGAAGGGGCCATCACCCTCGCCAGCAGCCCGATCGGGTGCAGACTGAGGCAGCTGAGCAAAAGCTGTAGCATGCGAAAAAAGAAAACAAGAAATAATCAGCAAGAAAATCCGCAGAAAGCAGGAAAAATCAACCCGAAAAACCATATTGATTTTGTGGTGAAATGAAAAAAAAACGAGCCTGAAAAGTTGCAGACTCTTATAAGAGAGTGAACCAAAAGAATAAGAAAGGAATCTGATTTTGGGAAATGCAGGATGTCAAATTCTTTCCTAAATATGAATGGGCTCCGGTATGTTAAGCGACTCAAGCTTGAATAACGAATAAAAGTATCTGATAAGCAGAACCTTAGAAACTCAATTTTTTTATTTTGTCCAAACGGATAGTAAACAAATATGGGTTGATTTTAGGGTATTGGCTGCTTATAGTGATTACGATTGAAATTTCCCCTTTAAGGATTCTAAACCCATCTGCTTTACTGATTCTAAATAATTTATCCCAATCCTGTTTATATCCCTCCGCTGTATACTTCCATGCGCAATAACTGGCTGTCCAAAAATCAACGATTTTATTCCTTAAGCAGTAAGTTTCAGCTGTTACTGCTTTTTTTCTCAGGCTTGTTGTGTTCTGCCGCTACTGCGCAGAATAATGCTGATTTAGCCGATGGTTTTCCCTTTTCGGTTAATTTTACACGAGGCGAAGATTACAGAGGTTCGCTCCAAACCTGGGGCATCATTAGGGATAACTACGGTATTCTTCTGTTTGGAAACACAAATTACGGCGTTCAGCAGTTTGATGGCACCAACTGGCGAAATATTGCTACTCCAGCCAGCGCGCCACCCTTATCTTTTGCGAAAGGCACCGATGGCGAAATCTATGCCGGAACCTTCACCTCCTTTGGCCGGCTTATGCATGATGATGCAGGCCAATATCAATTTTATTCGCTTACGTACCTGCTCTCCGATTCAGTAGCGGCTTCTATTCAGGATATTCATCATACCGTTTCCTTTGGTGAATCTGTTTTTTTTGTATCAGATGATGTAGCCTATCGGTTTAATGCGGCCGATTCGGTCATCACCCTGCTACCCGCAGAAGGGCGTTTTACGTCTGCCGTACAAACAAATACGGGCGTTTGGCTAAATGACTCTAAGCGCGGACTGGGCTACTTTTCGAACGAGGGCGAGACCTGGGGAAATAACATCCCTTTTGAACCGGAATCTCACCTGCTTTTGCTACTGAACGGGAAAGTTGCTGTATTAACCTCTGAAGCAGAATTATGGTTTAAATCCTATGACGAAAATCTGGCTAATGAAACCTGGGAGCTAAGAACCAGAATCCCGGGATTTGGCGGAGATCGTTTCAGATCAATCAGGGTTGCTACTGGCCTTTTGGATGGTTCAATCGCAATTGCCGGTAGCGATGGCGTGTTTGTGTTTGATGCATTAGGTAAGCGCCGTTACCATTTTTCAGAAGAAAATATACTGACCGCCAGTTCGTCGCATAAAATCTATCAGGATGATGAGGGCATGCTTTGGGTGAGCGGGCAAAATGGGATAACAGGAATTGAAATAGGTCGGCCTATGCGGGAATTACTGCCCGTTCAAGGCCTTCCGGCAAGCGGGATTAATACGGTAACCGAGTTTAATAAGTCTGTATTTATTGGAACCGGAAACGGTATTTATATTAGCGGATCCGATGGATTTGAACTCATTTTACCAGATGATATAATCTACGATTTTCACGAAACCCCGGCCGGGCTAATTATTGCAAGTAGTAACGGAATTTATTTGTATGATGAATTTGGAGCCCTTAGCACGATAAAGGAGGGAAGGCGCAGTAACAGGATTTTAAAATCTGAATTTGATAAGGCTTTAATTTATGCTGCAATGTCAGACGGGCTATGGGCGGTTCAGAAGCTGGATGATGGCGGTTATAAAACGCATCGCTTATTCCCATTTGAGCACACCATTTTTACGATTCATGAAGATCAAACGGGTAATGTCTGGCTGGGAACAGGACGTAACGGTATCATCAGATTAAGCCTGAACCGAGAAGACGAAGATCTGCCGGAAGTTACTGCTCACCGCATTTTTACAAAGGCCGATGGCTTACCATCAGACGGCTTTAATTTTACTAAGCAGCTTCCCGGGGATGTAGGATTCATTACAGAGGACGGCTTTTACCGTCTTTCGGATTACAGAAACAGCATCATAAAAGATATGCGGTTTGAATCTTTATTCGGCGATGCCGGTGGATTTCGGGTATGGCCCGTTACGCCCGGGCGCGATGGAAGCGCATGGGTTGCAAGTGCCGCGTCTAAAATTGGCAAAGCTACATATAACGAAGAAACCGGTCTCTTCGACTGGTACGAAAGTGAGTTTACCAGAATGGCGGTTTACAGAAGCGTAGAAACTATTCATGATGCTAAAAGCGGCCGTGTGTATTTCCAGTCTTTTAACAGGATCGGGTATTTTGATGAAACTATACCTCACCAACCAATGCCAGCATTCAGGTCGCATATCACACAAATTACGGCCTCCGATTCGCTTGTTTACAGCGGGTGGGGTAAGAGTCAAAACCAGATAAGGCCAGCTTTAGACTATACAAGTAATAACCTTCGGTTTAACTTCGGGCTGATTTCATTTTTGCCCGCCTACCGAAACAGCTATCAGTATTTTCTGGAAGGCGCCGATACAGACTGGTCAGACTGGAATAATGAACTTTATGTCGATTATCGTAACCTGCGAGAGGGTACTTATACATTTCATGTTCGCGGGCGGAATCTGTACTATGTACCATCCGAAACCGCATCTTTTACTTTCACCATATTGCCCCCGTGGTACCGCAGTTTATGGGCATATTTTGGGTACGGATTATTTTTTATTGGAATAGTTCTGGGCTTTTCGAAATGGCGAACACAGCAGTTGATGGCCAGACAGGCCGATTTAGAGGCGCAGGTTATAGCGCGAACCGAAGAGGTTAGGACAAAAAGTGAACAGCTTGAAAAACTCGACAAAATAAAAAGCACATTTTTCTCCAACGTAAGCCATGAATTTCGCACTCCACTAACGCTCATTAAAGGTCCGGCAGAAGATCTGCTTAGTAACGAAAACCTGAGCCTGTCTGAGAGAATAAGTAGTTACAAACGTATTCTCGAAAACTCCGACCGCTTGCTTTCTCTAATTAACCAGATTTTAGATCTGTCGAAAATGGAAAGCGGAACCTATATTTTACAACTTAGGCGAATAGATTTGAGACTGCTCATTTCGAAGGCTGCGGGCTGGTACCAAGGTTTAGCGACAAAAAAAGGACTTCATTTTACTATTCAATTACCGGATGAACCCTTTTGGATTTATGCCGATATCGAACAGGTAGAACTGCTGATTTCTAATCTGATTTCTAATGCCGTAAAATATACGGCTGACGGAAGCATCTCGGTTTCTTGCATTATCGAAGGGGAAACGGCTGTATTTGTGGTACGGGATACAGGTATTGGTATCCCACCGGCAGAACAGTCGCGCGTGTTCGATCGCTACTATCGGGCTAAAAGCGGCTTGCTGAGCACTTCAGGTTCCGGAATCGGACTCAATCTTGTAAAATATGTAGGAGAGCTGCATGGACTGGATTTAAATCTTGATTCAAAAGAAGGTTCCGGCACCGAGGTCAGCGTTCGATTTAAGAACGGGTTTGATCATATTACAGCTGAGTATATCACATTAGAAGACGATGACAGTATTCTGGCAGATCATCCAGAATTAGCTGGCAATCGAATGAAAACACAACCTTCAGAAACCGGGTTTTTGACTGATGAAGCCGAAGCTTTACCAGCATCAGAAGATATTCCATTGATTCTCATCGCCGACGACAACCATGATATACGGGCATTCATCCGGTCTGTGCTTGGTACTGATTATCGCTATGCTGAGTGTTCTGATGGTCATCAGCTGATAGCAAAAGCCAAAATAGAGCAGCCCGACCTCATACTTTCGGATGTGATGATGCCAGGACTTGATGGGTTTTCTGCCAGCCGAATCCTGAAATCCGATTCAGAGACAGCGCACATCCCCATAATAATGATAACGGCAAAAGGCGGTGATCTGAATGAGCGAAGCGGACTCGAATCAGGAGCCAATGATTACATAACCAAACCATTCTCGCCTTCCATATTAAAAGCCCGCGTATCGGGGCAGCTTGCCCTGTTAATGCGTCTGCGAAAATTTTATAAAAAGCAGCTAAAAACCCAGAAGCTGTCTGAATCAGAAGAAGATGATGAGATATCGTCGGATTCTGATATACCAGACTGGAAAAATAAAGTAGATGCAGTCTTACACGACCCCGAATTTACGGTAGAAGAAATGGCAGCAGTACTATCGATGAGCCGGTCGACCCTACACCGATTCATCAAAAAAGAAACCGGAGTAAGCCCATTGGAATATATCCGCGATCAGCGCATAGAGCGGGCATGCGAGCTATTAAGTAAAGAGAAAGGCTCTGTAAGTGAGATCGCCTATTCAGTTGGTTTCAGCAGCATCAACTATTTCAGCAGGGTATTTAAACAGTGCAAAGGGGTTTCACCTACGCAGTTTGTAGCGGGATGAGCGTTTCGCTCCCCCGGCCCCTCTCCCGAACAAAATTGGATGTTTTTTTAAGAGCTAATTGACATCTGAGGGGAGAAAAAAAACTCCCTCTCCTGCACAGATTTTTTAAACTCGCCTAAGATAGTCCTCAGGAGAGGGCCGGGGAGAGGTCGACATCTGAGGGGAGGAAAAACTCCCTCTCCTGCAAAGATTTTTCAAACTCGCCTAAGAAAAGCCTCAGGAGAGGGCTGCGTCTGATGCTGGCTTATTTTACCAGCACCATTTTGCGGGTTAGTACATTCGTGCCTGCCTGAAGCCTGTAAATGTAAATTCCGCTTGCGAGCCGTTGTCCGTCGAACTGTGCTGTGTGATAGCCAGCCGTTTGTTCTCCGTTAACCAATGTCGCAACGCGCTGACCAAGCATATTAAATACATCCAAACGGATGTTGGTCGTTTCTGGCAATCCGTATTGAATTGTTGTAGTTGGGTTAAATGGATTGGGATAATTTTGGTTGAGGGTTACCTGACGCGGCAGCTCGGTTATTGGTTCGGTGGAAAGGAAAGATCCTACCGTAAGTCCTATAGTGAAACGAAGCTTGTCCATTTCGCTGCTTGGGCTGCTGTCGTCTTTTTGATTGTCATTCTGGGATTGCAGAAAGGGTAGTTCCAGCGGACGGGGCTCATTTTCACTTGCCGAGATAATTCCTCTACCCGAGGTTGTGCCTGCCGACACTCCAGCTTTTCTGGATTCATTTTTGTCGCCGTTTCCCTTCCCTTGTGTCTGTTCCTGTCTCTGATGTGTGAATATGTATGGCTGACCCGGCGTTAATACGATCGTTTCACCGGTTTGATGATCTGTTAATGTCATCGTTTCATCTTCCCGGATATCAAAATCTGATACCTCAATTTGGTAAGTGCCGGTTTCTTTCACCAAGAGCTCCATTTCTAACTGATGCTCGAACCCTGACTCGCTATAGACCGATTGGTATACGGCAGGCCGGGCAGGTTCGGCTTCAAAGCCCCAAAGTAAACGTGGTGAGTTTAGGTTTACGGGAGGCAAAACCAGTTCTTCGCGAGCTTGCTCATCCTGGAGAAGATGTAGCACAGTTACGGCGCTTGAGTTTTCATCAGAAACCGAAAATACGATGGAATGAATCGTTTCCTCTTGTTCGGATTCATCATTACGGTACAGCTGACCATCGCCGTCTGATTGATGCTCCGGCTTAAATGTTATGGTTCCAGGTGTTCCGTCCATTTCTGCAGTTCGTGCCCAAAATCCCTGAAACGGCGGTAAAATGCCATTATGGGATATAGTCCCGGGCAAACTTGGGATGTCGAATCCATAGTGCACGCGGTAGGCACCCTGCCCTTCGAATGAATTTGCGTCATAGATAAATATAACCGGCAGCACATCGCTCAAACCGTTGGCTACAATACTGCGCCAATCCACGGGAAACGGATACGGATTGGAAATTAAATGCCAGCCCTGATTGCCATCATCCGGAGTAGCAACTGTGCTGGTTAGCTGAACAGGAATTTCACCTTCGGTTTGGAAACCATTAAACTGTACGCTTTGGGGCCATTCTTCGTCTTCATATACGTAAACAAGTATGGCTTTTCCAAGAGATGCCGTCGGATCATCACTTTCGTTGGCAATAAAGTCGCTTGCGTGCGCCGGTGCTTTCCACTCTCTTGTGGATTCATCATACCAGAATACGTTGGATGCACCATTTGCGCTATTTGATGCCCCAGGATATCCTTGTGTCCAGAGCCCGTCTAATAGAGTTGAATATCGTGAAAATAGCCCCGGTGCACCTATCATGCGCCAGCCGGCGTTTGGTCCGGCAATTTCGTAACTAAGGCTGGGCAGCTGTATTACGCCCGGCTCGGTTTCAGACATATTATTTTGAAGATAAGGATATGAAGCAAGGCTGTCGCTGCGGATTGCCCATACATTTTCAAAATCCCAGCCAGCATTGGTAAAGGTGTGTATATCCTTCATAAACGCGGTTGACAAACCTTGTTGACCGTCAGTATTTCCATCGGGAAGGCCACTGGTTTCAGCATCCCAGAACGATTCAGAGACGTTCGCTTGGTTCAGCCCAATCAAGCCACCAGTCTCACTATTGCCAGATATCGAACCTGCGGCATAAGACTTTTCTAAAGTACCTGCTTCCAGATTATATCCTATAATGCCTCCAACGCGGTTGCCGCTGCTTGATACATTCCCCAAGGCATAGCTTCGGGAAATGATACCGGTGTTATAGCCGACCAACCCCCCGGTGTAGTCGCCGGTGGCGGTAACGTTTCCAAGAGCATAAGATTGATCAATACTGTTGCCATTTGCCACAAAACCTGAAATGCCGCCTGTGCTGTTTCCGCCCTGAACCTGCACATTAGTCGAAGATTTCAAGATGGAACTTCCCTCAATCATTCTGCCTGTTATGCCACCCGAATCCCAGGTTGCAGTTGCGGTTACGCTGCCGGAAACATGCACATTTTCGACGATTACATTATTCAGCTCGCCCGCGAGGCCGCCTACATCCCGGCTGCCGGTTATTGTCACATTTGTAAGCCGAAGGTTTTTGATGGTTGCGTTAGATACTGCTCCGAGAAAGCCCATGTATCCTGTTTCCGGACGATGAATTCTCACTCCGGTTATTTCGTGATTGTTGCCGTCGAAGGTTCCCGTGAAGCGATTCGAACCCGTTCCTAAAGGTTCCCAACCGGCTCCATCATTCCAGAATTCGCCATCGGCCTCTCTTGTAGCGCTACTGAGGTCAATATCTTCGGATAGAATGAAATAGGCTTCGCGGTCGAAGCGTACCCGATCAAGGTCTGCCAAACTGGTAATTTGCCATGGATTTTCTTCTATACCGCCTCCTGCCATCAGTTTAGTAGTGAAGCTGCGCGACTCGCTCCAAAGCATGGGTAAAAGGCCGTCAGCTCGTTCGAATATCCCGCGTACACGCCAATGGTATGATGAGAAATACTCCAATCCAAGAACTTCTTCAATAGCAGTAGCTGCCGGGAGTGTTGTATCGGCAACAAGAGTGGTAAAATTGCTGTCAGTGGCTATTTCAAGCTGATAAAGGCTGGCAAAGTCGGTTTCGGACCATCCAAAGTTTTGGCTCAGCTCTGCTCCGGACAAATTCTGCTCTGGAGTAGTGAGGGACGGCCCGGATCCTAAGGTATTTTGGGCACCAAAAATGCCGTCTGACTGCCGCCAAATCACATCCACGAAACCATTACGGGTAAGATGACCAAATGCGATTTGCTGAGCTGACTGCGTCTCTGCAATCTGCTGAGGCGGGAAGTAAGTGCTATCAGCGGGGTTGTAAATAAAATAGAAAAGACTGCTTTCTCCGGCGGCAACCACGTCCAAACGACCATTACCGCTTAAATCTGCGGTTCCGAATGTTTGTATGACTGTAGAAGCTTCGGTTCCTTCGAGCGTTCCGCCCGGTGTGAAAGCTGCAAAACCGTCGTTTGTAAACCATTTTAGGTGACCACTTCCGGCTTCGCGCAGCAATAAATCGGGATACCGGTTTCCTGTGAGGTCAGCGGCGCTAAGCTTTTCAGCATTATTCAGACCGGTAAGCAGAACTTGACCGCCACTCAGCGGCGAGTCGCCTCCGTTGTTTTCAATCCAGCCGATGGAACTGATTCCAGCAAAGACCAGGTCGTTACGACCGTCGAGATTTAAATCTGAAACAAGAACTTTACGGATGTTTTCACTCAGTGGTGCCGTAAACGTTTGCTCTGTAAACAATTGGGTGAGTTCCTGTTGCTGAAGCCATATCGCGCTGTTACCGGTGGCAGCTGTTACTACAAAGTCTGTGAGGCCGTTTCCTGTAAGGTCTCCGGCGGTGAAGGCGCCGAATTCAGCTATCCCCGCTGATATTTCATTGGGCCGCGAATAGGCGTCCTGCTCCTGCACGCCCGGCAGATAGTTCAGGTTTTCTATCCACTTAAGGCGCGTATTGTTATCGCTTAAAAAGATGATGTCCGGGAATTGACTGTTCTGTACATCTCTGAAAAGCACCTCGCTACTCACCCCGGTGGCTAACGTAATATCGGCCCCGTCGCGCTGTATGAGCAATTCTCCGCTGGAGGTAACGATGATTCTGTCGTAGGTGCCGTTTTTGTTGAGATCAATCCAGTAAAGCTGATCAGCCTCCGTGGTGGAAAGCTGTTCAGGATTGTCAAATAAACCGCCACTGCTGGTTATGGTTACCACTTCCGGAAGAACCAATACGGTATTATTTCTTTGAATTCTTACAAAGTAAACACCGGGTGGAGTAGACGATGAAATAGTGTTGTACAAAGTTCCGGATACGAGGCTGTCCACCGGCACGGAAACTCCGCCGGAAGAAGTAGCTGAGGTATTCAGCTCGACGGAAATATTAGCCGTGCTGTTGCCCATGTTAGACACCGGCACGGGCAGTACATCGCCGGGGCTAAACATGGTTTGTGCCGGCGACTGCAATCGCTGATTATCGAATCTGTTTTGATAGACCTGAATTACGCCCTCGCTTGTGAGTACGGCAATATCCATATTCGGCGATAACGTGTGATTATAGGGGTACACGGATGAAAATGCAGGTTGAGAACCTCCTGTTTTATGAATGTGAATAGCCTCCCCGAAGAGCCTCTCATTCGGTGCAGTGTTGCCGGTATTGGGAATCCAAACCAGCTTCTGTCCGGTATGATTGGCGCTACTGCGGGATACGACCGCGACATCATCGTAGCCGTTCCCGGAGAAGTCTGCCACGGCTACGTAGGGTGTACTCCAGGCTTCATCATAAATTACCCGGCCGTCAGAAAAACTGCCGTTACCAAGGTTTTCGTACCAGATGACTTCGTTTCGCCCAGTAACCGCCGCAACAATGTCTAATTTTCCGTTTCGGTTGATGTCTGCCGCCACAATTTTAGATACGCCGTCGGCCTGATTACTAATTATGTGCTTTGTCCAATTATCAGAATTATCCTGAGGATTCTCAAACCAGGCGATGGTATTATCTCCGGTAATTGCGGCCGCGATATCATTACTCCCATTTCCGTTAATATCGAAGGCTTCTACGGAAAGAACCCCGGTGGCGGTGCCGCTAACGAGTTGTCTGTCAGGTGAAACTACGCCTAAAGTATTATCAAAAATAGCGATATCATCCCGCTCTGCATCGGCAAAGACCACATCAAGAGACCCGGAGTCGTTCATATCTGCCAGCTTTATATCCCGAATACTGCCCACATCATCGGTTATCAGCGTTGTTAAAAAAGGGTCCTGAGCAAACTGATTGTTACCCTGTCTACTGTTTGGGTCATCCAGATAGTAAAGAGCATCCCCGCCTGCAACCACATTAACCGCACCGCTGCGGTTAAGATCGCCCAGCGCAAACGTGTTGGTACTGTTGGGCATGCCGTTTGGAACTCTAGTGAAAGCATCGCTGGTAGACGCAAACCTGAACCCTGAAGTGCTGGTCTGTAAATTTATTGTACCGTCTGGATTCCTTATCTCTTGAGGCCCTGAGCTTAACCCGCTGTTAAAAAGGGCTGGCGTATTTACAAATGCACCATGCATATACCCCAGCTCAATTCGGGAGTTAAACGGGGAGGGGGTCGTATAATCCAGGTTAGCGGCCTCAATCGGAGTGGATCTGAACATTCCGCCGGCTTGGACTATGTTTATATATTCGTAGTGTCTTCTCAGCGGCACATTACTCCCGGCGCTCTGGTTAAATAAAACAACGGTGTAAGTTCCGTTCGGCAGGTTTGGGCTAATGTAAATATAGCCGGGACCCGCGCTGTCTACCGGAACAAAGTTGGATGAAGCCAAATCTATTCTCCTTAGCTCAACCTGATTGTCTGTAAAGCCGTTATGTTCAATCCTTATTGGTTGGTTCGCGGGCGTGGTATTAGGTAAAATATTATGTATTACGGGCAGCGGTTCTCTGTATCGGTAGACTCTGGCTCTGCCCTTGAAGTTTACGCCCGGGTTTGATTCTTCCGGGCTTGTTACCTTCAGCAAGTTTTCATCCCTCCAGCTTATACTTGCTGCGAAACCGCTTGCTCCCGGCGGGGGCTGAATAATGCCCGAGTTGCTCCATCCGGTCATGGTCGAGTATTTGTAAAAAAATACTCGACCCTCGTTACCAGGTGCAGCTACGGCTAGCAGGTCTCCATTTTGATTGAATGTGACCTTATTTCCCAAGCGGTCACCGGTATCAATACCGGTAAACCCATCTTCTGAAAGGATGAAGCTATCTGCTTCTTTTTTATATAAAAGCACCTGCCCTCTGTCAGAGGCCCCTTTTGGAGCACCGACCGCAAGTATTTCTCCGTCTGGCGAAATATCTATGGAATGCCCAAACTGTGAACCCGCTGCCGTTCCGTTTAGCTGCTGCAATAAGGTTCCGTCCCATCCATAAATAAACACTGCCCCGGTTCCATTATTCAAGTTGGGTGCAGAAATAAATACATACTGTCCATCATTGCTTATCTTTACCTGCGAGCCAAAACGATCTCCGGTTTCCGGGCCTGTCAGGGTTCGTACAAGGTTTTGCCGGGTTGCGGGCTGATCCGTAATTGATCCGCTGTACAAATAAACCCGGCCCGGGGCCGCCACCGGGTGAGCCCCAATTAACTCCAGATCTTCAGGGATATAATAAGTCGCGCCTACCGCTATTCGGGTGCCGCCCGGTGTAATGTCGAGTGCTGCGCCATAGGCATCGTTTATTTCAGGAGAGGTGAGTCTTCTTTGTCGCACATCTCCGGGGCCTTGCGGGAAAAAGAAATATACGCTGTTTGGTATCGTCCTTTCAAAATTTTCATCTAACATAGCCAGAGTGGTTACAAGAGCAAGGTCCGATACTTCTGAATATGCAATAGAATAGCCGAGATGCTCTGTACCCACATAAAACCCATGCTCAGAAAAATCATAAGTAGGTACCTGATAAAAATTTAGCGTACGCACGTAACTGCGGTCATACGTTCCGATATAGGAGTGAACAAGAAATATTTCGACAGAACCTGATGAACCCGAGCTTTGAATGTTAACATCAACGGTTTTTGTCTGATACATTCTAAAGTCTTCGCCATGAGCCATGTTGTATCCGAACCGTGCGTTGGGACCGGGTATAAAGTTGTTTTCTACGGGAGCCCCCCTTTCATCGAATTCGGCTCCGATACTGATTTGCCCGACGGCCGAATCTGTAAAAAGAAAGCCGGCGCCTGCTCCAAGAAGCAACAGAAGTAATAAATGACGTGCAGTGTAGAAATGCCTGGAAAGGTGAGCAGCAAAATTACTGAATATTTCGGACGAAGGAGTAGAAAGAGATTTCATATTGTGTCGTGTTTTTTCAGATTTTGCTTTGTATGAAGATGTGCAAAGCTTTCGATTAGCGTATTTAGAATTTATAAGGTAAGCAAACGGGAAGCAGCCAAGTTAGTACGCATCGGTCAAACTTTAGTACAGATCGGTCAGGTTGGTGTTCACATAGAAGGCTTTTTGAACATTTATAGAAGCAAACTGATATTCAGGAAAAATGTCTGAATTTATGGTTTTTAAAATGGGGGATGGCATATCAAGTTCGGGTGACATGGGGCATGATTCCCTTTTTTTATCCAGTTTAAGGTCACCATCCCTGATTTTGACAAATTCGTGCTATACTTTGAACGATTTGTGCTAACGGCTGGCCTGTCTCAAGAGTTAATTTATTACGTGGATTCAGCGACACTACTGTAATCCATAGTTATGACTTCGTATAAATCCCCGAATAAATTCTATGAGACAAAAAACTAATCCCATTGCCATTTTTTGTGTGTCGTTGCTTTTTTTGTGCACCCTTGTGTTTGGGCAAACGGCAATAGCTCAGCAAATTATTTATGTTAAGGCAGATGCCACCGGTGCCAATAACGGCACTTCCTGGCAGAATGCCTTCACCCAGCTGCAGCCTGCCATTCATGCAGCGGGTACCACCGATCAGATTTGGGTAGCGGCCGGTACCTATTACCCAACCGAGCAGCGTATTGCAGGTGTAAACCGCAGCCGCTCATTTGTGATACCCGACTATAAAGACGGAGTGCACATTTACGGGGGATTTGCCGGCACTGAAACACAGCTGTCGCAACGAACCAATCCGGGCGCCAATATAAGCCGGCTGTCGGGGGATGTAGACCAAAACGATAAACCTCAAAATATTTATGAGGATAGTGACAGAACCCAAGGGCATCCAGCTCCATTTACGTTACAAGCCACGGATCACATTGTATTATCAGCGTTTTTTAACACTAATTTTGGCGGATTCATCCAAATATCAGATAATGCAAATGTGTATAGTGTATTGTCGTTGGGTGGTGGTATTACCCGCGCTACAGTATTAGACGGACTTACCATTTCCGGTGGTGTTGCGGCAGAACAAGAGTTAGCACTATACATTGAAGATGAATTTTTTTATTCCGGAGGTGGTCTGAATTGCAATGGATGTAGCACAACTTTTCGAAATGTTCGTTTCGAAGGTAATTATTCTATGCAATATGGTGGTGGGGTTTCAATTTATAATAATGGCGATCCGCTATTTATAAATAGCGTTTTTTATGGGAATGGAGTCGGAGGAGATATACCCAACAACAGTCAACCTGTTAATACCAGTGCAATGCAAATAAGAGTGGAGTTGCTATTTGAAGGTATGCCCATTGATATTTTTGATCTTGGTGGCACCGGTGGCGCAATTCATGTAGCAAGTAGCGCCAATACTGAAATCATTAACAGTACATTTTTTGGTAATCTGTCTTCTTTTCCCGGAAGGCAAATCAAAGTTGAAGGGAATTTCACATTCAGGAATAGCATTACGTGGGGTAGCTTTGGTTTAGGAATTGATCCGGGTGATGACATAATTGCTAATACTGGTAGTATTTTTAACAGCGTGCTGCAGACGGGTTGCCCGACAAATGTGGCTTGCGCAGAGATTTCGAGTTCCGATCCCCTGCTAAACGATAGTCTCATCATTACCAGTGCCTCCAGCTCGGCGGTTGGAAGAGGCGATAACTCATTTCTGCCGGCAGATACCGATGATCTTAACGGGAATGGCGACGCCGAAGAACCCTTGCCTTTCGATGCAGCCGGTAATCCGCGTATTCAAGGAATAGTTGTGGATGCAGGGGCCTTCGAAAGTCCCTTCGAATTTGCATTTAATCACTCCTATTCTGCGGTTTCGCCGGGTCAGCAACAGCGGTTGACCTATTTTGGAGCAGGCTCTACTACGTCTGTAACCCTCAACAATACGCCTGTTAATGATTTTACCATAGAAAACGCTAATCAAGTAAGGCTTACCATTCCGGAAGGTGCAGAAAGCGGACTCTATCGTGTTGTAAATAATCTTGGAGAATTCGAAAGTTCTGAGGAAATCATCATTACTGATGCCAATGGCGGCGGTCGTGCTTTGGCGGCTAATGGCAGCGGGTTTGTAGAAGTGCCCGGAGACCCGGCATTCCGGAGTAACGCGATCAGCATTTCCTTTTGGATGCGCGTTACCGATCCTAACGCCTTTAGCGGGGATATCATTAGAAAAGGACAAGGAGAGCGTACAACGTTTAACCTCAGGGCTAACCCAAACACTGAAAGTGATCAGCTTACATTTCAGCTGGGTCTGCTAAATTTAAATAACCCCAATAATCCACCCGTCATTACAGACCGTTTAAGCTCCGGCAGCATAAATGTGATGTCTGGCTCGTGGCATCATGTTGTTACTACTTATAATGATTTTGGTAATGGTAGTCAAACCATCAAATTGTCTGTTGACGGAATCATCCTCAGCAGGAGTGTCAGCAATAGTGCTATAGCAACCTACTTTGATCCAAATGAGTACTCTTCAATTCGTATCGGAAATGGGAACGGCTTTGAAATTGATAATCTGATGTACTGGAACCGGGAATTAAGTACCGGTGAAATGGCGGATTTGCGCCTGCGACACCTAAGCTTGAGCCCCTTTGACCCTGAAGCAAACGGGCTGATTGCCAGCTACCGCTTCGATTCCGACAGTGCCGACACCGTTTATGATTATGCGGGAAGGAAAAACGGAGCCATAGTGGGCGGTATAGCGCGTTCGGCCTTCAGCGGGGCACCGGTTGCAACAACCATGGGTAGCACCGCGGGAACATCCGGAGCAACAATTAGCTTATCAAATCAGGATTATGAGGCATTGATGCTCGGGAATCCTGCTGAAGAACTTCTTGCCGGAAACTTGCCGGGAGAGTCTTATGCATTTGATGTATCAGAAGCAGACAGCCGCCGCAGTCCGGTGTCCTGGTTTGTAGTGCGAAATTCAAACGAACCTACACAGGCTGAAATCAGTTACGCCAACATCCCCGCTTTAGACAATTCGCAATCACTCAAGGTTATTTACAGACCCATTTCGGGTAAACCCTGGGAATTGGCACCCGGAAACTGGGTTCATGATCCCGCGCAGCGCAGTTTTTCGCTTGAATCAGCAAGAGGTCTGTTGCCGGGTGAATACAGCATAACCAATGCTCCAATTGTTTTGCTATCTGCTTCAGTTAGCCCGCTTGCCCAAAACGCAGCCCCGGGCGAAAATGTGCAATTTACCGTAACGCTCAGAAATACCGGTGCGGATGGCACAACCTTGAATACCACGGCGGGAATCAACGTTCAGGGGCTGGAAAACATCTCTTTTTCGGGCGGGTCTGTGAGCGGAACGACCTGGACGGTTCCCGAACTCGAAGCCGGGGGATCGGCAACCCTCTTAATTAACGGAACCCGCGCATCAGGTTCCGATAATGCCACCCTAACAGCCTCAGTAAGCAATCCCTTTTACAGTGTGTTAAACGGCGGTCAGACCGCGCAGGTTTTTGATCCGGTGTACGAAACAGGTCAGCATATAAACATCACCGATATCTACTTATCTGCTCAGCCGAGCCCGGATGTGATGGGTATGCTGGATTCGGACTTCACTATGGAGGGCTGGATAAAACGGACAGATGAGCGTCCAGATAACCCCATTTTGTCCCAGTTCAATATTCAGAACACCAATACGCTGCGTATTGGCTTAATTAACGCAAGGCCAATTCTGGAGTTTAACGGCAGTCGTTTAACGGCTGTAGGCTTCCTACAGGCTGGTATATGGTATCATCTTGCATTTACGTTTGACAAGATCACCGGAGAGCGTAAAATATTTATTAATGGAGTGCAGCAGGCATCTGATGTTACCGACGCCGGAGCGATTTTGTTAAACTCTCCCCTGATTATTGGCGGCTGGAACTCCGAAAATAACCGCACTCAGTTTGATGGATTTAAAGGCGGTATGCATAATCTCCGGATATGGAATGCATCGCTTACCCGGGAGGATATTCTGAAGCGAATGCATCAGCATATTCCGGCAAATGATCCTCTGTATGGGTCGCTAACGGCCGATTTTAGATTTACGGAGGGACAAGGTGCATTGGCCTTCGATTACGCAGGTGGGAATCTGTTTACTAGCCCGCAAAACGATATCTGGAACGCGCGAGGCGGGGTGCTTTTTGGAACCGAAAGTGCCGTTGCGGCGGTGGATGTTCCGGCATCTGCAGGTCTGTCCGGTGCTTCAATAAGCGCGTCGGGCGTTACAGAACGGGAAGTCATTCTGCATGTTTCCGGCCGGCCCGATGGCCCCGATCGTACTCCCGATGATATTGGCGAATCGTACGATGTTCAATTAAGTGAACTTTCACTCCCGCGCCCTAACGTAACCTGGAGCTTAAAAAGTACGCTCGGAGATCTGCCACAAGCCGATCTGGAACTTGCCTACGGCGCGCTTAGCCTTGCCGATGAACTACCCGAAAGACTGTACGTTATCCACCGTACCGGTCCCGATCAAGACTGGGGCCTGGATCCTTCGTGGACGCATCACCCGGATACAAAAACTTTTACCCGCTCTGGTTCGATACAAATGGGCGAGTACAGCATCATAACAGTGCCAACAGCCAATTTAAGTTTGGATATGGAACTCATTAGCATTGGTTCCCCAAATGAGGACAGTTTTGAACTCCGGTTTACGGCTACCAATACAGGTATAGATACCCCAACCGAAGCTACAGTAACCACGATTGTCAGCAGTCTTTCGGCCTTCACCGGTCTGGAAGCAGACGGGTCCGGCTTCGATCCGGAAAACCTGTCTTGGACTATTAGCGAGCTGGCGCCCGGAGTTACCAAAATCCTGATAATATCGGGCCTTATAAATGATGACGCCCTTATTTCTCTCCAGTCTGTGATTACAGGATCGGGTGTGCTAAATCTTGCTTCTGAGGAGCAAATAAGCAGTAGCGCGGTCATTTCAAAAGCTCCCTACGGCTCAGGATCCGCCTTACGTTTAATTAACGAACTTAACACAGGCGCCACTGGAAATCAGCTGGGATTGGTAAACAGCAGCTTCACTGTAGAAGCCTGGATTAATCCGTCAGTCATCTCGGGTGATCAAGCCATTTTAGGACAATCGATTCCGGAAAATCCGAATTCCCGTGCCCTTCATTTGATTCTCAGAAACGGCAAAATACTGATGGGCTTTTTTACGGATGACCTTGTTGGGCAGACCGATGTGCCGGCCAACACATGGTCGCACATTGCTTTTACCTATGATGTGGAAACCAATGCCCGCGTAGTGTACCTGAACGGAGTTGCCGATGGTTCAAATAATGCTACCGGGCCGTTTTTGGGTGAAGGAAACGTGTATATCGGGAAATGGACCGATACAGCTTTTCTGAACGGCCGCATAGACGAACTCCGCATCTGGAACAGCGCGCGAACTGAGGAGGAAATCTTCCAGAACAAGCACCGCACGATTTCCGTGCTGGATGCCGATTTTCAAAACCTCAATGCCTATTATCGCTTTGATGAAGGCACAGGCACGGTAGCTCACGACATTCGCAATGGATTTAACGCTGATTTTGCCGGAAATTCGGTTTGGGAAACCAGTACGCTGCAGCTTGGCCGCGAGGCGCAGCTTGTCAGCGAAAACGGAACGGGCAGCGCGGGGGACTCTGGCAGTACCATAGAAATGGAGTCGCTTACGGGCGGTTCGGCAACGGTGTACACCTACGGAAACATCAACGCAATAAGGACATCGGAAAGCCCGGGCGAAGATTTCGACGCCCTCACCGATCTAGAAATACAGTCGCGAAGCGCCATAGTGTGGGGCATCATCGCCGAAGAAAACCCGGATATGCAGGTTGACTTACGCATAGACTACAGCAGCCTGCAGGACACTTCACAAATCAATCAGTCGCCGGGTTTAATTTTTCGCACCAATGCCGGGGCCGAATGGCAGCTTTTGCCCGACAGCGCCTGGGTGCGTAATGTGTCGGCGAAAACGATAAGCTATAGCGGTCCGCTGCTTGCCGGAGAATACTCGCTGGCCATTGTGCCCTTTCTTTCCACCACCTACACCGGAAATACGGCCGGCTGGCGAATGGTAGGAAACCCCGGTAGCTTCGCGCGATACAGCGATGTGCTTTCCCAGGTCTGGACGCAGGGCTTTCCGGGCTCCAGCCAGAGCGAAACCGGAGTTTCCAATGTTTATTTTTATGATGAGCCATCCCGCTCGTGGCAGCCGCCCGCCAATGCCATTAATATCTTTGGAACGGGCGTAAGCCAGGGCGCGCAGTCGGTTGGGAAATCCTCCATCGTGTACTTTTTTGAGGATGAGTTCCCGATCGAGATACGGCATACGGGCATCAAAAACTCGGGTGAAGTGGAGCTGGTTCTAAACGCTACGGTGCAGGACCCCGATGATGGCGCACAGGGCTGGCATCTTGTATCAAATCCGTATCCATTTGCCATAGACTGGACAAAAGTGGTTGCGACTGGACTGGATGAGGTAGCCCCGCCCATTTTTATTTTTGATGCATCTACCTTTAATGGATCCGGCGGCTACCGCGTGCACTATGGCTTTAATGTGCCCGGTCTGCCCGGAGATATCCAGCATGATGGAATTCTGCCCCCGTTTCAGGCATTCTTCATTCGAACGGCAAACATAGACGGCACGCCCGGCACGCTAACGTTCAAGCCGGAACATGCGTCCCAGAATGGAGGCGGTCAGCTGTACCGTCCGGCCCGAACGAACAGGCAAATAGATGAGCAGAGCACCCCACCCATTTCCGGGCTGGTATTTACGGTTGAGGACGAATCCGGTGTTTTTTCTGCCAGCAGTCTGCTTAAAAAACTGGCTGAGTCCGAAGAGAAAGCCCTGGAGCTGCCGCAGCCGTTTCCTTTAACCGCACCCGGCATTACGTTTGGGATTCAGGGCGAAACATCCGCTGTTCTGGCCATGAAATCCATAGCCATGGAAGACGGCCAGAGTTATGAAATCCCGCTCACCTTCGAGGCCAGCTCGTCAGGATCGTATGTGCTCCGAATACCCAACCTTGAAGACTGGAACTCCGGCATCGTGCACCTTACGGATCATCAAACGGGCCGGGTAACGATGCTGGAAGCCGGAAGTGAATATATTTTTGAGCACGTCGCGGCGGATCCGGAACCGGATGCGCATCCTATGGGAAGAAAGGGCAGAAGCCTCGACGCCGTTCAGGCCGAGAGCGCATCGCTAAGGAAACCCGCCATACCCGGATTGAATGGCATGCATGGGGCAAAAGGACCAGAGAAAAGTATGGAGCCCCGGTTTACCATTATGCTGAGCTACCAGTATTTGAGCCACGAAACGGGACCTGAACTACCGCGGGAAATGGAGCTCAGCCAGAACTACCCCAATCCATTTAATCCCACCACGGCAATTCGCTACGGCCTGCCCGAAGACGGTCTGGTGCAGCTGGAGGTGTTCAATATTCTGGGTCAGCGCGTGGCGGTACTCGCCAGCGGTCAGCAAACGGCCGGCTATCATCAGGTTCAGTTCGATGCGCGAAGACTGGCAAGCGGCGTGTATATCTACCGCCTCAGAAGCGGAGACACGCTGCTTACCCGCAAAATGATGTTGTTAAAATAAGATCGGAATCACTCCCAAAAGCCGCTGTATTAATTCGAAAACTCATCGACAAACTCCCACGAATTAGTTGCAGCGGCTTTCTTACAGGCTAATATGCAGGTGCAGGTGCAGCTGTAAACAGAATAAAGCATTGATTCCATTAAATATTAAGCTGAGTTCGATTTAAGATTATTGGCACAAAAGAGGTTTGGTCGAAGCGAGGCATGGAAAATATGGGCCGTGCCTGTCGGCACTGCCTTTAGCCGGTAGATTATCTAAGATGTCTACAAATGGGTGAACATGCATCGTAAATAGGCTTTGACGGTTCATACAGGTAATACATCATCTTTTGGAATCAGTGAAATAAATCCAATCATAATTGCTAAGACTCAACCATGAAGATCATTTTTGCACCTTTATTCCTTATTTGCATCTTGGGATTAGGGACATCGGTTACAGAGATTTATGCAGTAGATAGGCACCAAAGCAGCAGTGAAGAGGTTTTGGGCAAACCGCGCGGGCCAGAAGCTCCTTTGTTGCCTTTGAACCAGCCAATGCCACCACAATTACCCCCATCTCCTGTTAAAGCACCAATAAATGGCGGTCTAGGTTATCTTAGTATTTGCTGGTGTTGTTTACGCGACTCTAAAACTGAGTAAGAAAATTAAATCAGAGTGCGCATGATCTATTTAATACCTTCCTGTCTTTTTGAAGAGTCGTATATCTGTTTTTCGTATATCCCGAATTAATTAAGCAATAATCTGCCGTTAAAAAAGCATTGCATTTGCCGTACTTAAGGGTTGATGTACTCTTCGCTTTCAATTACAAACTGCCAGTTCCCGCGGAATTTGCCCAGCCTTGCAATGAATTGGATTTCATTACCGGCTCCGGCATAAGCTGCAAAACGCTCACGCACGTTAAAAGCCGGTGCCCAAAGATCGTAGAGCTCACCGTTTACGCGTACCTGAAAGCGGTCCGTAATTTCGGTTTCAACCAGAAAAAGCTGATCGAAAAACGCAGTGGTCCGTAGTTCTTGGCCATCGTAGGTCTCCGGCATAATTACATCCGACGGATCGGGCATGGTATATTGAATCGGAATTACGAAGCTGTCTTCATCATCGTTAAACCCGGGGTTTTCCAGGGTGATGAAATCCAGCCCTGAATCCGCATCGGCCAGCTGAAACCGCATACTTACGGGCAGGTGGTCGGAGTATCCGCCGCCGACTTCAAAGAAATGCCAGCGACGGGGCGCGCCGCTGTTGGCGTACACGTTTTTACCCGGCCAGCGGCCAACCGCAAAGCTGTTATCGACATACTGCACGCCCTCAAAATCGTACATGCCTTTGCCAATCATTATTTGCATGAGCGTGCCCCAGCTACCGCGGAAAACATCCGATCCGCGCTCGTCCAGCGGGAGTTCGTACCAGAGATTGTACACGCCATCGTTTTCGCCCCGCTTCACTCCGCGCTCATCGCCAACCGAGCCCAGTACGTCGTTCACGGCCGTAATTTCCATGTACGGATAGCGGTGACTCTGATGGTACTGACTATTGAAATCTCCACCCAAAATAAAATCCAGCTGCGGATTTTCGTCCAAGAGCTCGTCGAGGCGATCGCGAAGCACCTGCGCATTACGAATTCGAACCAGCTCCATTTCGGCATCGGAAGCTCTTGAGCGCCAGTGATTCACAAACAGTGCGAGTTCACTTCCATTTATATCGACCCAGGCTTCAAGGGTAGGGCGTGCGCTTTCGCCGGGCAGAGCGCGGGTGCGGTCGTGCAGAATGGGGAAACGGGAAAAGAGCACATTCTTTACGGCATGAGTCGGCCGGCCACTCTCATCCCGCTCGTAGGCGACGGCAACATCATAGCCGGTAAGCCCGTGATCGTGCATACCCTTAAGCAGTAGTATTTCGGCCGGGAGGTCGGCGATTTTATCGTCGAGATGCGTGGTCAGCATCTGCTCAATGGTGAGGTGCTCGTACTTTGCCAGTACTTCCTTCGAGTCGTGCAGGGCAAATTCCGGCAAGGGTGTGAAATCACTTTCGATTTCTACGAACATAATGAGTTCGGGTCCGGCACCATCATTATATCGCGCCATCAGCCGGCTTGTTTTCTGGATTTTGGTGAGCAGGTGCTCGGGCCGGTACAGCGGGTTGCCGTCTTCATCAAAGGGCTGATAGTCGCTATAAACGGCAACTCCATCAATATCAAAAATATTTTCTACGTTGTGGACGACTAGTTTATACTCCTGAGCGGAGGTAGAGGGAAGGGCAACAAACAGAGAAATAAGCAAAAAGGCAGGCATAACCCTAAAAAAAGAAGATGCGAATCTGGAAAGACCGGGTGAGAGTGTGATCATGGGTAGAATTTTATTAGAAATTTGAATAGCTGAAAATACAGAAAAGAGAGTTCTATTTAAGGGGCCCGGTACTGTAGAAGGGATGTATGTACCTCGCTAAAACCGGGGGCGAAAAAAACTGCGAATATCTGGATGTACTTCGCCGTGCACGAAATAAATAAGGATTACCTCTGTGAAGGCAAGCATATAAATTAGAATTACACCCCGGAAAACAAGAGTGGTATCTATGAAAAAAGAGGTAATCATGGCAAAGAAAATAGCTGCACCGCCCAATTTGCTCAGCCAGGTGTGCAGGAACAGTACCCGTCGAAATTTGAGTAGTGAAAGCAGAATGCTGGAAAAAAACAGCCCAAGAAGCAACTGCAGGTAAAAAAGATTGGGGGAGATGTAATCTGGAAAGAGAACATAGAAGAACCAGGCCGAGGAAAGATAGAAAACAAAATCGGCGGCAGAGTCGAGATGTGCCCCGAATGTAGTGGCCTGATTGAGCCATCGGGCAGCTTTCCCGTCCAGAAAGTCTGTAAGACCTAAAGCGACATAAAGCCCAAGAAAAGCGCTGAGCTGACCGCTGCCCAGTAGCCAGAATAAAAAGGGCACACCAAGCAGCCGGCTGAGAGATAGTGCATTGGGTAAATTTATGTAGGATACGGGTGCTGTATTCATGAGAGATATTACCGGCTGCGCCGCAATTCTGCAAGTATCTGAGGAAATAAGTGGTGGTATTTTTTTTAACCCAAAATACCGGGTTCTCTCATTCTCATTCTTATTCTTGACTGTTTTTAAAGCAAAAGATAAGGCATCTGGTTTTAAGAGCCCTGTAGGGAACTGGTAATATTCGAAATCACTTCCTGAAATTTAGCAAAGTCTATTGGTTTAATAAGGTAATTATGCTCTAAACCAAGTAATGCAGCCTTTTTTGGTCATCTTCGCTGAGAGAACTGGTTAAGATAAACACTTTTGAGACATCGTACCCATAGAGCCGGGAGAAAGCATCATAAAAGTCCCAGCCATCCCATACGGGCATATTTAGATCCAGGAAAATGATTCCAGGCAAAACGCCCGATTCTTGTACTCTTTTCAACATTTCGTTAAAGGCCAGTTTGCCATTAGAGAATGAAGTTGTTTTATACCCGGCGCCCAGCTTCTGTACAAATTTATTGAGCAGAAAAATCTGAATCGGGTCATCATCTATGAAGCATATTTCATTTATTTTTGCCATTTAATTAGGATTTAGGGGTAATATAACCGTTACTTTTGTTCCTTCGCCTGCTTGACTGCTAATCTCTATTTGGCCTTTCATTGCTTCAATTTGATTTTTTGCCATGTACAGGCTAAGGCCTTTGGAGTTATGATTGTGGAATTTTTTATACATACCGAAAATCGAATTTCCGTGTTGCCCGAGATTAATTCCGACCCCGTTGTCTATCACCAATATTTTTATGTGGTTGTCTTCTGATTTTGCGGTAATCGTTACTATGGAATCCCGATCGGTGCTCGAGTATTTAATACCATTCGAAAGCAAGGCCGAGAAAACAGATTCGAAGTATGCCCGGTCTGTAACTAAACGCAGATCGGGATCTATATCTGTATCTATTTCTACTGCATATTCTCGTGCAAGCTCGATTTTGTCTGTAATAATTGTTGTTATGGCATCGTAAACAGACACCCTTTCAAAATCAAGCTGATCGCCAGAGCGGATGCTAAGCACATCATTTAAATCCTGAATCGTTTCTTCGAGTTTGTTTGTCGAGGATTTTATAAGTCGGATCATCTCATTTTCAAATAACTCAGGTTCTTCATCTTCCAGAAACATGAGTAGCCCCAGCATATTAGCGGTATGCACCCTAAGATTATGCGACACAATATAGGTGAAGTCTCTTAAACTGCGATTTTGTCTGCCCTCTGTATCGAGCAGTTCCTGAATTCGTTGCAAATTAAACTGATAGTCTGTTATGTCTCGTACAGTTGTTATCACTCGGTCTTTTCCGAAACCGGTAGTTTTTGCGTTAAAGAAGTGTATTACCCCGTCTATTGTAAGTGAATAGTCAAACTCAACCGTTTTATTTGTGCTAAGACTTTTCTGAATGGCATCCATTTGTTTTTGGCAAACTTCGCTTGGGAAAAGATCCTTAATTTTTTTGTTCAGAAACTCTGTGGGATCTAGCAAGAGCTTGTTTTTATCCGATGATTTATAGTCAAGAAATGTACCGTCGCCGCTAATTACAAAAATCAGATCCGGAATAGTTTGCACAAGTGAGCGATGGTAAAGTTCGCTTTCTTTCAGTTTAGATTCGGCAACTTTTAAGTCGGTCAGATTTATATCTATACAAAAAAGTTCTTTTTTGCCATTCTGGTTTTCCAGCATTACATGGTTAGAATAAACATATACTTTAGCACCATCCTTTTTCTGAAGCGTGATTTCGGAAGACGGGATTTTTCCACCCTTATCAATCCAGTTTTGAATCTTGCTTACGACCTCATCTTTCATATTGTCGGGTATAATAAGCTCTTCGAGACGGTGCCCGCTTACTTCTTCTTTGGTGTACCCGTATAAGGCCTCTGAAGCCTTATTCCAATAAATTACTTTTCGGTCTTCATCGTAACCCTGAACAGAAATTGCCGGTAATACTTCGAAAATTTCACGGAATCTTTTTTCGCTCTCGATGAGTTTTCTTTCTATTGCCTTCTTTTCAGTAACATCTATATTGGTGCCCCGAATGCCAATAAATGTTCCGTTTCTATCATAAGCCGGCTTGCAAACGTGTTCTATCTCACGCAAGCTGCCTTTTTTGTTGTAAAGCCGAAAACTGCAATAATCGGGCCCATGTTGCGACCATGATCTGGTTCTGTGCTCTCTGTAATGTTCCAGATCATCGGGGTGCAGTATTTGTTCGAGTAATTTAGGTTCTTTTTCAAATTCCTCTATAGTGTAGCCCGTAATACGCTCGCATGAGGGGGAGTTGTATATAAAACTGCCATCCTCTCTTTCCCAAAATTCCCAGTGATAGGTGTTTTCAGAAACAATGCGAAATTTCTGCTCAGATTCCTGTATTTGCTGCTGGCTCTCTTTTAATTCGGTAACATCTAATGCAATTCCATCCCAAACTACTTCGCCTTCGATATTTTTTCGTGGTGTTGAAGAGGCTAATAGCCAGCGGATGTTCCCGTGTGGGTCGTAAAATCGTATTTCGCCTTCAAACGTAGTAAGGTTTTTAAGAGCTAGTGTCTCTTTCTCCCTAAAGCCGATAATGTCATCGTCAACATATTTTCCATACATAGCCATTGGATCCTGCATCACCTCTTCTTGTGAAACGCCAAACATTTCCTTAATTCCCGCACTTACATAGGTGAATTCAAGCTTGCTTCCATCAATACCTGTGTTGAGCTGATAAACAAACCCCCTGGGCATGTTATCGCTAATCATATTTAATTGTTTTCTGCTTTCATCAAGCTGTTTTTTTGTTTTGAGAAAATCGGTCATATCTATTGCGGTAGCCGCAAGGTAACCCGACTTGTTTTTCTCATTTTGTACAAATAAACCTGTCATAAGCATTGGGAAAGTACGTCCATCGCGATGGACATGCCATAACAGCACGGATTCGAATTTACCTTCTGCTTTTAATTGATTAAACAGCCTTTCAATATCCGGTAGCTGATCTTTGGAATGAAAAACAGAAACATGCTGGCCAGATAGCTCATTGGGCTCGTAGCCATGGATATTAGCATAAAAACGGTTTACGTAAATAAGATTGCCGTCTAAATCTGCTATTACGCTTCCGTGCAGACCCGAATCTGAAATTTGTTTAAATCGCTCCAACTCTGCCTCGGCCCGTTTCTTTTCGGTGATATCCTCCTTAACTGCCAAGAAGTTTATTATTTCTCCATCATCATTTAACACAGGAGAAATGGTTGCATCTTCCCAGTAAAACTCTCCGTTTTTGTTCAGGTTATAGAGCTCTCCTTTCCAGATTTTGCCTGTAGTTATGGTTTCCCACAGGTCTTTATAGAACGTATCTGATTGTGCTCCGGATTTGAGTATTTTGGGATTCCTGCCAATGGCTTCGTGAAGTGTGTAGCCGGTCAATTCGGTGAACTTTGGATTTACGTATTCGATGTCGCCTTTTGTATTTGTAATAATAATACTGGCCGGACTTTGCGTTACGGCTGTAGATAACTTTTTGAGCTCGAGCTCTGCTTCTTTTTGCTCTGTTATGTTAACAGTTACAGCTAATACCTGCTTTATTCCTTTGTATACGATTGGTTTAAGGGTTACAATTTCCCATTTTTCCTGACCTTTAGGTGTTGTGCTTTTCCACTCAAACTGTTGCTTGCCGTCTTTCGCTGCTCTATGTATTAATCGTAGGGCCTCCTCTTTGTTATACGGGGCTTCCTCTGTCCATAAAACACTACTTTTTAATTGGCTAATGCTGTTTACCTGGTAATTCTCTATAGCCTTTGGATTAGCATCAATAATTTCACCTGTGTTTTTATCATGTATTATCATGGAAACAGGAGAATCTTCAAAAAGAGTCTTGAATTGTTGCAGGCTGTTGCCAAGAAGCGTAGCCATTTTCCGGGCTCGTATGTTTAGTACAGCTGCAATAATGGCAAAACCAAGTGCAAGGATAATTAAAGCGGAAATAGCTATCAGCCATGGCCAGAATGTTTTGACGGTTGCTCTTAGCGTAATGCCTTCATCGACGTAAGGCGGCAGTGAAATAATGCGGAGTAATTCATGTACTTCGTCGTACATTTCTGCAACTGTCCAGCCTGCAACGCCAAGAGAGCGTGCCGCCGGATGATCGTTCGGCATGCCAAGCAGGGCAATCGTAATTTTCTTACTTAATTCGTCGTTGGCGCTACTGGTTGCCGCAAATGGCCATTCCGGGTAAAGAGCGGTTGAAAGTAAATGGTGGTAATCCGGGTAACGCTCTTGCAGACTGTGAAGGATTTTTATTTGGTCGAGGTCCAGTAGGTTTTCTTCAGACATGCGCTCCAGCTGTGTGCTTCGTACGGTTCCGGCATCTGCTGCACCGCTTAAAACAGCTTCCACAACTGCATCATGCGTTCCTTTAAATATTACGGAAGCAAAATCGCGTTCAGGATTTAAGCCCGCCTGTATGAACTCTCTTAATGCAGCATGCCAGCCCCCCAAAGAAAGACTATCTACAGCCGCAAAGCGAGTACCTTTCAAATCGGCTAGATCAGAAATTCTTGTTTGATCGGTTCTTGTAAATATAACACCACCAAATAAAGTCTGTGGATGCGGGTTGCCCGCCATCTGCTTGGTTACAAGCCGGCGCCCTTCTCCTTTAAATTCTAAAA
The DNA here is from genome assembly GCA_022565805.1 of Balneolales bacterium. Lineage (GTDB taxonomy): Bacteria > Bacteroidota > Rhodothermia > Balneolales > Cyclonatronaceae > Cyclonatronum. The sequence goes on from JAIULZ010000031.1 coordinate 33,778, forward strand.
AAGCATAAAAGGAAGGATTCGCAGAGAAATAAGAAATATTTCTTTCCGATGATAAAACTTCTTCTAAAAAATCATTAAAAGGTAGAGGAACAATATGGAACCGGTGATTTGGAATTTGCCCGGATAAATAGTTAGCCGTTGGCTCCCATTCTTTTAAACAAATTTGAGTGCCTCTGTTTGCAAGGACAGCTATATAGACATCGGTTTCGTAATGCGGTACACTTTCTGGTTGTGCCGTAATAGTGGAAAAGCATAATAAAGACCATAAAAAAAGGAGCGCACCTTTTTTCATGCGAAAAAATGAAGCTGTCTTTGAATAAAGCTTATCACTATAATTTGTAACCATACAACCCGCAACTTTATGTTTTGTGATAGCTTGTAAAGCTCATGAGCGAAAATGGAAACTTGTTTTTTGATAGAAGGTTGCTTTGGTATTTAGACCTTTTAAAGCTACCATACATTTAAAATGGCAATAATTTCGTGTGATTATATCTCAAAGCTATTTTAAAACGGTGTTATTTAGAATTCCCAAAATTTTTCAAAAGATTATCGATATAGACCACAGACTAAGTCCGGATCATAAAAATGCGGATGTACATTCAGTTTTTTAAAGCTTTCTTTGGCGGCTTGGTAAAAAATAAGCACAGACCTGGCCCAAACGCGTGAAATACTAACGATATATATATAATTATGTACTCATAATCATTGGTGTCCGGTAAAAGTTGCAGGTTTCAACAAAAATGCTGTTTAAGAAT
>JAIULZ010000032.1 GCA_022565805.1 Balneolales bacterium
GCAATAAGTTATGAATCTGTCTGCCCCATCTACGAACAGTTTCCGAATAAAGGCGTTCATTATTGGTTTTTTGCTGGTACTTGCGATAAGCTCATTTGTATATACACAATATCTCATTGTTCAAATAAGAGATAACGAACGGGCCAGTACAGAGCTTTGGGCTAAAGCTTCAGGCTACATCTCTGTTGAGCAATATCCTCAAACCCAGGAAATGCTAAAAAGAATTGGTCAGGAAATTCAAAATCATCCATTAATTGGTATAGATTTTAAAACCCGCTGGAAAGACGTGATTCAAAGGGCACAGTCTGACTTAAGCAATGCCGGCCTTGACTTCGTAGCCTCGGAGGTGATTATTAATAACTTATTCGAGATTCCATCTGTGGTAGTAAATGAAGATAACCAAATAGTACACTATCGTAATATTCGTGAATCTGATCTGAGTAAGGACCTGATTGATAAATATCGCGCGCTAAACGAGCCCATAACATTTACGGTGGGAGATGGCGAATCTATGGAAATCCAGAAATTATATTATGGTAATAGTGCTATAGTAAGTACACTCACCTATTTCCCATACATACAATTTGGGCTACTTGCGCTTTTTCTTGGTCTTGGGTATGCTAGTTTGAGTAGTATTAAACGGAATGAGCAAAGTAAATTATGGGTGGGAATGGCTAGAGAATCAGCTCATCAGCTGGGGACACCTATTAGTAGCTTAATGGGCTGGGTAGCCCTTTTAAAAGAAATGGTACCGGATAACGAGCAGGCATTATCAGTAATTCATGAACTGGAAAATGATGTGGGCAGATTACAATCAATAGCAGACAGGTTTAACAAGATAGGTTCGGAACCTGAACTAAAAGTTATGCGAATTGGGCCTGTAATTAGCAATGTAGCAACGTACATGAACAGACGTCTGCCCCAGATAGGGGGTAGAGTGAGTTTTCATAAAGAAATAGAAACAGAGGCAAAGGTAAATCTTAATGAAGAGCTTTTTTGCTGGGCAATAGAAAACCTTTTAAAAAATGCATTTGACGCAACCGATCAAGGTTATGTGAGTATTCGAACGCAAAAAGTTACTGGTATGGTAATAATTGATGTGGAAGATACCGGAAAGGGGATTGAGCGTAAATTCCATAAAGAAGTATTTAGTCCCGGGTATAGTACAAAGAAAAGGGGATGGGGGCTAGGACTAAGCTTAACAAAGCGAATTATTGAGGAATATCATCAAGGAAAAATATATGTGTTGAAATCTAACCTTGGTAGCGGGACTACATTTAGAATAGAAATACCGACTAAGACTGATGATATTAATATTCTAGCAAGCGAATAAGACATTGCAATATATAGACCTTACATCTTATTCAAGTTAACAAAAGAGAATAGAGGTCCTAACGTAATTGTAAAAAGTAATTAATCTCTGTTGAAACCTTTTTTCTCGGCATAATCAAGCAATCTTGCACGAAGAAGGTTACGGCCTCTATGTAGTCTTGATCTAATAGTGCCAATAGGTACATCAAGCATATTGGCAATTTCTTCGTAGGTAAACCCTTCAACATCACAAAGAAGCACTACAGTACGGAAATCTTCAGGGAGCTCTGTTAATGCACTTGTAACATCATCATCCAGCATTTCACGAAACATAAGATCTTCAAGATCAGTGGTTTCGGATTGTTCGCTACGAATGGATTCGTAATACTGAGATATCTCTGAATAATCAACTTGATGTGGTTGTTTAGACTTTTTCCGATAGTTATTGATGTAAGAATTCTTCAATATTCGGAATAGCCATGCCTTGGCATTCGTACCTTTTTCATAACTGTTAAAGAAACGAAAAGCCTTAACAATTGTATCCTGAACAAGATCCTCTGCATCATTAGGATCGGTAGTAAGTCGGAGCGCAAAGTTGTAAATAGCGTCAAGATGAGGAATCATTTCCTCATTAAAGTCTTTCTGCTTCTGTATATCTGCGCTTGTAAGATTATCCATAGGGGTTGAACGTGCTGTTAAATTGCCCGGTTCAAGGGTTATTTCTATTGCAAAATACAAAAACACGAATCAAAAGAAGAATTTAATTTCTGTGTAATGAGAAAAAAAATTGTCATAATGAGTTATTGTGGTTAAATTTTACGCATGCATAAACTATGGAAAGCAGAGAAAAATCGATCGGGACGCTAAATCCTTTTTTGTTAAACGTGCGTGAGACATTCATGAATTGAGCAAAATAATCGCTTAAATGAATATTAATCATATAGTAATAGCATGAATGATAATGCACAAATACAGGCAACAAATAATTTTGTATTAGTTTGAAAATGCTCTAAATTTTCAATTCCTATGCTCAATTCCAATCTTAATAGGTAATTAAACAGCTATCTCCACATGAACATTGTTTACCGTCTGAGTCGCTTAGTATTTTTGAGCGCATGTATTCTTTTTGCTGATAAGGCAGATCTTTTCTCCCAAAACATGTCGTCAGATCAAACACAGAGCGAAGTACGTCGCGGTGTCTTTGGCAATTTTTTTGATGATGTATCCCTGGACATCTACACTGGTTTTGGTAACTACAATGGAAATTTCAGCGAGCAGGGTTTTGATCTACCATTGCCCCCTCGTGGCTTCAAATTTGCCGCAAATTTCTCAAAATCAATTTATTCTTTGCCTGAGTATAGCCTCGATTTAAGAGGTCGTTGGGGTATAGAATGGTTAAATTACTCTTCCGAGACATGGAACCGAAACCGACTTAGAGGTTTTGCCCAAAATACAAGAGGAGGATTTGTTCAGGCTAATGTCGTTAACAACGCAATTGGCACCTCCCTCGGTCTTGGAGTAAATGTAAACCTATTCCGATCTGCATATATTGAGCCAAGCCTTGATTTCGGCTATTATTATCATAATCCACGAACCGATGCATTTGTAAATGATGAAGGCGAACTTTTGAACAGACAGCCAGGTGCATCCGATCGTGGACAAAGCTCCTACAATAACTTTAGATTAAGACAAAATAGTGGCGTTCTGGCAGAAGGTGAAACAATCCCGGCTTTTCTGCCCTCTCTTAACTTGGGTTTCAAGATTGGTGGCCAGATAATAGGTTATGATTTCTTTCTGCGCTACGACTATCACAATTTTCTTGAGCCGTGGTTTGATGGGATGAGTGATCAGGTTGGAAGATCAGGTGTATCAAATGCGTATTCATCTGCTACATTCGGAGTTTCACTGCCTCTTTCCCAAAGAGGTCCGCGTATGTCAAGAGAGCAGCAGATTAGAGAGCTTGCAACAATTGTGCAAACTGAAGAAGATGCAACAGAAATAATGAATGCATCAGGCGGAAGACTCTTAGCAGCTAATGCAAGAGGTGTCCGTTTCAATGAGCTATCTCAACGCGTTGTATTTCATCAGGTTCCTCTTGATCCGGACAGTGTTATTGTTACAGAAATGGCAGAATTGCCTGGCTCAAACTTCATTATAGGACTTTCTGATGTAGATGAGCTCTCCATACAAGTTGCAGGTAAAAAGAGAATTTCAATCAATCCATTTAAAATGGATCGTACTGAAGTAACCAATCTTCAATACAGGGCATTTTTAATGTCTATGGGTGTAGATTTGGCAGCTGAAGAAAATATTACAGTAGATAGAGATCCCTTATCGGATGAGTTTAACATACAGCAAAAGTATACTTGGGAAGAGTTGCTCGCTCGTGCAGACTTAGCAGAGTTTCCTGAAAATTATGTGAATCCACCTGTTTTAGATAACGTAAATTATTTGTTACCAGACAAAGACAGCTGGATAAGAGACGGAATGCATGATATTATACCTTATGAAAGATACTTTTTCGGAACTGAGTATCTCGACTATCCCGTAGTTGGAGTAAATTGGTATCAGGCTAAGTTATTTGCAGCATGGGCAGACAAAAGATTGCCTACCGAAACAGAGTGGGAATATGCGGCAAAAAGTGGTGTATCTGGTCGTGTGTATCCATGGGATGGTCACCAAATACAAAGAAGAGATGGTACTTACCGTGCTAATTACCGACAGTCCAGAGGTGTTTTTGACCTTGACGGATTTGTACTGATGGCACCTGTAGAGGCTTTTGCCGCAAATGACTTTGGTTTATATCAAATGGCTGGTAATGTTGCAGAATGGGTTCTTGATTCATATAATCCATCTTATAATGTTCTTGACTCATTTGGATCGCTTAGCTTTGTGAGTCCATTTTATGTAAACCCAAGAGAAACCCGTAAGGTGCATCGTGGTGGTTCATGGAACTCATCTGAATTCTTTATAGGATCTGGTGTCAGAAATTTCCAGGATAAGCATCGCGCAAGCCCCACTGTAGGTTTTAGATTAGCTCAATCTGTAGAGCAGACTATCAGATAACTTCAAACATCTTAAGACAACAAGGAGTCCTCATATGAGGACTCTTACCCAAATAGTATAGGAATGATTTGCTTGTTGAAAACAAATTGCGTTATTACCCAATTATTGGTATAGACCAATACTATTGCAACTTGTATATTAAATCATGCGCTTTACTAACAATTCATCTATATCAAGATTAACACTACTTTTCAATTTAATAAATAACCGGAACGTGGGAGTGAAATATGGCTTCAAACTTAGAAGATAAATTAAGACCAGATAGTATACCTATTTACTACACCTATAAAGCCTTCAAATGGGATCAATTCTTTGTAGGATTATTTGGTGCACTAGCAATCTTTGGCGTACTAATGAAGCTTTGGGATGAGCCCTTTTGGGGAGCTGTAGGTCCTGAGGCTGCAGATTGGTTGTACAAAACATTTATGCCTATTGGATTTTTAGGTGAGTGTGTTGTATTCATAATTATGGGATTCATTAAGGGCGATAATTACGTAGAAGTATATCCTACCAAGGAAATGAAAGAGCAAATCAAGTCTGAATCTGAATCTCTTACTCCTGGTGGTGTAACTGTAAATATGCAATTACCGGATTCTCTTAAGCAACTCGTCGAGAAAAAGCTAACTTCACAAATTGATGTTAAAATGCAGGAGCTCAGCAAGGCATTGACCGTTGATTTTGAAAAAACACAAAAGCTTCTTGCACAAACTAATCAAGCTTATACAGGTCTTAATGAAGTCGGTCAGTCGTTGTCTTCTTTTTCTAAGCACTTAATTGAAATCGACAAGAAACTTCAGGCGTTTGATAAACTTGATGCATCAGTGCTATCTAATGGAACAGCCAAAATGTCTAAGCAACTTGATTCTGCTAATGCAGGGATTCAAAAGTTTGAAACTGAGCTTTCCAGAGTAGCTGATAAGTTTAAGAAGTTTTAAGAAATCATTTGTACATAATTACATACCGTATAATCGTAACTGCATGTACCAGTATTCTTTGAATATCAAACAGCGTAGCTAGATTAAAACGGTTTATCCAATATAAAAAGACGAGGTAATAAATTATGGCAGGTGGTGGTGGTAGCGCAATTGTAATGTTGCGACTGAATTTTATGACAGCAATCTATCTTCCTATTCTTCTATACGCTATGTCTACGTATGAGCTTGAGCAGGGTGCGCTTGTTATTAGCGAAAGGAATTTAGATGCGGTAGCTGTACCCGTGGAGAGATCTATTTTTTCCGGAGATACATTCGAAGCACAAATATTTTACAGACCTGTTCCTCCGCCACCTACAATGGCAGGCGAAAGAGCTGGTGGTGTAGAGTCTCTTGCTAACCCAATAGTAAGGATCACAGAAGGACCTGAAGGACTTTTCTTTGATAACGAGACACGAAGATTTGTATATAATTCTGAAAGAGCATTTGTCGGAATACCGGAAGATGTGTTCGAAAGAGAATTTACTTTCAGGGGTGTCGCAATTTTGGAATCGGTTGTTGAAGGTGAGCAGTTCGAGAAACCTTTTGAACAATCTTTCAGAGTTCGAAGGCCAAATGTTCAGGTAATTAGTAATGCTCCACAGCGTTTGGTAAGAGATAGTAGAAATGACCTAACGTTTATGGTTTCCGGAGTACCGGAGGGAGATATAACTTTAACTGAATCATCCAGGAATCAAACAGTGAGGGGTAATAGACTAACTTGGACTCCTGCTGGTGATACAACAACAGTTACTATTTTCAGGCGAAATGCAGCTGGTGAAAATGTACCTATTGATACCAGAGGATTCTCTGTTGTACCCCCGCCTCCTCCAGCACTTAATGTGCGTAGAGCTGATGGTGGTGGGTTAATCGCTCCTACTGAAGTAGTAAACCCTTTTAATGACATGCTTGAGCTTGTTATATCCCCAGACAGGCAGTATTTTAATGATTTCCCTGATGATGCAAGGTATGAATTAGCTGGTGTAGGTTTAGCATTTGCTATTCCAGGTCAGGCCACTACTACAGCTGAAGTACCCCAAAGCGCTATACCTTTTAACAGACAAAGAAGCCAGCAGCTTGGAGAATTTGTATACGGACCATTTCGTTTAGCTGATCTTAACAACAGAATTACTGGTCAGGTTAATCAGGTAAGTATATTTGTTCAGGATGTAAATAGGGTTAACTTTGAAAATAGGAGAATTCGTCAAGAAGATGGATTTGCCAATAACTTTGCTCTCAGAACTCGGTAATAATATTAATAGCGAAATGAACATGTTCTCACGTTTAACTAAATCAACTTTAATAGTTGCACTCTGCACATTATTGAGCTTTGAATATGCTCAGGCACAATTTACACCTGTATCAGATGGTGTAAACTGGCAAAGAACTGTGCGGATAATGAGTACAATAACACCATTTGATTCATTTAATGAAATGGCTTTATTCGACAGACTCGCCGATAATGTAAGTCAGGAGTTAAAAGTATCGAGGGAGTTTGTTCATTACGCAAACATCACGAATAACTTTTGGGAAGTACTTCGTGATTCCATTAATGAGCAGATCAAAGATGGCAACATCAATGTGTATAGTTTAAGACCGAGTGAAATAAGGGGTCAGGAAGATATTTACATTAAAGACGAGCAAATTCCTCATGAAGAACTCACCCAGTTTCTTACAAATAACTTTCAACGATATGTGCAGAATACATTTACAGGTGTAGCTGCGCAAAATGCTCCTTTTTTCTTTAGTGAAGCTCAGGCTAATCTTGCAAGGATATCACAAGCGCAACCAAATTTCGAAAACCTGATTGATATTGATCTATTTCAGATTGAATTAATCATATTTAATGATGAAACAGGATTTGGAATCAAACCTACAAAACTGATCTTTTCGACCGCATTATACAACACGCAGTTTGATTACGAGATTAACGAATTTGTAGAACAGTTTGAGCCTCAGCTTGGTTTTCTGATCGATCTCACCGAACAACAGTCAGTGCAAATGCTTAGCGAAATGGGGATTCAATTTAGCGGTGAATATAACATGATGTCATTCTATGATTTGATCACGTTATTTCATTACGATTTTAGATACTTTAGCGTTAGTAATCAGGGTCTGAGATCTAATGTTACAAGATTTATTGATAGGTACGAAATTGAGTCTCTTCGTGAATCTACAAAGAATTATTTCAATGACTTGATTTTTACATTCATCTATGGTCAAGTACCGAATTGGTGGAGTGATAATGGACGTGGTGGTATTACTAATGGCTTATTTGAAATCAGTGAGACCTATCGCGAAGCTGTAGAAAATGCTCCCGAAGAATAGCTGACTAGTTAGCTACTCGAGTTTTCTTTAATAAAAAAGCGCTGTTACTTTTATAAGTAACAGCGCTTTTTTATTTGAATAATTATGTTGATAAAAAAAGAGCCTATACTCCCTTAAAAAAAACTATATCCCAGTTTATACATGCCATGTAGAATTCAGAAGAAATATCCAGCTGAATCTATGCTCACTTTAAGAATGCCAAGTTAAACCAGTCTATTGCACTGTTTATTCCTTTGATCAAAAATAAAACCCGAAAATCCGAATCCTTAGGGGTTCAGTCTTTAAAGTTTGTTTTGGAACTTCATGCATATAGAAAAATCTCATGAACTTAAACGATTAAGTTTATGATTGAAAAAACCAATAAATATTATGATGAATGACATACCTGGTAAAAAATAATATGTCAAAAACCTGTAAAAATGCATGAAATATGAAATAAAGCTCAAGCCATATAAAAATAATAGTATACATATGAAACCACCTGCAAATTGTACACTAATATGAACAATCACATAGGGCTTGAAACGAGTAAGCCATATTAAAAATAATATTGGGAAAAACATGTAAAAGCCAAATGGCATTCCAAAGATATGTTCACGTACTAAATAAGGTGATCTATAAATTGGACTGCTCGGGTTATCTTCAACTTCATTTATAATATTTTGTCGATGAACAGCTTCCCAATTTTCTTTTAAGGTATACTCAAATACCGTAATAATAACTGATTTATTCTGAGTAGATATACGGAAGGTATCAGGTTCACTTTCTGTAATTGAAGCTATTAGCGGGTACACAGCTGTGGAAGTCATTTGTGCTCTAAATGGTCTCCACAATAAAGCATAGAATACAATTATGGTTAAGCATATAATTACTTTCCAATGTTTGTAGGAAAAAATAGCTGGCGTGTAGTTCATTACTAAACTCCAAGAAGTTGACGTGCGTCTTTTTCTGAGATTTTTAAATGTTTATACTCTCGTAATGTATCTGTATAGTCGTAGTAAACTCTGAAATTTTGTATTGTAAAGTTTACAGTGTCAATAACCGAAAATGCTGCTCTTTTATCTTCATCACGGGGTTGACCAATACTGCCAGGGTTGACTACAAATTTGTAGCCTTTTCTTAATCCAAAAACACCAAACTCATTAGCTGCAATACCTTGACGATGAGTATGTCCCACAAATACAAATTCTTTTTTCACCTGTCCAAGAACTTGCTGACATAATATAGAGCTATTCAAATATTTCCATTCCTCAGGATTAATAGGGGAAGAATGTGCAGCAATCCAATTGTCTGATTCAATGGTATATGGAAGCGATCGTAACCATTTTTTATTTTCTTCAGAAAGCATATCAACACTTTTTTGTAGTAATGAACGGTTAGGCTCTCTAAAAAAACGATAGGTCAAACTACCACCAACAACCGCATCATGATTACCTAGCACAGTTGGTATCTCCCTCTCTCTAATAACACTAACAACCTCATTAGGATTTGGACCGTAACCAATAAGATCACCTAGGCAAATTATTAAATCTGTATTAACTGAATCTAATTCCCACATAACTGCATTTGTAGCTTGCAAGTTACCATGTAAATCTGAAATTAAAGCGATCTTCATTTGAAAAAAGTGAATTAATTGTGTTTTAATAGTAGCAAAATATAATCGTAAAGTCGTGAAACAAAAGTCGATGCAGGAATAATAGCTATTGGGTAGATCAAAAATGAGCTTATTATCTTTTAAAGATGGTTAGAAAGGTTAACAAATAAGCTAACTAAAATATCGTTATTGACTAGATCTTCATTTTTGATTTTAAAAAAGCCAATAACAAAGATATATACATTTGAGATAAAATCTACAAGTCAGCAGTTAGCCCCTCCACTTATAAAGTAACACTGCTTGGAACACTAGTTATCTTGATTCCTCTAAATAAAATTAAGCAAAGCAATTAAAGTTTAGTCATTTAAAATCTAAGTAGTTAATTCAAAGGCAAAAAAATATACGGTTGCTGAAGGTGCATTTAGTTGCAGAATTACAAAACCATCTTGGCGATTAATCAGTGTTACAAAAAACGTGGTGAAACAATGAGTAGTCATAATAGAAGAGAATATGATTAAAAATGTTCAGAAATGATGAAAAGATTGGTTATTTTTCGATGCTATAGGATTTAAGTCAAAAAAGTATTGTAAAAGCACATAGTGTTCATCAATTCAAAATAATCCAAATCCAGAAAACTTATTAAAACAACTGGTTTAACTTTTTTCTCCCTCGAACAAAAAAACTTATAAACCCTAAAGTTTTTTAAAATTAGATTTAAGAATAATTTGGCTTTAACTGTAGAGTAAAAAGAGGCTTATGAAAAGTCTTTATCTATTTAAGTTGAATATATACTAAACATATTGGACATTTTTATGTTGGATTATGCGCTAATTAATTTTCAGTAATAGCATTGTTTTTTTGAATTATGATATACAAAAGGTATCAGTCATAATTCAGAGTTCTTTATGTATAAATGAAACGCATAGTCATTAAACATAAATATTTATGCAACATTCTTTGATTTTACCCTTTTGGTTTACGAAACAGACAAAATATCATGAAGTCGTACGCTAATAATTTAAATCATCTACCTTATCTATAAAAAGGCGACGCAACCTTAAGCAGCAACAAGGTATTAATACTCCTTGCTTTCTTTTCTAATAATACGCAGCAATTCATGACAAACTCTCATATTCCACATCATCATAATGGCAACGGCCATAATAATGGATATAATGGTGAATTTAATCGCCGGCGAAATAATGGTGTTAAACAAACCAAGCAGGATGATGATGATATCATAGATTTAAGTAAACTTTTCGCCATAGCCTGGAGATATAAGTGGATATTGGTGATTTGTGTGATGGCAGGTGGTATCGCATCATACGTTGTCGCCAATAATATGACACCTATCTATAAGAGTGAAGGGCGGCTGCTCATACAAGAACTTCGAAACCGTTATTCTTATGCGGGTTCTGATATTGGCTCTTTGATGACTACGGCTTTCGGAGTTGGTATGGGTTCTACTATTGCAAACGAACTTGAAGTTATACGCTCACGAAGGTTTATGGAGAGAGTTGCGGATAACTTTCTTAGTAAGGTAAATGAAGACTTAGATACATATCCACTACTGGATGGTGGGTTAGATGAAGATGAAAATCAGTTATTAGCAAGCAAAGAGCAAATAGCAGGGCGGTTACTTAGGGGAGTAGTAATTACTCGTACTGATCGTGAATCAGATGTTGTGAATTTAGCATTTGAGTCTCCTTCAAATGAAGAAGCAGCATTGGTTGTAAATCTCGTAATAGATACTTACAACGAGTTTTCTACTGTTGAAAACAGAAGAATGGCAAGAGACGGTCTTAACTTTCTTCAAAAGGAAAGAAATGAAGTGTACTACGCCTTGCAACAAAGTGAAGAAGCACTCAGAGACTTCATGAATCAGGAAGGATTGGTACAACTTGAAGAGCAATCAAGACAGTTGATTAATATTTTGGCAGGGCTTGAAACTGAAAAAAGAACTGCCGAAGTCGAAAGGTCTGCAGTATTGGCTGCTATTGGAAACTATAGAAATGAGCTCAATAGCATTCAGCCTGGATTAGGTGAGCAAATTACACGTAGTTATGCACCCAAAATAAACAGACTGCAGTTCGAAATATCTGAGTTGTATACAGAAAGAGAACTATTGCTCTCCCGAAACCCGATACTAATCGATCAACCTCAAATTGAACCGCGATTAGCAGAGATTGAAAGAAGAAAAACAGATTTGGAGAGCAGAGTTCGTGATGTAGTAAATGAATTGCTTGAACAGGATGAGCGTTTCTTAGGATTTTTGGGAAGTTTTGATGGTAATCTTGTTAGTCGTTTATCCGATTTAAGGAAAGACTTACTGCAACTTGAGGTAAGGGAGCAGCAGCTAGGTGCACAAATATCGGTTATTAGCGATAAGATCCTTGTTCTGGAGCGTGAATTCGATAGACTTCCAGACAATATGATCACTTTTGCGCGGCTAAGAAGAGCGGTGGATTTAAATACAGAATTATTCGTTTTACTTGAACGACAATCGGCAGAAGTAGCCATTTGGGAACAAACACAAAGTGGTTATGGCCGGCTTGTAGATTATGGATTAGTTTCGCAAAACCCGGTTAAACCCAGAAAAATGCTGATTATGCTAATAGGTCTTTTCATGGGTGGGATGTTTGGTGTAGCGATTATGTTTATAAAAGAATTGTCGCAAACAACCATTATGAGTGTAGAAAAGTTGCGTGAAAAAGGGCTGCAGATTTTGGCAGTAGTACCGGATTTAACAGAATTAATCAAAAAGAATTTTAATGGGGAGAAGCATGTAACGGTAAGAGGAATGTCGATCAGTACAGATATGATAACATTTCTGGATCCCATTTCTCCGGCAAGTGAAAGCTACAGAAGGCTCTACAATAATATTATCTATTCTAAACCAGATAATCCATACAGAACGCTTATTACTACAAGTGCGGGGCAGGGTGAAGGTAAAACGACAACTTTATCTAATCTGGCAGTAATAATGGCAGAGGCAGGTCATAAAGTAGTTATAGTAGATTGTGATTTCCGCAGACCAAGAATACATCGTGAGTTTGGATTTATCCAGGAGAATGGCGTCTCTGAATGGTTATTTAATGAATTAGAGTTGGATGAAGTAGTAAAAGAGTCGGTCGTTCCTAATATAGATGTAATTACGGCCGGTAAGAAGGTGCAGAACCCGGCGAATTTGGTACAAAGCGTAAGGATGAAAGAGCTAATCAAGCAGCTCAGAGCAAGATATGAGTACGTATTAATAGATACGCCACCCTACGGTATTATTACAGATGCAGCTCCGCTAATGAGAGAAGCTGATGGAGTTATCCTTATAACTCGCTTTGGCACAACAAGACATAGCGATGTAGATCATACTATTGAGAACCTTCAGAATATTAATATTGACATTGTAGGAACAGTACTCGGTGCTTATGATCATGAAAAGTCTACCGGGTATTATTATTACAACGATTATTACAGATATTCATACACCAGTTATTCGAAATATGTTGAAGATAAAGCATAAGCTAACTCAATAAAGTTCGATTATCAGAATCTCCTTATTTTTTATTAAAGATTGATGTCTAATTATGCATTTCAAAATATGAAAAGCAATAAGTCTAATTCCTTCATAAAATTAGCAAAATGCTTTTTGTCAATTATAGCGCTAGCTACTGCTATAACTTTTGTTTCAAATAAAAGTGTTACGGCTCAGAGTCAAGGTCAAACCGGAAGGGATGTTCCGGTAAGCCAAATGTTTCGAATGGCAGAAGGATTGGTTAGAATAGCAGAGCCGGGACAAATGGCAGACACACTTAATATTTGGGGTGATGTAACTTTACCGGGAAGATATGTAGTGCCAAGAAATACTAATGTAGCAGACCTTATTTCCTATGCTCGCGGTCCTGTAAGGCTTATTACGCAAGAGACTCAAATAGATTGGTCGAGAGTAAGATTAGAATTAAGTATTTCCAGATTCGACCCTGATCAAGGCGAGCAGGTTGTAAATATAAGGTACAGTTATAATGAACCGCTTCCGGAAGAATTTAGGAATATAATGCTACAAAATAACGATCTTATAGCACTGCAAGTAAGAAGGAAACCAATATTTCTTGATTATGTGAGAGCTATAGCCCCTGTTATTACACTTATTCTTTCGTCTTTACTTCTATACGACAGAGTAAGAGGAAACTAAGAAAATCTCTTAGCAATGGGGAATTACCTTACCAAAATTATAAGTTAATTTCAAAAAACTAGCCCTATATCAGAATTTCCAAGTCGTATATAGACGTTAGATTAGCCAAATAAACGATTGATTGCATCTTGGATGGATAGGGATAAATACCAACAGTACTCTAAGTTAATATATTGTGAGAGAAAAAAGATTCGCACTTACAGGAGTAGCCGGTTACATAGCTCCAAGACATCTTCAGGCTATTTATGATACAGGAAATAAGCTTGTTGCCGCTATGGACCCTTTCGATTCTGTTGGAATTTTAGATCGCTATTTCCCGCAAGCTTCTTTTTTTACTGAATTCGAGCGTTATGACAGACATCTCGAAAAACTTAGGAGAGTAGGTGATGGCGCAAGAATTGATTATATAAGTATTTGCTCGCCTAATTATTTGCATGATGCTCACATAAGACAAGCTTTGCGAATCGGTGCTCATGCCATTTGTGAAAAGCCACTTGTGCTAAATCCATGGAATTTAGATGCACTACAGGAAATGGAAGAAGAAACTGATGCTAAAGTATTTAATGTACTCCAACTACGCACTCACCCACGCTTATTAGCTCTCAAAGAAAAAGTAGACAAAGAAAAAATTGAAAATCCTGGAAAAAGGTATAGGATAAAGCTACAGTACATTACGTCCAGAGGTCTTTGGTATAAACATTCATGGAAAGGTTCTATGGAAAAGTCTGGAGGAGTAGCTACCAATATTGGCATCCATTTCTTTGATATGCTTATATGGATGTTTGGCAATGTAGACAATTGCAGGGTACTGGAGAGCAGTAGCGATACTATATCTGGTGAACTTGAGCTAAAAAATGCAGACGTTGAATGGATACTTTCTATAGATCCGGCTAATTTACCCCCACAAGTTATAGATAAAGATATTAAAACTTACCGCTTAATTACTGTTGATGAAGACGAGATTGAGTTTAGCGGCGGTTTTGTGGATCTGCACACCAGAGTCTACGAAGAAACTCTGCAGGGGCGCGGGTTTACAATGGCTGATGCGCGTCCATCTATTGAACTTGTATATAGGTTAAGAAATATGCCTGTACAATCGAATATTATAGTATAGAAGTGTCTGCATAATGTTATTCCTGTAATTAAAATAAGGGCAGGTAAGTAAAACTTGAAATAACCTTTTATTCACCTGCTTTGGGAGACTCGATAACAAAATATAAAAAGCTTCTTCAGGCATTGGTAAAAAGTGGATATACTCCAGTTGCAGAACAAGAGCTTTTAATCAAAAATAACCCGTTTGCACGATTGGTATCTATCGGTCATCGTTTAGATTCAAATTCTAATCTTTGTTTAAAAATTGCCGAAGCAGATAAACAGTATGGTTTCAAGAATACATATTATGTAAGAAAAATTCGGGATCGTTTTCCTCAGAACCTAATAGAAGGCATACAAATTAACGGTCAAAGAACCGGATACCTTTACAACGAATTAAATGAGTGTAGTGGCGACCCTCACTTAGCAGTAATGCGTTTTCAAAGAAGCATTGAGCAGTTAAGACTTGCTGCAACAGTAGAATCTATAGCAACTTTAAGGGGATTTTTTGTAAAATACGACAACAGACAAATATGGAAGTTTTACGATCCGGTAAGGTTTGGGGTAAGTGCAGATTTTTCATTGCTGAGCACCGATACAAAATGTCTTAACTTGAAGCACGAACCTGATGGCTGGACTTCCGAAAAAAGCCTGGATTTAATACTTTCGTTTGTAAAAGGCAGAGAGGCTTTTATTCGCCAAAAGTATTCAGATTCTAAATACAAGTCTAATAATTCGGGGAAAAAACCTCAAATAAAGATATCAAATAATGCTTCAGCTGATGGTTTTGAGGTAAGGGAACATGACAATTCTGAAATAATTAGTTCCTTTAAAAATACCAATTCCCTTATTAAAGCTTTAGAAAAAGGTGAATTGGCTTCAAAGCTCTATCTCCAAACAAACCCGGCTTTTTGGCCGTCTGGTTTGGTAGATTGGCAGAGGCTTCTTTTTATGAGAATTTCAAAAAAGCTTTCTAATATGTTGTAGGGATATACAAAAGAAAGTTATTATTAGCTTTCTTTAACAACGTCTGGCTTTTGTTAAGTAGCTGATGCTAGTTAAAAAAGGAGAAAATTATTTTGTTTAAGTTTTCCGAAATAGAAGGACTTTGTTTATTATAGGCTAATCTGCTTTATTTTAAGAAAAACCATATCTAAACATTATTGTAATTGTTTAGTGTTATACCGGATTGAGACTGCACATATATTGCACCATACCATTACTCTCTGTTTAAAGGGATCTAAAAATCGTTTATATATAAATCATCAATGACGACTTTTAACAATTCATCATCTACAAAAGTTTAACCTCCTAAATCATCACAGAATTGGCAGAGCTATTAACAAAAAAACAAATATCACGGAGTAAAGACTCGGGTATAAATAGCGTGAGTGAATTGGATCATTTTATATCCAGATATGCCGATGTTGATTCTCCCTATACCTATAGATTTAATTCAAGTAATCCGTCTAATCTCGACTTTGTTAAGTCTGAAATGTTGCTTACCGTTATAAATTACACAAGAATAAACGAATTCAGGTATATAAATAAGTTTTTTGAACGTGTAAATGAAGAGCTTGAACAAGGTGGATTGTATATAGGCTGTGTCGAAACTAAGGAGATGAGGAAAAAGCGTGTTATTAATAAAGTCCATCCTTTATTGAGCTATCCATTTTATACCATTGATTTTATTTATAAAAGAATATTACCCAAGCTTCCCGTTATCAAGAAAGCATATTTTGCGGTTACAGATGGTAAAAACCGCGTAGTATCAATGACTGAAACTCTTGGACGGCTTGTTTCTTGTGGTTTTAAAGTTATAGATACTCATCAAGATGGTTATCTTACTTGGTTTGTAGCACAGAAAGAGTGTGAGCCAAAGTTCGATATGGATGCTACATATGGTGCTATTGTGGGGCTTAATAGAATTGGTAAAGATGGTAAGCTTATTAAAGTTTATAAAGTTAGAACGATGCATCCCTATTCTGAGTACATTCAAGATTTTATTTTTGAGAAAAACGATCTAAAGAAAGGTGGAAAATTCGATCAGGACTTCAGAATTACAAATTGGGGTAAACTTTTCCGGAAACTTTGGATAGATGAATTACCAATGTTTTATAATTTACTTAAAGGTGATGTAAAGCTTGTCGGAGTAAGACCGCTAAGCAGACAATACTTTAATTTATACCCAAGTGAATTTCAGCAGCTTAGGACAAAATATAAGCCGGGCCTCATTCCTCCTTTTTATCACGATTTACCCGAGTCTCTCGATGAAATTATTGAGTCTGAAAAGAGATACCTCGAGTCTTATGATAAAGCTCCACTAAGAACAGACTTTAACTATTTTGTGAAGTCTTTGTACAATATTATTTTTAAAAAAGCCCGTAGTAGTTAGTTTTATGATACTTTTTTAAATGAAATGACCCACCTGATCAGGACAGCAGGGGTAAATAAATAAAATTAGTGGAAATCAGTCCGAAACCTAAAATTGCTCTGATATCCTCCTGGGATACCGAATTCGTTAAAGACGATTTTGAAATCCTATCGAATTATTACGACATTTCTTTATACCTGACACGCGAAAAAGGCTTTTTCTCGAAAGAGTTTGTATCAATTATTTCCGAAGCACGAATCATACTTGTTTGGTTTGCTGCCGTTCACGCTATTCCACCCGCTTTATGGTCATTAATAACAGGAAAGCCTCTTCTTGTGTTTAGTGGTGGTTACGATGTAGCTTCTATTCCTGAAATAGGATATGGAAATAGAAATCATCGTATAAAAAAGCAAATAACACGCTTTGTCCTCGCCCGAGCTACAAAGATTATAGTACAGTCTCATTTTTCATTGAGGGAAATAGAATCTTGCTACCCTCAACATAAGTATAAACTTAGCTATATCCCTCATAGAATAAGCATCCCCGATAATTTTTTGAATAAACCAATTTCTTTGAAACGGGAGAAAATTCTGTTAACGGTAGCGCTCTTAAATCCGCTTAACTATAAAAGAAAAAAAATAGAGCTAATCAAGCAAATAGCATCAGAATTACCGGACTACTCCGTAATTCATATTGGCAAAATTTTTGACGAACAGAAGATGCAGTTCGATAAAAACTTGCCTGTAAATATGAAAAGCGTTGGTTTTGTAAAAGCAGACACACTATGGGACTACTATAATAGTGCAACTGCTTTGCTACTTCCTTCCTGGCATGAAGGCTTCGGAATAACTGCTGTAGAGGCAGCAGCAGCAGGCTGCGTGCCATTAATAAGTGGCGCAGGAGCTCAGAAAGAAGTTACCATGGGATATTCCATAAAACCAACAGAAGAAACGGTTAAAAGCTGGGTGAAATCTATAAAAAAGATGGAAATTGATGTAGATGATACCTATAGAAAGAAAATGGCCAAGGAGTTAAGGAAATTCTACGCAAGTGAGCTTCGATTAACATCTTTGAGGGAATTGATTAGCAGCATTATAGAGGAATAGTATATCTTCTGGAGAAATACATCCATATTATTTATAATCGGGGTAGATTAATCATTTTGGTAATATCGAATATCTTGTATCTCTAAGATAACAAGGTCATATACAATATATCAGTACCCATTTTGAGACCAAAAACTGTTGGCTACGTATTCTAAAACGAACATCCTCAAATCCTCAGCTTGGATAGCCGCCTATCGGATGATTCGTATGGTGCTTGCATTTGTTGTTGGTATTTTTGTTGCCAGATATTTGGGCCCCTCGTTGTATGGACAGTTAAGCTATTCTGTAGCTTTAGTTATGATTTTTCTTGGGGTAGCAGGACCCGGAATGAAGGATGTGATAACGCAAAAGCTAGATGAATGTAAAGATGAAACCGATAAGGCGGGATTGCTTTATGCGTCATTCAGGTTAATGTTTATTATTAATGCTGCTTTATTAGTAGCAACTGTGCTAGTAGCCATTCTTTTGAGGCCAGATGATAGATTAATTTGGGCACTTGTAGCCATCATTGGCCTCGGAAACGTGTTCCGCGCTTGTGAATCTTTTGAGCTTTATTTTTTGTATCGGCTTGAAATGAGCCGAACAGTACTAATTCAGGCAGGTAGTTTTTTAATTACAGCTATCCTAAAACTTATTTTAATTTGGCTGGCTGCAGATCTCATTTGGTTCGGCATTGCGGTTGGAGCAGAATTGTTAATAACAGGTGCAGGATTCTGGCTAACTTATAAAACACGCAAAAATCAGAATAAGCCAATATTGGTGTGGTCTTTATATTACCGAAAAGTAATTCATGTTTTAAAAATTTCCGTACCAGCTATTGGAGCTCTTGGCTTTACTCTAATGCTGTTTAAGGCAGATCAGGTTATGCTAGGCTGGCTTGCAGGCGATGCAGCTACCGGTTTTTATGCCATTGCAGCACAGTTTTCTGAGTATTGGCTTTACCTTGCTGCTGCTGTCGTTACTTCTATGTATCCGAATTTGCTCAATGCAAAAAATAAAGATTTGTCTGAAGGCACTTCAGGTTTTAAAAAACAGTTTATTACACTTTGCAGTTTGCTGATTTATTCAGCTATACTGCTACAATTGCTCGTCTACTTTACAGGAAATCATATAATAATCTTTTTTCTTGGAGACAGCTTTGTAAACTCAGCCGAAATTCTCCGGGTACACATCTGGTCTCTTGTTTTTATTTTTTTACTCGAAGCCCTTAAAAAATGGTTTGTTATTGAAAATCTGTTGAGTAAATATTTTACTATTATGGCAATAGCCGCTATTTCTAATATTGGTATAAACTTGATCTTAATACCGGAATTTGGTGGCATAGGCGCCGCATGGGCTACCGTTTTTGCATACGGCCTTGCTGGTTTTGCGGGGGTTTTTATTTTTAAAAGTTCGAGAGAAGCCGGTTATCTGATACTGAAAGGAGCTCTTCATCCATGGAAAAAAATAAGCCGCACATTCTATTCTTAGCAGATGGCGGATCTGTTCATACACAACGTTGGGCTCTGAGTTTAAAAAAAGAAGGTTTTAAAGTTTCCCTTCTATCCCGCACTTTTTCAGATACTGATGTTTTTATACAGAATAGTGTGGCTATTGCCCCTTTTCTACCCGACGGAAAATGGACATGGTTAACGGCACGGTCTAAGGTGAAAAGATGGTGTATAGAACAGCAAGTAGACATCGTTCATGCGTTTTACGCCACCAATTACGGGCTGTTGATGGCTGTGAGTGGCTTTAAGCCAAATATATTAACTGTAATGGGAACAGATGTTTTTTCTTATACAGAAAAGTCCTGGCTGCATGAGAAAAGCACGGCCTGGATTCTTAGCAAGGTAACCGTTATAACTGGTGCAAGTGAAGCGCTATGTAAAAGAGTTATGACCATTCGTAATAGACCGAATCATGTTCTTAAAATACCATTTGGTATCGATACCCAAAAATTTGCACCTTTTGATAATAAGCTAAAATCTGCCCATAGCTTCAATAACGATTTTGTGAAAGTTATAGCTGTAAGGCATTTGGAATTTAAATATGGTCTGGATATTCTCGTAAAAGCCATAGCCCTCGTACAACTTAAAGCAGGTGATATCAAAATTTCTGTGGATATATATGGTGAGGGCAAAGAATCGAAGGAGCTTCAGGACTTAATAGCACATTTTGGTCTTGAAGAAATCGTGAATTTAAAGGGAAAAGTAAAGCCCGAAAATGTACCCGGTATTTTGCGAAATGCAGAAATTTTTGTAGCACCAAGCAGAGAAGAAAGTTATGGTGTGGCAATCTTAGAAGCATCGGCATGTGGGCTACCGGTTGTTGGCTCTAACGTTGGAGGAATTCCTGAAACCATTGAAGATGGTGTTACCGGGATGCTATTCGAAACTGAAAACCCCAGCCAACTCGCAGATATTTTAATCGAGCTTAGCCGGAATCGTGATAAACGAATCGGTATGGGGCGGGAAGGGAGACAGAGAGTTCTCCGGCTGTTTGATCAGGAAGTAGCTATAAAAAAAATGGCTGATCTATACCTATCATTAAAAAAATGATGGATAAACTGACCAGATCGTGCTTCGTAAAATAGGGGTTAAATTGTATCTCTAAGAAACTTAAGTCAGCGTTCATCACGGAGCTGCTCTGTAAGTGAATTTAGTGGTGGTGAAAAACTTTCCTGAAAAAACTCAAAATGTACAGGTTCGCCTATCCGCTCGTCCATTCTGGTTTTTCTAATGGTTTCCATATACGTTTTGTAGCAATATAGAGCAGAAAGTGCAATTTGATGTTCTTCTGAATTTGTTTGAATAATGCAGTCTATTTCTTCTTCGGTCGAATTGTTTAGTTTAAAATACCCTTCTGTTTCTGAGTTTGGTCCCAAAGTGTAAAGGGCAAGGCGCTTGAGCCATAAATGGCCATTGCTTCGTAAATGGCAGAAAACCCGTTTAACTACAGCATGGCTAACCAAATGGTCGTGAAATCCACTAATGCCATGTACGGCATAGGTAACTAAAATGTCGGGCTTTATCGCTAAAACATGGTCTTCAACTGTTTGCTCAATTATCTGAGGAAACATATTTTTTAGTCCGGAATCAGGGAGATCAAGCACAGTCATACCTGTTAAACGAAGCTTTTCGGCAACATTAATCATCTCCTGATAACGTATTTCCCCCATTTCTTCTATGCTAAGACCAAGATCATGGCGTACTTTAGTTGCCCCGCCTTTGGTCAGGGTTAGTAAATATACCTCGTGGCCTTGGCTTATTTGTTGAGCAATACCAGCTGGAGGTCCGAAAGATTCATCGTCGGGGTGGGGGAAAATGTATAAAATTGTTGCCATAGGATTTTAAGACAAACCTTTAATGAAAAGCTTTTTTATGAAAAATTTTAAAAAGATGAGAATATATAAACATTAGGACTATTTCCAGTACTTAAGAGCAGATACAGAGCAAAAAAATACAATCGGAGCAATTATTCATAAAGAAATCTAGTGTTTAGTAAATTTAAATGCATGTTAATATTTAAATCTAATAAATATAAGTCTGCCAATCTTTTTTGGTATATGAAACAGACTGTGGAATGAAAATTAATGTAAGGTTTGGCCGTATTCTGTCTCTTTAGAATATGTCAGAAAAGTTATCATATCAATTCCCTTTTGCAGTGTACCCGGCTGTCCGGATTGCGCTATTATTTTCGTTAGGAATATTAGGTTCCTATTACGTGGGGCTCGAGCCTTTATGGGGTTATCTATTGGTTGGGGTATTGGTGTTACTCTGTATTATTGCAGAGGTGTGGAGAAAGCAAAAAATAAGTATCTCAGCTGGTAGATGGGCCAGCCTGATATCAATTTTGCTGATTGTAGCCTGTGGTGCTCTGCGTGCATCTGTTGCAGAGAATAAAGAAAGGCCAGAAAAAGATATAGCGGTATTTTTTGAAGGTGAGCAGCTTCAGTGGCATGGAAGAATACTGGAAAGCACGTATAATCAAACTCGAACCTTGAGTTTAGTTATGAGAGTAGACAGTTTGCATTTTGATGGTGTAAAGCTAAAGAATAAATCGTCCTTTAGAACACAAATCAGGTTCTTCAGAGCCGATTCATTGCTCGCTAATACACTTGCTGCTGGCTCTTATGTGAGTGTAGCTGCTGTTCCAACTCCCATACCCCGTTTGCGAAATCCTCATGACTTTAACGTAGAAAGCTGGCTGTCAGGTCAAGGTATATTTATTCAGGCTCGGGGAGAGCAATTGCTCGAATTACATCAATATCCGAATATCTTTGGCTGGGGATGGTGGCGGAATAAAATGAGATCGGGAATCGACGCAGTTTTCTCAACCGAACAGGCACCGCTGGCAAAAGCAATTATGATCGGATACCGAGCCGATTTAGACGCAGGTATCAGGCAAGATTTTTCACGTGCGGGCCTGGCGCACTTAATGGCTGTTTCGGGAATGCATGTCGGGTTTGTGCTTATCCCGCTATGGTTCGTGATACCTTTTTTCTGGAGACAAAGATGGGGTAAGGAAGCTGGCTTAGTGCTAATATTTCTAATTCTGTTCCTCTATGCAGGTATTACAGGGTTTTCACCATCGGTACAGAGGGCTTCCGTTTTCGCTTTTTTTATTGCTTTTGCGCGCCTTTATCAATACAGACGAGACCCTGTAAATCTTACAGGAGCTGCAGCTCTAATTATATTGGTAGTAGACCCGTTTTCGCTGTTTCAAATTGGTTTTCAGATGTCGTTTGCAGCGGTTCTTACCATTTTTTTGATGATGCCTGTACTCGAGCGGTTTGTGAAACCGGCTCTCAGGTCAAGATGGTTTATTAAGGTGCTTAACCTCACAATATTAAGTGTGTTTATTCAGCTTGCTTTAATGCCTGTTTTGGTACATCGATTTAATGAATTCTCCATTATAGGCCCCTTGATGAACACTATTGCTGCTCCAATCACACAGCTGATGTTTATTCTTGGGTTCGCCAGTGTGTTTGTGGGATTTGTAAATGAGCAGTTTGGTATTTTTGTAGCTATCCCTGCAGATATTCTTACAAGCTGGCTGGCATCTATTAGCGCATGGTCTGCGGCCTTACCCGGTGCCTGGGTGTATGGTAGCTTGTCTTCACCCTGGTTTTATGTAGTTTGGATGTGTCTGTTCTTTTTTATTGCAACGATTTGGAACCCGCATTTACGAATAAAATGGCTGGCTGTGCTGCTTGTAAGCTTAATTATTTGGCAAGGCCATCATATTTATATGCAGCAGGCCGATACGAAACTCAGAATTACTTTTTTTGATGTTGGGCAGGGTGATGCGGTTCTTATTCAAACACCTTCGGGAAAGGCGTATCTTTATGATACCGGCCTTTGGTCTCCATTCGGAAATAGCGGAGACCGTGTTTTGCTACCCCATCTGCGGGCCGAAGGTATAACTCGTATTGAAGCTGTTTTTCTTTCTCACCCTCACGCGGATCACATAGGTGGATTAATACCAATTCTTGAAGAGCTGGAAGTTGGGAAAATCTATGATCCGGGTTTTGAGTTTCAGTCAAGAATCTTTGCGGGCTATCGCGCAGCAGCCGAAGCGGCTGGTGTTCCTGTTATTGTACCCAAACCCGGAGAAGTTATATGGCTAGATCATAATATTCCAGCTAAAATTCTGGGGCCGCATCTGCAGCTTAACTCAAGAAATCCCAATGAGCATTCGCTTATTGTACGCATCAAATACGGCAACACTAGTGTTTTACTTACCGGAGATGCCGAAACACAAGCGGAAAGAAAGCTTGCAGGCGATTTTTGTGAATTGCTGCAATCCGATGTGTATAAGGCGGGGCACCATGGTAGCCGTACAAGCTCGCATCACTTCTTTCTGGATTGTGTGCAACCTCAAAAAGTAGTCGTTTCCAACGGATTAAGCAATCGCTACGGACACCCGCATCCAGAGGCTACTGCAAGAATAAAGTCGCATGTTTCTAAGGATCGGCTTTTCTTTACCGCACTGGATGGAGCCATAATTCTTGAATCAGACGGTGAGCATTTTATTCATATTAACTGGAGGGGTAATTAGTTAGTTGTATAAAAATAAAAGGGCAGATTCTAAATTAGAATCCACCCTTTTGTAAATAAAATGATCACTTAAAAATCAGATGTCGATGGCTACAAAGAACTGCTGGTTGCGACGTACAACCTGCAGTAGCATGGTGCTGCCCGGCTGTATACCTTGTGCCAAAGTATTAAATTCCTGCATATTTCTTACGCGTCGTCTGTTTACGGCAGTAACTAAATCGCCTTCTCTTAAGCCTTGGCGATACGCATTACTGGTTTCGTTTACGCTGGTTACAATTACACCTTCGAGCCCGGATCTCAGGTTATACCGCTCGGCATAGGTATTATTAAATGCATCAAGGGAAAAGCCGAATCTGTCGAAAAGGTTTTCAGCTTCTGTTTCGGTTATATCGTCTGAGGGAAGCTCTCCAAGCGTAACATTTATTGTTTTCTGCTCATTATCTCTAAAAATAAGCAGACGTATAACAGTACCGGGTGCCCTTGAAGCAACATAGATTCTGAATTGGGTCCAGTCGGTAAGTCTTCGACCATCATACTCGAGAATAATATCTTCGACCTTGAGGCCGGCTTCTGCTGCAGGGCTGCCTTCTTCTACTGCGTTAAGTACGGCTCCTCCGGCACGGTCTAATCCAAAGCCACGTGCAAGCGACTCATCAAGCTCCTGGCCGCTTATTCCCAAGTAGCCACGCACTACGCGACCGGTCTCAATTATAGAAGTCATGACTGATTTAGCCATATTTACAGGGACGGCAAAACCTATACCTTGAAAACCTCCGGAGCGAGATGCAATAGCTGTATTTATACCGACAAGCTCTCCATCCATATTGATAAGCGGACCTCCGGAATTTCCCGGATTGATAGCTGCATCGGTCTGGATGAAATCTTCGAAATCGACCAGGTTAAAATTAGATCTACCCTTGGCGCTTACAATGCCTTGTGTTACGGTCTGTGCCAGGTTTTCACTTAAAGGGCTACCAATAGCCAGCACCAGCTCCCCTACGCGAAGGTCGTCGCTGTCGCCAAGTGGTAGATATGGCATATTACGTCCGTTTATACGAATTACAGCGATATCAGTATTAGGATCAGATCCAATTATCTCTGCGCCAAGCAGGGTATTATCAACCATTCTTACCATAATAGTGTCGGCATTGGCAATTACATGGTGATTTGTGAGAATGATGCCATCCTCGCTAACAATAACCCCGGAACCTTGGCCGCGCTGTTGAAATTCTTGTTCTGGTCTTTGCTGGCGTGGTCTTCCAAAAAAATCATCAAACATATCGAATGGAGACATTTGGGCTCGCCTGCGTACCGTTCGCTCTGTTGTAATGGTAACAACAGTGGGCGAAGTTGATTCTGCGAGGCTAATAAAGGCTTCATTCAGATCTCTTAAAGACCTAATGGGCCTGTCTTCTGCACGACGCTGGTCAGTTGCGTACTCTGGTGCTGTATAAACTGGCTCTGAGTTTGTAAAGAGTGAACTAGTATTGTTCGAAAAATACCCCACCAAAAGTATGATGAAAGCAAACGAAAACGCTGCTGCGAAGCGTGGTAATTGTGATGTCATCATAAATAAATCTATTTGATCTCTTAAAAAATGAATGTGAAGATTGTACTATCTGCCGCTAACAGCGACCTTTTAACTAAGCCGTGTTGAGCTTGATAAATAAAATTTGTCAGACCAGTAACGCAAACAAATTGATTTCTTGTACATCAATTTTCAACTTCTCAAGGCTTTTCAATAAGTAAGGCAAATTGCGTTCAGTGCGTACTCATGCCTGAAATGCTCGCTGGAATATGTGAGGCGAGAAAACTCATATTATATGCCCTAAAAAAAACTCCGTACAAAAAAGGTTCTGTACGGAGTTTCTTCCATCAAAATATATGCCGTTTCTCTTATTGTCTTGTTCTGTTTATGAATTCTTCATTATCTACCACGGGTCGTTTTTCGGCATTGGCCACTTCGGCAAGCGTAGCAAAAATTAGTCGCGCCCGCTTTTCAAGAAGTGGATAGGGAATACGATCTATAGTATCTGAAGGCTGATGGTAATGGTCGTGAAGCCCGGAGAAGAAGAAAATAAAGGGGACGCCTAATCTGCCAAAATTCCAGTGATCGCTGCGGCGGTAAAACTGATTCCGGTCGTCCAGATCGTTGTATCTCATATCCAAAATAAGGTTCTCTGTTTTATCATTTGCGCGATGGAGGTATCTGTTGAGATCAGATGAGATAATCTCTGCGCCAATAATATAGATATATTCCTTATCGGTGTCCTCATATTCGTAATCTATCTGCCCAAACATATCCAGATTAAAATTGGCAACAGTATTTTCTATTGGTATTACCGGATTGTCGGAGTAATATCTTGAGCCAAGTAAACCATGCTCTTCGGCCGAAACAAAAAGAAATAAAAGACTCCGATCAAGGCAGTGCCCCTCATTCTTAGCCATCTGAACAGCTTTGGCAATACTAAGAGTAGTTACAGTACCGCTGCCATTGTCGTCTGCTCCGTTATAGATCATATCTCCGCTGGCGTCGGGTGTGCCTATACCCATGTGATCGTAATGTGCAGAAAGTACCACTACCTCATTTTTTAGTTCAGGATGGCAGCCTTCGATGAAACCAAGTACATTTCTTTCATTAAGCACCGACTCCACTACATGTGCTTCCGAATTGAGGGAGTATGGTGTTGCTATGCCCGAAAATCCTTCAAGGTTAGTAGAAATATTTTGGTGCAATTCATGTAATTCATCTATGTTGTTAAGCTCAAGTAAGCGAACTGCCAAATCCGGGCTAATGCTCTTTACGGCTGTAGCAAAGCCAGACCTGCCACCTCTGTCTGGCAGGCGTATGCCGGATGGCTTGCCAACGAGCCGGTTCATTTTCTTTGCATCTTCTCTATAAGATTCGATATCGAAATGGTCTATTAGCAAAACTCCCCTTGCTCCATTTCGAAAAAGTATCTGCGTGAGTCTTTGCTGTATAAGCTCCTCCATTACGGTATCGGTAGTATCTACTGTTGCAGCATTACGGAAAATAAGAGCCCAGTTACCGCGAATATTTACAGACGAGTAATGGTTAATGTTTAAATCTGGCGATTCTATACCAAGCCCGGCAAAGACAATATCGCCGGATAAGTTTGTTTCGCCAGCAAATACATTGAACAAACTGGTAGGATTACCGGAACTTTTTGTTGCACTCCAAACGGGTTCATTATCGCGGCTAAGCGTATACTCTATACGCTCCAAACGATTTGCATTAAGCTCAAAATGCTGAAAATATGAATCATCATCACCAAGTGGCTGCACTCCGTATTGTTCCAAATAAGATGCCAGATATTCTGCCGCTAGTAGAATACCCTGCTGCCCGGTACCTCGCCCCATGAATTCGTCGCTGGCAAGAGTTTCGAGATGATACTTAAGCAAATCTTCTGTAATAAGATTCCGAAATTCAAAAAGTATGCTGTTATCCGGCAGGGCATCACTTTCGGCAACGACAGATCCTGAATTATCAATCTCCTGAGAGTATAGTATACCTGTGTTTGTAGCTGGAATAAAAAACAACAGCAGTGTAGCTATAATTGCAACAAACCTGGGCTGTATCTTTACATGTAAACGGGATATATCCATGAGCTTTATAAGGTGAAACATTGATAGTTAAAAAGAAAAGAAGTATAAATCCACAATTCAAAGACAAAGTGTAGATCTCAGGCGTCTATAAGCAGGTGTGAATCTACGCGTGGGATGTCTACATAAAAATCGAAGTAGTTATCACCCTCTTGAAAAAGATGTAGCTGACCTTCTTTGATAAGCTCAAGTACGGAAAGAAAAGTGACAACTACCATTATGCGACTTTGGGCTTGTTCGCATAGTGTAATAAAAGAGGCTCGGCCGTGTTTTCGTAAAAAGAAAACGATTTGATCACTCATTTCTTCTATACTTGTTTCGGGTTTATCAACATTATGAACAGGTTCTTCTACATTTTTACGAAGCATAACCTGCTTAATGGCTGCCATCAGATCGATAAGAGTAACATCTTTTAAAGCTTCGCCATGGGCAGGCTGTTTAACTTCATCGGGCTTAAAGTTGCCTCGCTGATATTCCCTTGAGGCACCTGCCTCGAGTACGCGAAACTCTTCGCCCATTTCCTTAAACCGCTTATATTCGAGCAAACTTTGTATCAGGGCGTAGCGCGGATCTTCTTCAGTTATTTCATCAGAATCGGTCTCAGGTCTGGGAAGAAGCATTTTTGCTTTAATAGACATTAAGGTTCCGGCCATAAAAATAAACTCGCTGGCAACCTCAAGATCAAGTTCTTCCAGTAATTCCAGATAATCGATAAACTGATCTGTAATTCGGGATATGGGAATATCCTTAATTGCTACTTCATCTCTTCTTATAAAGAAAAGAAGTAAGTCTAGTGGACCCTCAAAATTTTGTAGTTCGACTCTATACAAAAAAGGAAGCTTTAAATAGAAGTTAGGATTCAGATAATTCCTGGCGACGTGTCATAAGCCTTAATATACATAAATTGACAATGCTCAGAAATTTTGAGATTAAACCTTATTTTATCGGTTGTCTTTAGCTGTAGTAGAAATCCGAAATAGATTTGGGCTTAAAGACACGTAATAAACCATAATTTTCGCTACATCCTTTAATTTCTAAAATTATTTTACTGTGATTCAACGCATCCAAACTGTTTACCTTGCACTAGCTATTATTTTAAATGTCGGGTTTTTATTCATGCCCTTGTTCGCAGAAGCAAGATTGGATACTGGTGGCTGGCTTATGCCTGCTTTGGCAGCGGCACTATTCTTTTCTGTAGTCTTATCTGGTTATGGTATTTTTCTTTATGAAAACAGACCACGACAAATTCAGATATGCGGCTATGCGGCAATGATGCAGGGTATAGCCTTTGGAGCCGGGGCGGCTATTTTTTTCACAATGGGGCGTATAGGTAGTAATCTGCTTTGGGAATTTGTTAGTCTGGTTATGCTGGTATTGGTCATTTTGCTTCAGTTTTTAGCTATACGTGGCATCAAAAAAGATATCGAGCTAATAAAATCTATGGACCGGATTCGCTAAAGTATTACTGCACTTATAGATCATATTTCCCGAAGTACTTAACGCCTTTTTTTTCTTTTACGAAGTCTGCAAAGCTAATATTCATTAATACATAAATAAATAGTTTTGATATCGGTTTTGTGTAAGTACAACGCTTTATATCACACGGATTTCTGGT
Organism: Balneolales bacterium; assembly: GCA_022565805.1. Classification (GTDB taxonomy): domain Bacteria; phylum Bacteroidota; class Rhodothermia; order Balneolales; family Cyclonatronaceae; genus Cyclonatronum. Next base: position 29,312 of record JAIULZ010000032.1, read on the forward strand.
TTCTAATGAACCGGTATGCCCATTTAGTGACTTTACATTGAGTAATCAACCTTCTGTTATGCGTCTAAGCCTGCTGCTGGCGGCAGGCCTCAGCACTTTCGCATTTGCGCCTATCCTGGTTCGTTATGCCGGAGATACAGATCCCGTGTTTCTGGCTGCTATACGAACGGTAACGGCATTCTTCATTTTACTGCCCGTTTGGATGGTACAGCGTGTTGATGGTCGTATTAAAAGCTGGCCATTAGAAGAAAACAGGAAGGCTGCTGCTGCTGGAGTGTTTCTTGCTCTCCATTTTATTTGCTGGTTTGCCTCTCTTACGTATACATCTGTAGCTTCGGCAAGCGTTTTGGTAACTATTCATCCCGTAATACTAATAGTAGTAGAAACAGTAACCCGCACCGGTCGGTATTCTGCAATATCATGGGCGGGTGTAGCGGTTGCTTTTTCAGGTTCCTTAGTGCTTGGGCTTACAAACACAGACCCAGCACCAACATTTTCTAACCCGTTACTTGGTAACAGCCTTGCCGTTTTAGCTGCAGTGTTTTTCGTTTTCTATATTCTCTTGAGCAGAGGCTTACGCGTTCGGGCCGACTGGCTGGATTTTATCTTTCGCGTGTACGCAGGCACAGCATTAGGGTGTGTAATAGCCATATTTGTGATGGGTTCCGAATGGACTCGCGAGCCCATAGTTTGGATTTGTGGAATTTTACTTGCTATTGGGCCTCAAATACTTGGGCACGGATCAATAAATTATGCTGTGAAATATGTGGCCCCTACCTTGCTCTCAACGTTAATCTTGGTAGAACCTGTTTTCGCCATTTTACTTGCAGCTGCGCTTTTTACTGAAATACCAAATTTGCAGGAAACGCTTTCAATGTTTGTAATAATGGCAGGAGTTGGTCTTTGTTGGTGGGGAAGCAGGGGCTGATGCGATATTTAAAATCGAATTTTCATAATACAAACGGTTGCATGAAAAGATCCATTTTAGCTGACATATTTTCTGTAGGAGAATTCATTTTTTGCCCTTAAATTTTGTAAGTCTATTGAAAACAACAAACCTTGTTTCTGATAAGCAGTCGAATCGAGTGAATCTTGAGTATGTTGGAAACTTGGTTTGCTCCGAATTTTTTCGGGAGTTTAAGAAATATGTAAGCACGATTAAGAGCACTTATTTCATTTATGAAATAGTCTTGACTTTAAATCGTTTTGATACAGCTCTCTCACTTTTGGAGGGTTGTACTATAAGGTTAGAATCTTTATTAGCGACTAAATATCAAAAAGAAATTATTTATTAATCAATGTGAGCACCAATACATAGTAATCCTGAATAAGTTCTCTTTTCAGGCAGTATAGGTTTTGAAAATATTATTTTGCAAAAAAAGACCTTCCCTAAAAAGGTTAAATGAAAAGCTAAAATTAATTTGATAACAAAAAAATATTATTTCCAACTACCCCAATCACAATAAGTTAGTATTAAATAGAAAAAATTTCCAAACATCTATTACAGTCAGATACAGAGTACATAAGCAAGTATCTGTTCTAAGTAAACTGAAGGTATCTTGGGTTTAACCATGCTTTCAGCCTGCCATTACTTAGAAACCGAAATGAATCCTGCTATTAAATTATCTAAGCCCCAAAAGCGGCTGATCAGGAATCATCTTAAAATCATTTAAACAGAATTTTAAAGTAACATCTACATCCGGGATGACCTACGAAAACAAAATGTAAGGAATCCCATCTTTTTTACTCTTGCTACATGAAATACATGCTTGTTAAAGAGTAGAATTGAAACAGCCTGTGAGAGCAGGTTTATACCCGGTTCTAATAAGATTTTTTCTTAGACCGCTTTAGAAGCTTTAGAGCGGTAGCCGGACCACTTAACTTTGAAACAATGAAACAACCTTCAAAAATTTTTCAATATCCACGTCGTGCAGGTCAAAAAGCTATTGCCGGGCTTATAATTGCCGGCTCATTTGGCTTTTTAGTTCAATGTGCACAGAAGGATGATTTGTCTTATAATGAAGAGGAAATGTACAGCTCTGCAATTGGAGTAACGGTTACAGAGCCTATAGATCGCGATTTCGACAGCATAGCTGAAGAAGGCGTAATTCGCATGATCTCCCGCTTCAGTTCCGGCTCTTACTTTCTTCACCGAGGTGAAGAAAAAGGCTTTGAGTTTGAGTTCGCCCGTTCGTTTTCTCAGGCAAATAACCTGAGACTTGAGGTTGTTATTGCAGCAAACGACGAGCATTTGATAGATTTGCTGAACTCAGGTAGGGGTGATTTTATTGCCGCCAATTATAGTATAACTAACGAGCGGCTTAATTATATCGGCTTCTCGGATCCATATAACTTCGTAGATCAGGTTATTGTTTTTCGTGAAGGTGAACGCCCTCTTATGCAACCAGCCGATCTTAACGGAATGGAAATTGCTGTTCGTAAAGGAAGTGCCTACATAAAGTCGCTCCAAAGAATGAAAAGAGAGTACGACCTCAATTTCAAAATCGAAATTTTGCCTGCTTACTGGGATACAGAAGCAATAATGTTAGCTTTGGCTGAGGGTGAATACCAGGCAACTGTTGCCGATCATAACTTATTTCAAGCCGCAACACATTATATTTCCGGAATTACGGCCGGCCTGGTATTAGATCAGGAAAATCCTATAGCGTGGGGGATTCGTAATAATGCACCTGTATTGTCAGAGAAAATGAATAGTTTTGTGAAATCTCATTTTTGGCTGAGCGAAGCGGATGTGATGCCCCGGAGATCTGCATTTATGAATGTTTTACGCAGACGTTATTTCGATAATCGCCCGCCAAGCTATACCATGAGAAGCTTTACAATGAATCAGGTAACGGGTTATGAAGGTATTTTGTCTCCTTATGATGAGTTAATCATCCCAATAGCAGAAGCAGGCGGCGTTGACTGGAAGCTTGTGGTGGCCGTTATGGCTCAAGAGTCGCGCTTTGATCCTTATGCCGAGAGCAGAATGGGAGCGATTGGTTTAATGCAAATTATTCCAAGGTTTTCTCAAGTTGAAGAGCACATGCTTTGGGATCCAGAACTTAATATTCGTGAAGGAGTTCGTTATCTCCAAAAGCACCTGCGCCACTATGATTATATGGATCCTGAAAATCAGCTTGCTTTTGCTTTGGCTACGTATAATGCCGGAATGGGGCATATGGCCGATGCAAGAAGACTTACAGTTGACAGGAACCGCGACCCGAATAACTGGGACGATGTAGCGCAATCTTTGCTGTTGTTAATGCAGCCACGGTTCTTCCAAAATGCCCGTTTTGGCTTTGTAAGGGGTACAGAACCTGTAAACTATGTAAGGGATATCAAGAAAAGATACAATATGTACCAAAATATGGCGCTGTTTGCAAGTGAAGACCCCATTTTACAACGAAGAGAACAACAGCATTTTATCCCTTAGAGCATAGCCACTCTACATATAGAAGACTTCGAAAAATCTTCTATTATCAGCTTATAAATTATTAGCCTGTATCAGAATTAAATATTCTGGTACAGGCTTTTTTTATTGTTCCAATTGCTTAAGCCAGGCTGTTTGCGGGCTGGATGAAGCCGTATGACGTTTAAAGTATAAATACTGAGGGCTTTTGTCTGTAAATTTGATAACTCACCTTATTGTTGTCGCTTTAGCTTGATTGATAAATTCTATGTGATATACTTTTGAATCATAAATATGAAGCCTCAGGTATGTTTTTTTACGGCTTGTAACCTATTTCATAGTCCCTTCATCTATAAGAAGGCGGGCAAAAGAGTGGTTTTGCAAAGCCTTCTATTAGCTAAGCGATTTGTTTTGATAATCTCACAGAAAGACCCAGAGGAGCATAAGTAGAATTAGAAGCCATATACCAGCTTGGCCCCACGGTGTGGCCTTGGGGCGATCATATCCACAAAAAGGACATACATCCGAATTCTCAGGTATCATTAATGCGCATGAGGGGCATTCGGTTTCTTGGGTTTCCTTATCCGATATTTTCATAGCAATGTGTAATTGAAATTCTTGAACGCATATCTTCGAAATTGTAATCTACGATTTGTACAATTTTACGAAAGCGAGAGAAGGTCTGCTAAGTGACTTTTAGTAATATTTTTGAAACTCTACAGATTTTTGCTATAAA
>JAIULZ010000033.1 GCA_022565805.1 Balneolales bacterium
TACCATAGATAAGATCATCAACAAAAACTGGCTTGATGAGCTCAGGCTCCGAAATAGTTAGATGCCGGGCAGGGTTAACCGCAAAGGAAACGAAGGGTTTCGCGAAGGACGCGAAGCGGATCAACTCACCCAAATCTTCGTAATCTTAGCCACCGCACTTTGCGAACTTCGTGGTTAATCTTAGAAGTCACTAAGGAGGATGAATTACTAAGATGAAATCAATCAATCCTTATTCGGAGCGCGATTTGAATCCGTGCTAATTCGCTGGAAATAAATATTTCTGCCCGAACGAGTCTCAAGTCTCCTTGTTCGAGACTCCGGCTTCCTCGAAACTTGCCATTTCCCGCAAAAAACGCGCAGCGCTTTCAATTAATGGATACGCGAGCGCGCAGCCGGTACCCTCGCCCAGCCTGAGGTCGAGCTGCAGCAGAGGGGTTGCATCCAAATACTTCAGCATGATGCCGTGCGCCTTTTCGGCCGAAAGATGCGTAAAAACGCAGAATTCTCTCAAACCGGGATGCATTTTATCTGCAACGAGACAGGCTGCTCCGGCTATAAATCCATCCACCAAAATCAGCATTCCACGCTTTGCGGCTTCCATCATTCCGGATGCTATCATCACAAGTTCAAAGCCTCCGAATGTTTGTAATACCTGCCCGGGATTTCTGTTCATCGCCACATCACTATGCTTTTTCATAGCAGATTTCAGCAAATCGATTTTTCTGGCAAGACCCGCATCGTCAAGGCCGGTTCCGCGACCGACGCACTCATCTACCGCAATATCGCAGAGCGCGCTCATCACGGCAGAAGCCGAGCTTGTATTTCCGATTCCCATCTCGCCAAATCCTACGCAATTGCTCCCGGCTTCATGCACTTCCTTCACCAATAAACGTCCCTGTTCAGCGCAAAAACCGTAGGTTTCTTCGCTCATGGCGGGTTCTTCGGTGAAATCGCGGGTTCCGTTTCCGGCGCGTAAATCCCGAATTTTACCTGTCTCAAAGCCGTAATAAGAATCCGGAAGTCGCTCCAAAACTCCGGCATCGGCGCAAATCAGCCGGAGTCCGTTTTGACGACAAAATACGTTTATTGCGGCTCCACCGGTGGCAAAATTACGCAGCATTTGCCCCGTAACCTCTGCCGGATATGCGCTTACACCCCGTTGCGCAATCCCGTGATCGGCGCCAAATACCAGCATCACAGGATTGCGAAGCACCGGACGCGTGCTGCCCAAAACCATACCCAGCTTAAACGCGAGCGTTTCCAGCTGACCAAGTGCACCAAGCGGTTTAGTCTTGGAATCGATGGCCATTTTCAGCTCTTTTTCTAAACGGGTTTTATTCATGTTTTTATCTGGTGATGGTTTCCGGACACAACATGCATTAAGTGTCATAGATATGGCACTTTTGGCTATGAAGCATCAATATCCATTTTTTTTGATGATCTATTTTACCAGCATCATACTGCGGGTAATGGTTTCTGAACCCGCCGTTAAACGATACAGGTACATCCCGCTACTTAGTCCGGCAGCGTCGAATCCAACCGAATGCGCGCCGGCTGTATGCGAACCATTTGCGAGTACAGCCACACGCTGACCCAAAACGGAAAATACTTCGAGACGAACATCCATGCTTTCGGCAAGCTCAAAACGGATGCGGGTTGTTGGGTTAAACGGGTTCGGATAATTTTGCATCAGCTGCATACGGGAAGGATTTTCACCCGGCTGAACCGAAACCGGCGGCTCAGAATCTCCGGTAAACTGCACATACCCTGGGCCGATGCCAGTGGAGAAGGTGCCCGTAATTTCGCCATCAGCTGTGCGAATATCTACGCGTCCGGCCGAGCTAAAATCTGGCGCGAAAGTCGCATAATAGGTTGTTTCGGCTGTGCCCCAAACGCCGAGAGCGAAATAAGCTGTTTCGAACAACAGATTTTCCTGAAGCTCAAAAGTGTCCATATCAACCAGCTGAACACCTTCGTTTACCACATAAGCACGTCGCGTATTGTTGTTCAGGCGAAGGTTCTGCGGCTTCCCGCCCACTTCAATTCGCTCAACCACTTCATCGGTAGCCGGATCGATAACAACAATTTCGCCAAAGCTTTCGTCAGCATCACCAAAACCAAAATTACCGGTGCACATCACCCAAACAAAACCATCATTATCGGTTAGCAGAAAACGTGGGTTATCGTGCGCTGTAATCGTTTTAAGCAGCTCATCAGTAGCGATATCTACAACGGCAATCTGGTTTCCTTCACCAAATTCAGTAATCGCGATGTAGGCTTTTCCTTCGGAAACGGTAATACCTTCCGGATTTGCGCCAACCGTAATCGAGCCCGTAATTTCAAGCGTTTCCAGATCTAAAATCGATATCGTATCGAGCAACAAATTGCTGATATACGCCTTTGTTTCCGAAACCTGCTCGATCCACTGCGGACTCGAACCGCCGAAATCATCCACGAAAATAGTTTCTACAGACTCGAAGCTGAGCGGATCTACGATTTCGATTTTATCAGAATTTCCAACAACAATAAAAAGCAGATCATTGATAAGCGCGCTATGCAAAGCCACATCACCAAGCGGGCGCCCGTTTACAGCTTCAAAAATATTTTGCTGCACATCCCCGGTTTCGGGATTATAGGATGTGATGGAAGCATTACCCTGCAGAAAAGCACCTTGATTTACGATATATACCCGTTCCGGCTGCTCCTGCGCGGTGAGTGGTGCATATACAAAAAGTACTGCGATGATAAGTAGTAATAGTTGTTTCATGTTTTTATTAAGGTTGAGGTTGAGATTGAAGTTGATTTAGCGGCTTGATCCGGTTAAGAAATAAAGCCGGATGCCGATTTCATGATGTCGTGGCGGCATCGGATATTGTGTTATAAACTGATAGGTCTGATTAGTGACATTTTTTGTCGCATAGCTTAGCTGCACTCGTACGCCGGTAATGGGCTTTAAGTCGAGTCCGGCCCTGAGATCGGCGGTGTAAAATGATGAAAGCGGATCGGCCGGACTGCTGTGATCGGCGGTCGTAAAACGATCACCGAAATAAGCCACTGATGCTCTTATGCTAAACGGCGCGCGGGCGAGTTCGAACGATGCTTTGTGCTGCCATTCGGGCACATAAACAAGCTGTTTCCAGACCGGCGCCTCCGATTCATTTACAATTTGAGGCGCTTCTGCTCTCGTTCGGATTACGGAGGCGCCGCCACGCAGTGTCCAATCGCCGAAGCTGACAACTGCGGAGAAGTCCAGCTCAAGGCCCCGGCTGCGTATTTCCGCGATATTTACCGGACTCCAAATTCCACCTCTGCCCGGCACCCAGCGAATGCCGTCCTGGAAATCTGAGGCGTAAAAAGTAATGCCGCTTTCGACCCGAATACCTCGCCTCGGGCTTGCGGCGTAGCTCAAACCAACTTCCCGACTGAAGCTACTTTCGGGCCTGAGATCCGGATTTCCGCCCGAACTCCAGTATAAATCGTTGAGCGTGGGCGAACTCGCGTTTCGGCTTAGCTGTGCCCTCACCGCAAAACCATCCACCGGAAGCAAATAGCTGATTCCCGCAGATAGCATCCACTCATTTTCGATATCAGACAAAATGGCTCCACGAGCTGAGGGAATAATGGTGAGGCCCGGCAGCGGTGTCCACTCGGCATGCGTAAATGCGGCCTGACGCGAGCGGCTCACATCTTCCCGAAAATTATTGGTGATGGCCTTTGTATTCGCATAATCGAGGCCCGTTACCAGCAAAAATGCCTCGGCCGGATTCCACTGCACCGACAGCCTTGATTCGCGTCGTCGCACTTCGCTTTCACTCTCGATTCTACTTGCGGTATCGGTGTAATCCAGTCGGTAGTTTTCAATAAAAAATGCCGCTTCAAGCAAAATGTGGGAGCGAATATAGCGCAGTCGATGCGAGTTTCTGAACCAGGCATCTTCCTGAACCGCACGTGGATTCCGAACTGTAATTGAAGCGGGTAAATGCTGCGAATGATCGGATATCCAGAAGGATGTTTCATAATCGAGGGATGCGGGCGCATAGCTGTAGCCAGCGGTAATCATTCCGCTTTTCCTCTCGAATTGGCTGTTACGCCGAAGCTCTTCCCGACCTCGAAACGGATCAAAATACGGGTAATTTAGCTGTGCGCGGGAAGCATCTGCAAGAATCCCCAGCCGGAAAGAACCCGAATGCACACCGGCCTCAAAACCAAGCGACTGCTGCCCCCAGCTCCCATTTTGATGAGAAAAACCGATTCCGTTTTCGGGAACACGGCTCGAGAACAAAATATTTCCTCCGGCACCGCCATAGCCATAGGCCGCGGCAGCATTTCCCGTCGCAACCTGTACGTTAGAAGCGTATGCGGCGGGGATAAGGCTCAGGTCGGCATCACCCAGCATCGAGTGATTCAGCGCAAATCCGTTCCAGAGCAGTGGGGTTTGCCGGCTTCCAAAGCCTCTTGCCGAAACCGTTTGGAGTCCGCCCGGACCGTAATTCCGAATCATGGCCGGGCTGCCGAAACTGAGCACATCACCCAGGCTACCGCCGTTTTGCGCCAGCGCTGCCGAATCTATTCGGGAAACATGAACGGGCTGTCGCAGCAGAGCAGCGCCAAAGCGACCGGCCGTAATGGTGATGACATCCAAATCGGCCCGAACAATCGTGGTATCGTTTGCCGCATTTCCTTGCGCTGTGGCGCTGAGTTCTGTAGTATAAAAACCTGGCAGGAAGCCAATGAACGTGAAAATCAAAAGCACAAACAGCAACAACCGGTCGCACGAAAATGCAGCTTTATAAAAGAACTTTCTTTCTCTCGCAGGGTGATGAATTCTGTGCCAAAATCCTGCTTCATAAGTATTAGACTGCTGTACTGACGCAGAAGTGTCACCCAAAAAATGAGCACAAAAATCCCATAAGAACCTTTGGAGGAATCGGCAAACAGCTGTGCAGAACAAAGCTATTAAGTATATAACAGAAGATAAAACACGGCCAATCAGCCGGATTTTACCCGTGCGGACATAGGGAGAATTCATAAAAATGACTTACTGAAACTTTTACCCGAAGTTTCCAGCGTCGGAACGTAAAGGCAGGTCTCCTGACTCTCCCGATAAGCGGCTGATGCGGCCTTCCCGTTTCGTTTTGGGCCTGAAACAGTGGCATTAGGCATCGGCCGTGAACCAGCATGATGAAGCAGGCGTTCAGCTTTTAAATATTGAACTGCGACCTAAGCCATTGGCTCGTAGTAGCAGAAAAGCTTTAGCTCAGCTTCGAATGCAGATCCCCGGAATTACAGTTGCGGGTACAGCTCCCGAATTTCACGGGATTCCCTTTTAATCGCTTGCGAAAGCGAACCAGCACATTCGTATTCTGATTGACGGATGATAGAGTTTTTTTCTATTAGTACAAAAAGGATTTTTCGCAGACACAAAATGGATGAAAGTTTTTACAGTGCCAACAAAGTACTTCTCCGCCTTGGCGACTTTTTTGTTTAACCGCTAAGGTTCGCAAAATACGGTCGCTAAGGATGCGAAGATTTTAGTACTGTGATCTGCTTCGTGCCCTTCGCGAAATCCTTTGTGTACTTCGTGGTGAAGCTTTCCGGGTTACTGATTATTTCGGCAGAGAACCTGTTGTGTCGATTCGTTGTATAATTTCAGAATACAATTCTATGACATAGTTTCAACATATAAGGTTTCATCTTAGTACCTGATATTCCTTGGAGACTTATATTATTTACCGCGAAGGTTCGCGAAGTACGGTCGCTAAGGGCACGAAGTTTGAAGTGACTTGATCCGCTTTGTGCCCTTCGCGAAATCCTTCGTGAACTTCGCGGTAAAATCTTCCGGGTTACTTTTTTCACCGATCAAAATGCAGGAAAACATTATTTTGTGCCGAAGTTAGCAAGCTTACCGCTTATACACTATTAAGAAATAACTTCATCAGTCTTCATATAATGATTTTGGACTGCCTCATTTATCCCCAGCCCCATCACTAATCCGTTCTATGAAAAACTACTTTATATTTATCCTCGCAGCGTTTTTATTGTGTATAGCGGTGATGGGGTGCAGTAGTGATGACAAGTTGCCCGATGTTCCGGAACATATCATGGAATTGGAAAATCTTACAGTCTATTCCCGAGACGCGGAACTTGCTGCAACATTTACTTTTCAGAAAGATGCCAGCTATGGAGATACGGAGGAGGTCATTATTGGCAGGATTCAAGATGTTGCCGTAGATGGTTCCGGCCGGGTTTTTGTCGCCGATACTGGTCGAATGGTTATACATGTTTTTGAACCGGAGGGTCAATACAATAATCAGCTGGGAAGGGATGGCCGCGGACCTCGTGAATTTAGCTTTATCAAAAGCATACAGATAATTGGGGATCAAATGTTTGCCTTCGACTCCTCTGCTGGTAGGGTAAATATTTTTTCGCTTGAAAACCTGTCGGAAGGGGAAACGGTATCATTGGGCCAAAATCGCAGTAATTTTTCGGGTTTATCCAGAGCATATCCTGCTATAAATCATTTATATGCAAGAACTGATGGTACTTATTTAGTCAGATTTATTTCAACTGAAGAGAATACTGCTTCACTTCAACATTGGCAGAATTTTGAGATGAAGGGCTTGTATTACCTTTTGGGAAGTGCCGGAAATATCCAAGAACATCAGTTTGATTATTTCTATGAAAAACGGGTGATGTTCCCCAGTGGCAATGCGGCATTAGGCATACACCTGATTGATTTTTTGGGGACTACGCAGTCCGCTATTTCAAATAAAGATCAACTTTATTTAGCAAAGCCAGACAACTTTTTGGTAAAATCCTACGGTCCGGACGGAGTTTATAGAAGAGCTTTTTATTTTCCTATCAAGAAAGTCCCTTTAACACTGGAGTCTGCAATTGAAGCCGGAGTTTTGGATATGTTTACCAGTAATATGTCCAACATGGACCTACCCGAATTCTGGCCAGTTGTAACCGATCTGAGAATTGATAATCAGAATCGCCTTTGGGTTGCCACCACTGTAGATGATATGAGTATTTATGAATGGTGGGTGCTGGAAAATACCGGAGAGCTCATCACCCGGTTCGACTGGCCGCGAAATAAACCGATTAAATTTATTAATGACACCCATATTTACACCATTGAAACCGATGATGAAACTGATCTCCAAAAAGTGGTTCGGTATCGGATTGAAGTGATGTAAATATTATGATAAAACACTAAGGATCGCGAAGTACGGTCGCTAAGATCACGAAGGTCTATCTGCTTTGATCCGCTTCGTGCCCTTCGCGAAATCATTCGTGTTCTTCGCGGTGAAGCCATCCGGATTGCTGTCTATTTCGGAGCTCATCTTCGGTCCTCCGGTCTTAGGTTTTTTTGACCAGCGAATTAGCTCGAATTAACGTGGATTTAAATCGCTCTCCAATAAGAATTGATTTCATCTTAGCAATTAATCTTCCTTCGCGACTTTTATTATTAACCACCAAGTTCGCGAAGTACGGTCGCCAAGGGCACGAAGTTTGAAGTGGCTTGATCCGCTTCGTGCCCTTCGCGAAATCATTCGTGTTCTTCGCGGTAAAGCCATCCGAGTTACTGTCTATCTCGGAGCTCATCCTCCGTCTTCCGTCTTCGGTCCTCGGTCATTTTTGACCTCGAGGAATTAATAAGCTACCGCCCCATCACCCACTCTCCCACTCTCCCACTCTCCCACTCACACTTCCTCCAGAGTCCTTCTTGCTGAATCAATTCATCCCAAATAAAAAAGGAGCCCGAATTTATCCGGACTCCTTTTTTTATACTTGACTCAATTGCTAAAGCAACCTAATACATACTCAGAAATTATTTAATGAGCATCATCTTGCGGGTTTCGCTAAAGCTGCCGGCCTGTATGCGGTATAAATACATTCCGCTCGACAGACGCTGCGCATCGAACTGCACGTTGTGGCGGCCGGCTTGCTGCTGCTCGTTCACCAATAGCGCCACGCGCTGCCCCATAAGATTATACACCTCTATGCGAACAGCTACATCTTCGGGAAGCGCATAGCTGATAACAGTGGTGGGGTTAAACGGGTTAGGATAGTTTTGCTGAAGCTCAAATGCTATCGGAAGATCATCAACAGGTGTAGAAGTTGAAGTGAATACGGTGAAGGCAAATACTTCTGACCAATCTCCTGTTTTTTCTTCGTTGTTACCGCGAACTCTCCAGTAAAATGTGGAGCCATCCTGCGGGAACTCCTGTTCTGCAAGCAGTTCTGTGCCTTCCAGTCCTTCAGCAGAAAAGAAAACGGTGCCATCAGCAAAGCTTTCGTCAGTAGCAACTTCAATATCATAATTGTCTGAGAAATCTGCTGCTGACCAAACAAACTCAATAAAGGCATCAAGGTCTTCTTCACCATCGCCGGGGCTAACTAGTGCTACCTGCTCGGGAGAGTTTAATTCGGTACGGAAAGTCCATACATCCGACCATTCGCCGGGTCCTGCCGGATTTACGCCGCGCACTCTCCAGTAATAGACTGTAGATTTCAGCAGGCCACTAAACTCCTGCTCCGTGTCTGAAAGGGAAGCTGAAAGTACCGAACCGGCAAAATCTTCGCGATCAGAAAGCTGTACCTGATAGCTAACCGAGCGACTGTCTGCTTCCCAGCTAAGCATGGTTTCAACCGGAATTGCCGTAGCGCCATTCTCAGGAGAACTCAGGCTTATGGTAAGCGGGAAACCTTCCAGCAGATTCAGGTTTACTTCTACTGCCAATACCGGGCTGTCAGGATCATTACTTTCAACATGTATTATTGCCGAGTAAGTACCGGGCTCAAGAGCGGAAGTGTTAATTCCAAACTCAATTTCCTGCTCATCGGTATAACCTAAAGATCCGCCTGTAACCATCAGGTCTAGCCATGTTGCTGCATCTTCATTTCCTGAAGCCACTTCAACAGAAAATTCGAGCATTTCCAGTCCTACATTTTGTAGCATAAACGAAGAGGTCATATCCTGTTCGAGAACCGTAATGAGGCTGATGCTCTCCTTATTTACTACCGCCTTTGGAGTTTCGGGAGCACCCGATAAGGTATACACTACAGGAATTTCTATAAGCGAGTTGGCAGGATCGTTGGAAGTAAGGAACAGCGTTGCGCTGTAGGTTCCGGGCGCGGTTGAGGTGTCGAAGTTCAGGAAAGTACTCAGGCTTCCTTCTCCTTCAATTGAACCGGCTGCCGGACTAACCATCAGCCATCCGTTGTCGCCTCTGAGGCTCACGTTGTCGAAATATGCGGCTTCTTCATCATTGTTGTTATCCGACAGAAATACGATCTGCTCAACGTTTGGAGCCGCAATAATGGGTCCGGTATGAACAAGGTCTCCATCAACAAAGTAGCGGATGCTTCCATTCTCGGCGTCGAATTCTTTGGAGAAATTAAACCATGTTCCGGTCTCGTACGTACCCACAACCTGAAAACCAAGTCCGGTACCTGAAGGACCAAGTACAGACATATTGCCATCAGCTCCGAATCGGAAGCGAGTTGAAAGTTGTCCGAATCCCGGAGATTGCAGAATTACATCGTAGTTTGCGCCACCCGTATCTTCTACATAAATATCTGTTTCCATAGTATAGAACATAAATCCGGAATCGATAACCGGCGAGCGAACACCAATATTGTTCCCGCCCGGCGTACCTGCCTGCCGGGCAAGCATTAACGACTGCGAACCATCGTTTGCGAACTCATCAGTAATTACCGGCTGCGTAGTACTCGCCTGCAGGGCTGTCCAGCCATTTTGTCCGCCGGCAAAACCAGTTTCAAAACCTTCTTCTGCCTCAAATGAGGTTTCGATGCTTTCAGAAAAAGATGCGATTCCAACAGGATCTTCCAGTCTCGGTCCAATAGCGGCGGTAGATCCTTCTACCCAAACTCCGTTTTGCTCCCAGCCGTAGCTTTTTATTTCGCGGGATTCTTCGTTGTCGTAGTTCACCGAAATACTATAGCTGAGAATACCGGGCTTGGAGTTAAACAGCTGCAGCTCTTTAGATAAATTCTGACCAACAAATCCCTCTACTTCAAATGAAGTTTCGGATAGGCTAAGCTCGGGTGGCCCGAGAGTTGCAAGTAGCAGAGACTGATACAGGTTAAGGCGACCTCCGGTAATTGTAGTTGTAGCAAAAGCCGGAACTTCGTCTACGCTGTTTAAAATCCACTCGCGAATTTCAGCGTATGTAGCATCGGGTACTTGTGCCTTAAGAATTGCAGCAGCACCGGCTACGTGTGGACTTGCCATTGAGGTGCCCGATAAAACTGTATATCCGGCTGCATTGATATACGTACTGCGAATCTGATCGCCGGGAGCTCCGAGGTGTACGGTATTTGCACCAAAATTAGAGAAACCGCTGCGTCCGTCGGTACGGGTAGAGCTTGCAACAGAAATTACGTTAGGCAAATTATATCCGGCTGGATAGAAATTCTGATTGTCGTTATTATTAGAGCTATTGCCCGCTGCGGCTATTACAAGGTGACCGGCCTGCAGCGCGGCCTGTATTGCGTTAAATCCAGCCTGTGAAAATCCGGGACCTCCCCAGCTGTGGTTCGAAATCTGTGCGCCGTTGTTTATGGCAAACTGTAAACCCTGTACCATTGCGGCACCATTACAGCTTGGGGAACCATTAGCACCACAAATTTTAATATTCATTAAGGTAACATCCCAGTTTACCCCAACCACGCCAACTCCGTTGTTACCCACCGCACCAATAGTCCCGGCCACGTGTGTACCGTGTCCGTTCAAATCTTCGGTTGTGTTGTCTACAAAACTACGGCCATTATTACCATTTTCATCGAACCAGACATTATCTACAAGGTCGGGATGATCACTTTTTATACCAGAATCGAATACGGCTACGATTACATCGTGCGAGCCGGTTTGCATAGACCATGCATCTACAGCGCTGATGTCGGCACCAACAACTCCGCCAGACTGACCCGTATTTCGCAGACCCCAAAGCTGTGCAAACTGTGGATCATTTGGAATTACATTTTGTAAGGCTTCATCCAAAAGGTCATTCTCATCGATAATTACATCCGGAAGGTAGTACACGAAATTAGGCTCTGCAAAAACAACATCATCGCGGCTGTTAAGCATCGCTATAGCTTCCTGCACGGTTCCGTTTTTAAAATCCCAAAGCTCGGCATTAATAAGCTCAAGCGGTGTAACCTGCTGTACTTCAAATGTTTGTTTTAGTTGTGCATAATCTGCAGAGCTTAAAGAGGGCGCGAATTCAACTACAATCTGACCTTCGAGAAACTCAATCATTCCTATTCCTGGCACTTCTTCATGCAGAATTTGCTGGGCTTTCGCAGTTGAAAAACCGCTAAAGATCAGCAAGAAACCGCAAAGAAGCAGCTGTATCATTTTTTTCATTCAGTTATGGATTTTTTAGTTATGTATTTATCGGCAGGCATTAATCAGCCGGCAGCTTTTTTGGATTTTTAAATGGATAGAAAAAGACTTTGTAAAACCGTTTTTCAAAGCTTTCAAAAGAACCGTAACCGGAACTAAGTAAGGATGAGACATCTTTCTTCCTAAACACGCTTCACGCTTGCAATACACAGCTGAGCCTTAAATCTCTTACTTTTGCATATTTACCGGTGGGCTGGTTGACCTCAACATGCCATGATGTTTACAAAGATCCCATTTCTGTAATTAAATACCCGAACTGACGCTTTTTAAGGCATGAGACCTCATTGGGGGCTTTAATCGAAGCCGATTCAGCAATCTGAACTTGTTTAAAGCATGAAAAGATTTTGCATTGTTATGATGATGACTTTCTCATCAAGAAGGCTTTGCAAAAGCTTCCTTTTCAAGATTTTAGGAAAAGTAAAATAAACGTACTTTTCTCGCTTCAATGTTTAAACGATGTCCGAAAACATTATAATTAATATATGTGATTGCAGAAAACAGCTTACAATTTTTGACAATTGAGCAAACGACTTTCTTGTTCATAGATTTAGCTGTCATTTTTCTGTCAATCATACAGTAAATGATGCAATTAAACTGAATATAAAAAGGCTTTGGGGCTTAACGCAGCACTTCTTCGGCCCGGTTCGGATAGTCGGTAATAATGCCATGCACTCCCGTGTCGATTATAGCGCGCATGTCATCTTTTTGATTTATAGTCCATGGTACAATTTTCATGCCTTTACCTACTACGCGCTGAACCAATTCTTCATCCACAAATTTAAAATAGGGGCTATAAATTTCGGGGATGAAGCCGAGTCTTTCCAGATTCCAATCCAGACCTTCTTCGTTTTCTACAAGCAGCACTAAGGGGATGGTTTCATCAATTTCGCGCATGGCCTGCAGCGTGGCTACATCAAAGCTTTGTATAAAAACGCGGTCTAACATATTGAGTTCTGTAAGTTCGTTGTACAGCAAGCGGGCGAAAACGTCTGGTTGAGGCACAAATTCATCGTACCATTCCGGTCTGCTTTTTGTTTCTATATTGTAAAATACAGGCTGACGATTGTTGGCTTCTACCCATTCTTCAACCGCAAGAATGGCTTCGGTCATAAGTGGTTTTACCGCCGGCATAGCCTGTTGCTCAGGAAAATTTACATGTCCGCGCTTGCCCACATCGTAGGCCACAATCTCGGAATATGTCATTCTGAACATATTGTGAGTATGGGCATCGGCGGGCCCAATTTGTCTGCCATTCGGTGTGGTGCTTATATGATGATGAAACCACGGCTCATGAGAAAGCACAATCAGGCTGTCGGCAGAAACAACAACGTCGAATTCGAGCGTGGTGATGGGATACTCCAGCGCAATAAGCAGACTAGGAATCGTATTTTCCGGCAATAAACCACGGGCTCCTCTGTGCCCCTGTAAATCAAAAACGGGAAAGTTTGCCATAGCGCGATGTAAGGTTATATCATTTGGTGATTCGGCTTCCTGCTGCTCCTGCGGAGTACAGGCCACAGTAAATAGAAAAAACAGTGCTGCCATACTTAAAATGGCGCAAAATCCGGATTGCTTCATCATACTAAAGTAAACTTATTGATTTAATAACTTTTTAATCTAACACGAATAGGGAATATTACAAATGATGGATCATAACTAAACGCCGCATTCCGCTTTATCTTCTGTTCCCAATGGCGTGTATTATACCGTCGTTTGTTCCCAGATATATTTCATTTTTACCAACCGCCGGGCTCGAAGATATATCGCCCCGCACCCGGTGTCGCCAAAGCTCGGTGCCATCGGTTATCGAAATAGCGTGGACGAGTCGTCGCCAGCTGCCAAAATAGACTACATCGCCGGCAACCGACGGACTCGAAAGTACCGGACCTTCACCCTTAAACCGCCAAACGATTTCGCCATTACTACGATCTATTGCGTAAATATGATGATCGTAATTTGCGGCAATTACCAGTTCGGGAGTAATGGCTGGACTAGCGTCGAACCAGGCTTCCCCTTCGGTTTTCCATATTTTCGCGCCATTTCGGGCATCTATAGCATATAAATGATGATCCCGGCTACCCACATAAATAACGCCATCAGAAACAGCGGGACTTGAGGCAATTCCATCACCCGTTTCAAAGGCCCAGACTTTTGTGCCGCTTTCCTTGTCGAATGCGTACAGGTTGCCGTCCCAGCTACCAAAAATAACGAGCTCCTCGAAAATTGCTGGCGCAGCAGATATCACGCGTCCGGTGCGGAATTCCCATTTCAAAGCACCACTATTGGCATCAAGAGCATAAAACGTATAGTTCCAGCTGCCAAAGAACAGCATTCCGCTTGATAGCACCGGAGAAGATGAAATCGTGCCGCTGGTTTGAAATGACCAGACCTGACTTCCGGTTTCACGGTCTATGGCGTGCATTTTGTTATCGGCGCCGCCTACGAAAACCAGCTCGTCGGTAACTAAGGCCGCCGAAGCTACCGACCTGCCAAGCTGATAGCGCCAAACCTGCGCGCCGTCTTTTTGGTTAATCGCATATAAGTGCCCGTCGTCGCTGCCGGCATACACAACATTTTTGAACAGCACAGGACTCACTCTTGCCGGACCATCGGTTTCGAACTGCCAAACCGAAACCGGATCATTTATTTGCAGAGCATGAGAGCGGTATGATGTATTCTGTGCGTCCCCAGCAAACTGAGCCCAATCATCGACGCCTCTGTTTCCACAGCCGGAAAGTAGAAAAATAGCTACAAGCAGAAGTACACCCGGTAATAATCGTATGGGGCTCATCAATTTTCGGTTTCCTCTGTTTTAATGGCCAGATTGTGATAGGTTCCGGCCACGATATAGGCAAATACACCATTTTGAGGCGTATGCTCAACCTGATTGTGATTTCCGCGACTCCAGCCCCAAACCTGAATTTTTCCGTCTGCATCGAGCGCAAGATTATGGGTAAAGCCTGCCGAAACTGATTGAAATCCGCGTCCTTTGGGCTTTCCGTCAATTTCATTCCGAAGATTCCAGCCCCATCCTGTAAGCGTGCTGTCTGCCGTAAGCGCGAGTCCGTGCCGACCGCCGGCGGCGATGGAAATAAAATCAGCCTGAGTTGGCGTATCGCTCACAGAGCCCATCATATCGCTTCCCCAGGATAGAATTCTGCCCTCGCGGGTTAACGCCATGTGCTGTGCCCTATCCACAGAAACGGCCACAATACGATCGTTATCAGGAATCTGAATTTCTTCGAGTGATGTAAGCTCGGTGGCACGTCCGTATGGTCCGCCCCAAATTACTCCGGTGCCGTCGCTTCGCAGCGCTATGCTTGTGTTAAAACCTGCGGCAATAGCAATAAAGCTATTTCCTGCGGGTACATTCGTTACCATATCGCTCATATCGAGCCCCCATGCGCGCAAGGTACCGTCTTTATGCAGCGCCAGATTATGATTATAGCTGGTTGATATGGCCACAAATCCATCGATAGTGGGAGTATCAGAAACCTGACCTCTGCTGTCGTAGCCCCATGCTGCTATAGTCCCGTTTTTTCGCAGCGCCAGACTGTGCTTTTGTCCGGCCGCAACGGCAATAAAATCATCCCTGTCGGGCAGCTCGCTAACCTGACCGTAGTCGTCCAAGCCCCAGGCTACAAGTGAACCCGCAACAGGTTCCGGAGTTTTGGTTGAGCATCCGGAAATGAATCCAATGGCAAGAGTTATGATTATGATGAAAGTGCACGAGCGATTGTTGATCATATAGGTGTTAAGAATAAAATTATTTACATCCGGTACCGAATGCCTGTTCTGAAAGAAATTCCGCTGTTGGATCTGGATAATTCCGGGTAGAGTTCCTGCGAGTAGCGGTAAAGCTCAGGTGTTTGATTCAGCAGATTCCAGGCGTCTGCCCAAAACTCGAAACTGGAGGAAATTCTGAATTGTAGCGCCGCTGATAATACGGATCTGCCGGAGTCTTTTAAATCCAGAAATACGGGTTCTGCTTCGGTGGGTATTTGCGTGCTTTCCTGCGCATACGCAAGTATTGAACCAGAAGCGTATTGATAGTTGAGCTTCGCATTAAATCTGCCCAAATCATAGAAAACTCCGGCGTTTAAAACATGCTCTTTTTGTCCCGGGAAGCGAATATTGCCGCGTTCATTATCCTGAAGTCGCGAATCGGCCCAGGTGTAATTCGCGCTGACTCCCAATCCGCTCAGTAGCCGGGGCAGATAGGTGAATCTGTGTCTGATTCGGGATTCCACACCGAAAAAATCGGCTGTTTCGCTACTGTTTTGCCAGCTCAACACGCTCAGATCAGTTTCTCCGCCGGATATGGTTTCGGTTATTGCATTGCTTAACACGGTGTAGAATCCACCGAGATAAATGGCGGTATGTCCGTCGAACTGCAGGGTGAAGCCGGAGTACAGGTTGTCGCTTAGCTCTGGCTCAAGTTCTGAGTTTCCGCGAAAAAGGAATGCGGTTGATCCGCTGCCCGAATTGAAGGGCACGAGCTTGAAAAAATCCGGCCGGCGTATGCCTCGGTTATAGGCCGCTTCGAAGCTGATATTCGAACTTACTTGAACTTCAGTTGCCACGAAAGGAAACAAGTTTCCGTAGCTGTTGGTGTTTTCCGTGCCCGATGAAATCCAGCCCGCTTCTTCATCTTCGAATAGCTCGAATCCTTCGTAGGTGCCGCTCAGATATTCGTACCGGAGTCCGGCATAAAGCGTGGCCGGACCAAGCTCTTGCCTCGTTTGCAGGTAGCCCGCGAGTAAGCCTTCCTGAAGCTCAAAATTACGGTACTCCGAATTCAGGAAAACCTGATCTTCATTTCGGTTAAACCGCGGTCTGCTTCCCTGGAAAAAAGAGCGCGCATATTCGGTATCCACCATCCACGGGATGAGATAGCCAGACTGACCCATCACCTGCATATCTCCCTGCGGAATCATAAAAAAACGATACAGGTTTAGCGGCTGGAAAAACACATATTCGCCCTGCTCAAAATCCCGCTCATACGTGGTAAGACGCCCGGCCACACCGGCTTTCAGATTCAGGTTCGGCAGAGATACATCAAAGCGCCCGCCCAAAAGCTGATTGGTGTCTTCCTGCTGCTGCTCATCTACGAAGCTTAGTCTCATGTTTCGGTAGTCTACAGTTCCGTTTTCGAGCGTGGGGATGTTTTCGATTTCCATGAACGGACGACTTCTATCGTCGGTGTTAATCAAAAAGTTGAGGCCGTCTCTACGGAAAGGCATTCTCAGATTATCGGCATTCCGAACCGAACGCGACCAGTGTCCGGCATAGCTTAATTCAATACCCGGCAGCACGGTTTCTCCCCTCGCCTGCAGCTCTGTTTGATCTGTGATGATGTTGCCCGTAAAGGCTTCGTACATGGTAAATCCCATTTCGCCCTGCGCTCCGCTTTCAGTAGGATTTATCCAGTCATCGGCGGTTTCGTCTACTCTCCGATGAACATCATTCCCAAAATCTGAGCGAAAATAATTCGCACTCAGCTCAAGAGAAGTCGTTTCGCTCAGATCGTAGCCAAGCCAAAAGCTGCCGCTGATGTTTTCATCATTTTGAATTTGAAGCGAAGGCGAAACGCTGCTTAAAAAATCGGTGGGATTCCCCTCGAAATCTGCAACCTGATAGCGGGTTTCAAGCTGTTCGAATGCAGAAAATGCGGTATTCCAGGATGCGCGCAGGCCGATAGAAACTCCCTCAACCGGGCGATCACTATAACTGAAATATCCTCTTCGGCCAATGGAGCCATACGCGCCATATTCCGAAAAAGCCGAAACGCCTCCGGCTGCATCAATAGCTCTTTCCTCCGGAAATATTGCCGGAGCAGTTTGCAGGTTCAGGGATACTCCAAGCGGACTTGCCCAATCTTCTGCACGTGCATTTCGCATGATGTAGGCCTTACCAAACGCATCGGGAGCAAAAGCCCGCGAGAGTGCAACTCTGCCGGTACCGGAGTTCGAAGCAAGCGGAAGTCCGTTCAGCCGGAAATCCAGACGGCCGGCTCCGATACCGCGATAGTTCAGGTCACCAAAAACATCCAAATAAAAGCCCGGAGTCTTGCTAAGCATTTGATCCAGCGTCTGATGCACAAACAGCTCCGCCGGCTCAGTCTGACTTTGCTGCCCGTGAGTGGGCGACCAGATCGGCATCATCATAAAAAACAGCATAACCAGGCCAAGCCGCGCACCGGCTGATTTCTTATTTGGGAATCTATTTAAAGTATAAAGCATATTTTTAGAAGCTGTAATTTAGCCCTACCGCGATTTCACGCCCCCGGAGAGACATTTGGGTGGGATAGAACTCCTGATTAAAGCGATAGTTAACGGAGCGGTTATTGAACAGATTCGAACCGTCGGCCCATATTCTGAAGTTTGGCGAAATTCTGTAGCGAAGGGTGAGGGAGACATCACTTGCTCCGTCGGTGAATAAATCCGGATAAACTCTTTCATTCAGCTGAATGGTCGGCACCCAGTCCCGCTCGTTGGCATAGGAAGAAACATAGGGGTCGCTCCACTGATAGGTAAGCTGCCCCGAAAAACGCCCCTGCGTGTAGTCCAAGCCCGCATTAATTACGTGCGGCCGCTGATCCTGAAGCCGTACGAGCACGGTTTCGCCGCTGTCATCAAGCCGGTCTATATCGGCTTCTGAAAAAGTGTAGGTGTAGTTGAAGTAGACTCCGAGATTCTGGAAATACCAGGGCAAGAATACCAGATTTTGCTGCCAGCTGAGCTCAAGTCCGTACACATCGGCATCATCGCCATTTAAAAAAGTGGTGCGATGCCAGCCTACGAAGCGGTCGGGTGTGTCTCCACGCGGCAAATCTTCAAACTCATTGAAACCGCCCTCGCCAATCCGGCTTCTTCGCGAAAACACAAAGTTATCCAGCTTTTTGTAAAAGACTCCAACGCTGATCTGACCCACGCTGCGGAAGTAATGCTCAATCATGAGATCCAGATTATCCGATACCATAGGCTTTAGATCCGGATTTCCGTAGCGGATTTCGCGGGAATTGTAGTTGAACTCCCGGTAGGGCGAAAGCTGATTAAACGTTGGCCGGCCGATTGAGCGGGAATACGCAAGCCTCAGATTTGTAAAGTCTGTAAAGCGGTAAATGAACTGCAGATTAGGAAAAATGTTGGTGTAAGAGTTGGTAGCGTTGATGGCTCTTGAGCCTAAAAAACTACCTCCATCAGAAAACAGGGATTCTCTTGCCTCGTAAGATGAAATAGTATGCTCGGCGCGGGCACCGCCCAGAACAGTAAAGCGACCAAAGTTGAGCTGTGTCATGGCGTAATACGCCAGCACGTTTTCGTTACTGCTGTAAAATGTACTTTCCGACTCACCAAAACGGTTTACATTTTTGATGAGCTGCGGAAACCGGTTTTGATAAGAATCTATAAATCGGTCTGAATCGATCAGATAGCGAATTTCGTAGGCAATTCCTTCACGGTCGAACACATTCCAGCTTCCGTTGGGCAGCTGCGCAAAACTGCCCGGACCCTCGCGGCTGTCCCAGGCCATATCAAGATATTGCTCGTACCCCTCCTGAAAAGCAAGCATCGCGCTGCCACCAAACTTGATTTTACCATAGCTAATTGGCATTTCAAGATCTATACTTCCTGTAATTTCGTTATCGATATGGCGCCCGATGGTATGGTTCAGGAAAGAGGTTCGGGCAATTTGCTCATTATTAGGATAGGCCGTTCTTGGACTGTGAGAGGCAATTTGCAGCGCGGGTCTCCAGCGATCTTCTATATCTACCAGAAAGTCGATGCCGGGTCTGCCGTTTTCCCAGCGCATGGCGTAGGTATCCGAATTACTGCGCCCGTAGCCCCAACCCAGCTTGTATTCCAGGTCGAAGCCATCCAGAAGATGTCGACCACCGGCCTGTAGCGTGTACTGATTGATGTCGCGATCCCGAAACTGATTTCGATGCCCTATTGATCCTCCTCCCTCGCTTTGCGTTGGTCCGGTTTGAAACGGCGTGAGGTAATCATCGGAGGCAATATCTATGGCAATGCTGTGCGATTCATCTCTGCGCTGTGTGAGATTGAACATTCCCTGCACGTGGTAGGTAGATCGAGGCGTGGGCTGAAACGTGAGCTGACCGCCCATTCCGTAGCGATCTCGCGTGCCGAAACTGTAGGTAGACTGCAAATCATCCAGCAAATCCACTATCCCAAACTCGGGCCCAAGGTTACGGGTTCGCCATCCAAACGAAACGGACTCTTCCGAAGTAGGCTCCCTCTGATAGCTGGCGTTTAGCCCGAATGAATACGTATCGGACGGGGAATCTCCGTAGCTCAGTGAAAGCCGGTATCCGGGTCCCGCTTCATCCAGATAGCGCGGGTAAAATCCGCTGCCGGTTCGCACATTAAGAGATCTTTCGCCACCGATTGGCCTTCTCGTGCTTATATTTATGACTCCGCTAAGGGCGTCGGCAGACATATCCGGGGTAATTACTTTTACAACATCCAGCTCCTGCACCATATCTGCCGAAATAGTGCTTAAGTCCACGCTGCGGTCGGCTCCGGTCGAGCCCATTCGCTGCCCGTCTACGGTTACGCGGCTCATTCCCTGCCCTACGCCACGAATATTAGCTTCGCCGCCGTGTCCCATGCCGGGAATTCGCTGCAACGCGCCGCTAACGGTTTGATCGGCAAAACGATCTATTTGTTCCGCCGAAATAATGGTGCGAATATTAGCCGATTGTCGCTGTCGTGTAAGCGCGCGCGACTGTCCCCTTTGGTAGCCAATAAGCACTACATCGTCTGATTCCAGTACAGAAACCGCAAGTGCAATATTTTTTTCGAGATTAGAACCGGCTGTTACGCTTACCTCAATAAGAGTGGTTTCGTAGCCAATATAGCGCACTTCCAGCGTGTAATCTCCGGCCGGAATTCGGCGAAAAAGAAATCTACCGTCTATATCTGTTGTAATTCCACGGCTCAACTCTTTTAGAACCAGCGTTGCGCCGGGTAAGGTTTCACCGGTTTGCTCATCGGTAACTTCACCCGAAATAGTACCGGTTTCTGCCATTGCTACCGATGCCGTTATGGCGCAAAATAGCAGAAGCGCAGAGAAAGCACGCAAAAAATGAGCGGCGTATTTTTGGAGATCGTTTTTAAAATTCATGGTTCTGAGTTGAGTGTTCATACCATCAAAAAGTAAGCTGGAAACCCGCCATCACCACCGTTTGCTGTAGCTGCTGCTGCTGCCAGGCATAATCGCGGGGCGAAACGCTGTATTCGGTGATGTCGGCCTGAATCAGGTTGGAAGCGTCTGCCCAAATTCGCAGTGAGGCGCTAATCGTAACAGAAGCCGATAAAGAAAGGCTGGTTTGACCCGTTGATTTTATCGGAGCCGGTTCGGAAGCTTCCAGCCGGTTGAGGCTGCTTTCGGGACTGAAATAACCAAGCGTATAGGATGATGTATGGCTGAGTCGGGTCGCAAACTGAAGCCTTGAACTATTGTAAAAAAGGGCCCCGCTTATTACTTCATCAGGTACGCCGGGAAGATCTCCTTTCGGGCTCCCGAGGGTGTGTCTGTGCCGGCTGTACATTCGGGTGTAATGGGCAGAAAATCCCGTATGGCTTAAAATTCCGGGCAAAAAATGAAGCTGCTGCTCCCAGCCGCCTTCAAGGCCATAGACCGATGAGTCATCCGGATTTGTGCCAACCGTGAAAACTTCAAGAGGCTCGGCATCTGGTACTTGCTGCTCTAAGCGAACGTCTATGGGCAGATTTTGCAGAAGCGTATAAAATCCACCGAGGTAAATATCTCCGCCCGGTAGTCCGCTCCATCCTAAACGGGCATCGCCTGTGTAGGTTTGAATCGGGCTCAGGCTTGCATCACCCTGAAAAATCTGACGACTTTCTTCATTTACCAGTCTGTACGGACTCAAAAGCCGGTAATTTTGCCTGTTTACCGCACTGCTAAGGCTGGCCGAAAATTGCAACGCATCCAAAATCTGTATGTCTGCATTCACAAAAGGCAAAACATGAATGTGTGATGATGCAGCGGTAGTATCGATAGTTCCGGTATGATTTCCAATTTCGTTGAATCCAACCTGATTCCCGGTATAAGAGCCATCGGTGTATTCGAGTCGCACGCCTCCGCGTAAAGTTGCCGGACCAATGTTGCTTTGAGCCAAAACATATGAAGCGTAAACCTGCTCCATCAGCTCATAATTTCTGAAATCCGATCTTCTGGTTTGATCCCGCAGCTCCTGCCTGAAAAGCGAGTAGTTATTTCTGAAAAAGCGCCGGGCATCATCTGGCTCAACCAGAAACGGGAACTGATAGGCTGTGTCCCCGAAGGGCGAAAGTTCTGTACCGTTTACGCGACGAAAATTTGCGGCCGTAGTTGGCGCGAGAAGGCGCAGACTGGCATCTTTGAAACTTCCTTTTTTACTGATATTAGTGAAAAGAAATCCTGCCCCAAGCCTGCTGTTCTCATTGATATTGTGATCAAAATCGAGCCCGAAGTTAATCAAGTGCTCATTTTGCACAGTTGTAACTTCCCGCATCTCCTGTATCAGCATATCCTGCATGCGAAGCGAGCGGTTCGTCACTTCCATATTTACAAAACCGGGTTTGCTCTCATTTATATTAAAATTGAGAGAGCCCGTGCCAAATGGTATGTTCAGGTCACTTGATGTAAAGCCGCCAAAAGACCATCCTCCGGAAAGTTTTAGCTCGGAAGCGCCAAGAAGGTAGGTTCCGCTGCCCGACAAGGCTGTTTGTGTGATGATATTTTCAGCAGAGCCAACGCGATACTGTAGCTGACCCCGATTTCCCATGGCGCCCGTTTCCTGAGGATTTATCCAGTCGGCATTGGTATTATAAAAGTTTGAGTGGGCCGATATTCCGGTGTTTTGACGGTTCACAAACCCGTTTATAGCGTACGAAATATCTTCTTGTGGCTGTATCCGCACGTTCAGAAATGCGCCACGATTCATCTCTTCGTTGAAGTAGGCCGATGGCGTGATGGTATCAATAACGTCTACCGCTCCGTTTCCGAAATCGGTATTTGCAAAAGTAGTTTGAAGCGCACTGCCGCCAAATGAAAAGCCCTGCTGATAAATACCGGCCGCAAATCGAACATGATCTCCATATGAATCAGAATAAATAAGGCTGAAGCGGTTATCCGGAGTATGGAATTCCCGGTTTTGCGTTTGCAATCCGCCACCGGCTGAAAACAGCAGGCTGCGATGCTCGCTTAGGTAGCCGTCGGTGGAAAGCGTTGCCAAAACCGGCGAACCGGATGCCGTTTCAGGCTGATTTATATTCGCAAATGAAAATGAGGAAAACAGCATGGTGGGCATTTGACCAAAATTCACCTTTCTGTTTTCGAATCCGGTGGATGCCAATCGCTGACCATCTACAGAAACGCCCGAAGTGATGCCGTTAAACGCACCCAATCCACGATAAGCAAGCGTTCCGTCTGGAAATGAATGAACTGAACCAAAAGCAGATAGCTGCTGATTTACAAATCTGGCCGAAGCAGGAACGCCTTCGGCAGACACCGTGTAAGCAGTCTGCGATGCACTAAGCGAATCTGCGGGTGACGGTATTTCCGTTTCGGTTAATTCAATCCCGGAGCTGTTTATTTGACCCAATGCATCACAACTCCCCGTGAAAGAAAGCAGAAACAGACAGCAGATTAGAAATACGTGATGTGCGGTTTTCATTAAACGCGTTTATTCGTGTTTTCAAAAATTTGTGACCGCTGATTCGATCCCGATTTATCCAAA
Source organism: Balneolales bacterium (assembly GCA_022565805.1). GTDB lineage: Bacteria > Bacteroidota > Rhodothermia > Balneolales > Cyclonatronaceae > Cyclonatronum. Next base: position 23,202 of record JAIULZ010000033.1, read on the forward strand.
ATCAAAAAAAAACAACTATCCGCAGGACATCGCCTGCGGATAGATGAGATCTGGAATGTTACTCAGGATGAATAGGCCTATTTGATGAGAGTCATACTTCTGCTCATGGTCCGGTCGCCGGCCTGCAGGCGATAGACATACTGGCCACTTGCAAGTCTGCTTGCGTCGAACTGTACGGTATATTGACCCGCCGACTGACGCTCGTTTACAAGAGTTGCCACTCTTTGACCAAGCATATTGTAAACCGTAAGCACCACTTCCATATCATCCGGCACCTGATACTGAATATTGGTGGTCGGGTTAAATGGATTTGGATAATTGTGGTTCAGACGAAACGCGTACGGATTACCGTCAGTTGGATCGTCGACAATCGAGGTAGTACAAAATTCCATCGTAGACGGATCTGTTACGCTCGCGAAAGGCATTTGTCTGTTTGTAAGCGCGCTACGTCCGCCGTTTTCAAGTACCGATTCGAGGAAAGTATCGAAACCGGAAGGCATACAAAGATCGGTGCCATCGAAATGAAACACACGCATCCGGTAGAAATTCATCATATTTGGCGGAATCTCGCCCGTTAAACCGGGATTACCCGAAACATCGAATGCTCCAAGCAGATAGGCTCCTTCGTTCGGTGAACCAATATTTGCAAACATGGCGATATCGCCGGTGAGGTTGTTATTCGCTAAATTCAGAGAGTCGAGCGTGAGAAAGCTACCCATATTCATTGGAATCGAACCGCTCAGATCATTATCAGCCAGCGATAAATATGGATGCCAGTCTCTTGTACCGTCGGTTCTTTGAAAAGGCATATCACCCAGCCACGAAGGAATCTCGCCACTTAAACCCAGTCCAGCAAGACCCAGCTTTTGCATTCTTGGATGATTTTGCAGCTCGGAAGGTATACTTGAACCCACATTCACATTCGTGTAAGAAAGATCAAGCGCCTGCAGATCCAGATTCCAAACCCATGACGGAAGGTCGCCGCCAAGATCCGGATTATCCTGAAGCCTGATGTGCGAAAGGCTTTCCAGATTAGAGAGCGACGATGGTATTGAGCCGGTTACACCACTTCCACCCAGATATAGCTTTGAAAGGCCGGTGAGATTCTGACCAATCCAGTCTGGAATATTTCCGATTTCCATGTTATTGTACTCTAATGCCAGATAATCGAGTCCGGAAATAGATTGTATTTGCGGAGGAAGCCCGCCCGTAAACTGATTATGACGAAGCTTAAGCAGCGTTAAAGAAGTAAGGTTCTGGAAAATACCGCCCGGCAGATCGCCGCCAATATCGGTATGCGAAATCCAAAGGCGTTCCAAATCCATATCGCCCAGCCAGAAAGGAAGCTCGCCGGTAAAGTTACCACCCCAAATTCTGAAACGAACCAGAGCAGGCAGAAAAGACATATTCGGGAAATCCGCCATATCCATACCCATGCCAGTACCGCCAAGCTTGAGTTCTTCAACATTTGTAAGCTCAATTAGCCATGATGGCACTTCACCCTGAATATTGGTTTCTTGTAGCGCCAAGCGCTCAATACCGTCTGCACCGCCCATATTTTGCACCCAAGCCGGAAACGGACCCGGATCAAAATTAGAGAACTGAATTTCAAGCACTTCCAGATTTGGCAACTGCGAAAAATCCGGCATTGGACCGTGAATATTAATCAGACCATCGGCTCCGAAACGATCCAGGTCTTCCAGTTGCAGGATTTCATTTGGGATAGAACCCGTTAAACGGATGTTTTCATCCAGCGTGATTCTGCCAAGTCTGGTATTGTTGGCAATTGCGGGAGTCATAACAGGGCCTTCCAGCTCGTTTTGCTCCAGCTCGAGTCTTTCAAGGCTTGTTGCATTTCCGATAGCATCCCACGGAATTTCGCCGGTAAGAAAGCTTCCTCTCAAACGCAGACGAATAAGGAATTCAAGGTCAAAAATCTCTGGTGGAATTTCGCCACAAACAAACTGACGACCCATTTCGAGTCTCTCCATATACTCGAGATCGGAAAGTTCAGGCGGCAGGAAGCCACACTGTGTCATATTGTTGTCATTCGGGAAAATTTCCATCCGAGTAACTCTGAATTCAGTGTCACCATTTGGCAGCTCGATTTCATCAATACGATCGACACCGTACCAGAATGCAACCTGATCTACCAGCCAGCCGGTATTGATCAGCCAGGTGTCTCCCTTCATAGATTCGTAAAATGCAACCAGTGCAAGGGAGTCAACTACAGCAACGGTTTGGGCACCGTTTTGGATGGAGGTTATTTCCTCGCCATTTACGTCAAAAACCCGCGCCTGAGCATGGGATTCTGCGACAAATACACTGCTGCACAGCATAGTAACGAAACAGCAGACCACCAGTCGGGAAAGATATTTCCGGAAAGTGGTATAGTTTGAGTTCATAATAAAGTAGCTTTTGGATTTTTAGTAGTCTTCAGTCTCTGCGGAAATCGCAGAACGATCTTCAGTCGTCTTAAACTAAAATCCAAATGTTACCTGACTGTTAAGTATTTACAGAGATTTAAGAATCGGGTGTGTGCTGTTGACTAAATCAAACCCAGGAATCGCGGTTTTTTCTTTTCTCTCATTTCGCTTAAACAATAGGCTAATAAACATACTTATAGGTAAAATTGGCGGCTTTAAATACGGCGTATTATAGCCGTACATCATGCCGCCAAGAGGAATCACAAACTCTTGAATTAACAATAATTTTACATTGAGGTAACATAAGGCCAACCATCTATCCTTAAAATCCTCCCATCATAAAAATATATCACCGACATCATCACACTTTGAACAAATGTCTAATTTTAATTGGGTTGGAATTTTATCAATACTTTTCACTTCATTTCTGATTTTTTCATGCTCACCCGAAAAGTCTGCTTACAAAAACCGGATGTACTCACCAGGCGACAGACCAGATCGTATCATGCAAAATGTATCCGGGAGCCCATCTACTGAGCTGGCATTTGCGTGGAGGAGTAAGCCGGCCGCCACAACTGCTTTCGCCGAAATTGCTGCGTTTTCAAACAGCTCCGACTTTCACGAAAGCATTCGAACCATACCTGCCCGTAGCTACACTGTTGGTTTCGATGATTTCGAAGACCACTACTACAAAGTGAACATAAACAGTCTGGAGCCCGACACCCGCTATTTGGTTCGCGTTGGTAGTGAAGAGCATCGCTCGGAATGGTTCGAGACCCGGACTGCTCCGGCTCAGTTTGAGCCGTTCACATTTATTTATTTGGGGGATACCCAGAACGACATCATCCCGTATGCTCCGCGCGTCTACCGATCTGTAGCGCAGCATTTTCCAGAGGCAAGATTTGTGATGCATGCCGGCGACCTGGTGCTCAGCAGCGGTAATGACGATACGTGGGGAGAATTTTATGAGTCCGGCTCATGGTTGTTCAGGCAAATTCCTCAGTTTCCATCTACGGGTAACAGCGATCACAACCGCTGGAAAACCGAACCGGTAGACACCCGGAAACTCTATGATCAGTGGCATGTTACTTTTAATCTGCCTCAAAACAGCCCTCCCGGCCTGGAAAATGTCACCTATTATGTAGACTATCCTGGAATTCGCCTCATTAGTCTTTACAGTAACTTTGAGTCGATTAGCGACGACCGCGTAATTATGTTAAGCGACGAGGTTGAAGTAACCCCGGAACTGGTTGAACTGCAAACAGAGTGGCTTCGCGAAACGCTGGCCAGCAATACGCAGCCGTGGACGGCCGTAGTGTATCATCATCCTGTATATACAGCACGCGAAAATCGCGAAAACGAATGGTTGCGCGATTCCTGGAAACCTCTTTTTGAAGAGTTCGGCGTTGATCTTGTGCTTCAGGGACACGATCACCTGTATGCCCGTGGTCACGGCCCCGACAGCCTGAGCACCGGAAATGCCATTCCTGTATATACGATTTCGGTTGCCGGTCCCAAAATGCGCGACATAGACCAAAATCACACTTGGTTCGATGTTGCCCATCAAAATCTGCAAATGTATCAGGCGATACACCTAAGCAGCGATACCCTTCACTATCAGGCATTTCATGCCGGACGCGAAATTGCAGACGAGTTCATGATTATTCGCAACGGCGATGGTCAGAAATCCTTCACAGATCTTTACAATAACTAAGCCGGCTTACCAATGTCTTTTTTTCGCATTTGTTTTCTTTTGCTTTTTGGAGTTTTCGTGGGCTGTGCTCAGGCTCAGAATCTGCAGGGTGATGCTCCTTTTTACGACCCTGTTGGCCTTTATTTAACCTGGCAGGAAGATCCGACCAGCAGCATGAGCATAGACTGGCACGTTCTGGAAGATGAGCTTAATCGCAATACGCTTCAATACAGAGAACTCGGAGGTAGCTGGAGCAGTGAGATTGAGGCCGATGCAATAGACTTTCCCTTTTCCCGGCGAACCATCCATCGGGTAAACCTGACCGGACTGGAGCCCGCCACCATTTATGAGTTTCGTTTTGGCGAAAGTTCAAAGGTCTACAATTTCAGAACTATGCCGGCCGATTTATCTACTCCCGTGCGAGTTGCCGTTGGTGGCGACACCATGCACAGGCAGCGATGGATGGAAAAAACGGCACGTCAGGCCATGAAATACGATCTGGATTTTGTGTTTATTCTGGGTGATTTAGCCTATGCAGACGGTTTGCCGCCCGAAAGACAGCGTCATCGCGATACTCAAACGCCGCGGGTCGAAAATCAGTGGTACAGTTTTTTTGAAGCCTATAAAAACACTCTCATCACAGAAGACTACCGCGTAATTCCGATGGTTGTAACCATTGGAAACCACGAAGTAAGGGGCGGCTACTATTTTCGCGACGACCGCAGACCAGATGATCCACCGTACAGCGACACCGATGAATGGAAACAAATCGTTGCACCCTATTTTTTCAGCTTGTTCGCTACGCCCGGCCTGCCCGGATACGGACTACTGGATTTCGGAGACTACCTCTCTTTAATTCTGCTAGACACCGATCACGTTAACCCCATAGAAAATCAAAACGACTGGCTTCGTCAAGTACTTCTGGAAAGATCGCACATTCCGCACGTATTTCCCGGCTACCACGTGCCAGCCTACCCTTCCGTTCGGGATTACAACGATGATGTTCAGGCCAGAGTAAGGGCAAACTGGGTGCCCATTTTTGAGGAAATGAATGTCGAGGTTGTGTTTGAGGCGCATGATCACGCCTACAAACGCACGCATCCCATTCGGGATGGCCGTGTTGCCGCAAATGGAATTGTTTACATAGGTGATGGCGCCTGGGGAACGGTTGAGCGCGAAATAGGATCGCGACAATCGCACGAAGCCTGGTACATCGCAGAAGCCGCCGCCAAAAGACACTTCATTCTGATGACACTTCATGGCACGCACCGGCATTTCAAGATGATTAGCAGTAAAGGTGAAGTGATAGATGAGTATCCGCAGCTGCAAAGCCCAGGACGCTAAATTCATTAGAAATCAACTCAATAAAACACCTACGTGATCATGACTATCAGCCGTAAAGACTTTCTAAAAACCGGATCACTTGCCGCTTTGTTTGGAAGCAGCCTGTTCGCATCAAGAACTTCCCTATCGGGGAGAAAGCCATCAAAAGCTGCAAAAAACGTAATTTTTCTGGTCGTTGATGGAATGAACATCCCGACTTTAAGCATGGCAGACCTGCTTCACTATAAACAAACCGGGGGACATACGCACTGGGTAGAACTCATTTCGAATCCGGAAGCAACCGGCGGATGGATGGAAACAAGTCCGCTAAATGCGGTGGTAACAGACTCGGCAGCGGCGGCTTCGGCTTTTGGATCCGGGCATAAAGTAAACGTACGCTCGCTGAATATTAGCCCGTCTGGTGAGCATCACAAGCCAATTCTAGTAACCGCAAAAGAAGCCGGAAGATAACCGGACGATGCAGCTAATCTCACCAAGAAAAGCCCAACACTGGGCAAAAAGCTACAAAGACAGAGCCTGTTTTTTGCGGAGGCAGGGGCAGGCTTGTGTTGAACACCACGCTCTCCAACGTGCTGTTTTCAAATGCATAAATGAGGTTATCTGTGTAGCTCCACAATGTGTCCCATTCATGAATGAGCGGATAAACGAGCGATACGTTAGTCACGTCTGCCATGGCGTTTAAAAGGCTCTCCTTATCTGCAAGATTCCCGACAACGGTTTCAATCTGATTCTTCTTAAACCACGTGGCATCATCGGTTTCTGTGAGTAGCGCCTTCACTTTAATACCATTCTCAGCAAGCAACATCACAACTGATCCGCCCTGTGCACCTGTGGCGCCGGTAACCAAAGCTTTTCTTTCCATTTCTATTCTGTTTTAAATTATAGTTTTTATTTCGTGGAGAAAAGTTAGGTATATCCGCTACACAATATATATCACTATCCCAAAGTATACCAGTATACTTTGGGATAGCACTTGTAAAACAACTCTTATGGAATCTTCAAAAGAATGCCGCGATTTTATACGTCCGGTCAGGGACGTTCTGGATATTATTAATGGGAAATGGAAATTGCCCATACTGGTAGCGCTATCATTTGGAAATAAGCGCTTTAAAGAGCTGGAAAGGGATGTGGAAGGAATTACGCCCAGAATGCTTTCAAAAGAACTCAGAGATCTGGAAATGAACAAGCTGGTAATCCGCACGGTTTAAGATACGGTACCGGTTACGGTAGAGTACAGCCTGTCAGAATATGGCAAAACCCTGGATGACGTAATTGTGCCGCTTCGCGAATGGGGTAAAAAGCACCGGGATAAAATATTTGATAAAGGGTGATGTGGGGATATTTTGAAGACCGGAGACTGAAGGTTGTGGATTTAATTTCTGGGCTCAGAAAAGTCTGTGAAATCAGTTAATCCATGTCATCCGTCATCCAAAATGGGTTTGGAATTCTTCAGTCCTTGTCCTCGGTCAACCGTCTGCACCCCGCACTGCAAATACAACTGCGAAAGTTGAAAAGTTATAAGAATATGACTGTTACATCGGACTTTTCCGCACTTTATTAAATATATTCCGCACAACTTTGAAGCTATTCCATTCCCTCACTTTAAAGGCTGAGTCAAGCTCCGTATGAAAAACGTGATTGGTGTAGTTGCTGATGGTTTTTATGGATATGGCAAGGATAATATCCAGAATGTGTTTTTCATTATAGCCATTATCAAAAAAGTGCTTCACATCCTCATCATCCGGATTACCCCTCTTATTCACCATAATTGACGTGAACGCTGCCAAACTTTTCAGTTTTGGATCGTCAATTTCTGTTCCGTTTCTGATTGCATCAGTTACACTTGGCGGCACCTTGGAAACCATGTCTGCAACAAGGCTGTGCGCTGCCATACAGTAACTGCAACCGTTTTCAACACTGATGGTCAAAAACACGACTTCTTGCTCAGATGGACTAAAATTGCTGTTTTCCCGAAAATCTTTATACCCGGACATATAGCTTTTAAGCAAAATGGGGCTGTTCGCTATGGCTTTGTACATGTTGGGAACCATCTTGTTCTCTTTTTTCGCAGTAGTCAATAATTCTTTTTGTAAACCAGTTGCGCTATCCGGCTTAACCAGCGGCATTTGCATTTTATAGGTCAATTCATTGCTCATAATATTCTTTTTTTAGAAATTTAGTATCTTATGTGTTGCTAATATAAAATGTATACTTGGTATAAAAAATAACTTACCGCAATGAAACGAAGTAACCCTAATGATACTGTTGATGAGCCGCAGTCAGTTATGGATAAAAAAAAGATGGAAAAAATTTTCTCGAATATTGATTTGGAGAATCCACCTGCCATTTGCCCTATCAGAGACGTGTTGGCCAAAGCTTTAGATAAGTGGTCCATTCTGATTATTGTGATGCTGGGCTATTATGATGTGCTTCGTTTTGGGGACTTAAAAAAGAAAATCAAGGGAATATCACCAAAGATGCTGTCCATCAGTTTAAAGCATCTGGAGCAGGACGGGTTTTTAATCAGAACGGTTTTTCCGGAAGTGCCGCTTAGGGTCGAATACCACCTGACCGATCAGGGAAGGAGTTTCTGCAATAAAATATTAGACTTATCCGAATGGATAAATGAATACTTTCCGGAAATCGTGAAGCGAAGATATAAGGTTGATGAGATTATGAAGGGTGAAGCGTAGACTAAAAAAAAACACCGGTAAACACCCAAATTAGTAATTGATGTGCATCTGTTCATTCAGAACCAATTCAAACCGAACTCTACAAATTCTGTTCTGTCTATCTGTAAAGAGTATGTTCGCCGTTGCTTTTGGTAAAATAGGCTCGCAGCATTCCCTCCTGCACGAAACCCATCACCCTCGAAAATTCGCCGCTTTTGGCAAACTGATAGCCTTTCTCAAATCTTGCTTCTGTAAATATCGAAAGAAACGCCTCCTGAGTAGCTTTGTCAAAACTTAACTGTTCGGCTAATATCTGTCTAAACATTGTATGGCTGATAAAATGATTCACTGTTGTTCATAGAGCACGGCGAAATTAACCATCTCTTTAATCACGGGCTTAATATTTTTTCCCTTTTCTGTAATCAAATAGCCAACTCTTGGCGGTATCTCACCATAATTTTTTCTGATTACGAGTTTGCTCTCAACTAATGTTTTAAGCTCCTGAATAAGCATTTTTTCACTGATATCGGGAATCAGTACTTTCAGCTCACTTAGCCTTAATTCATCATTATCAAGAAGCTGCTGCAGGATTATGAGCTTCCACTTCCCGCCAATCATTTCTAATGTTGTTCTGACCGGGCATCTTGCAGTTACGTATATCTTACTTTTCTTCATACACACAAAAAGGTTAGTACTACTCTTATAGTTTGTTATGGGTAATATAGCTAATATTGAACATTCCCTAACTAAACTTAATGGAGATACAATGAAAAAAATAGCCCTATTTGGTGCCACTGGGCAAACCGGAAAACTTTTTCTCAAGATTGCTTTGGAGAAAGGTAATGCTGTCAATGCATTGGTGAGAAATCCGGAAAAAGTTGAGCTTAAGCATCCGAAATTAAACATCATAAAGGGTGATGTCCTAGATTCGGGGGATGTTGATCAAACAACAGAGGGCTGCGAAATAGTTGTTAGTCTTTTCGGGCACGTAAAAGGTTCACCGAAATGGCTTCAAACCAACGGAACCAGAAATATCGTCGAGGCGATGAAAAAGTCAAATACGGATAAAATCATTTCTTTATCTGGTGGCGGACTTCCTTATCCGGAAAAAGATCAGCCGAAGTTTGCAGATAAAATGATTCGGTTTATCATGAAAGTTGCGGTGCCAAAAATACTAAATGATGCCATTGAACATCATAAGGTGCTTTCAGAAAGTGGACTCGTGTGGTCGATTGTGCGCGCGCCGAGACTTACCAATGATGCCCCAAAAGGGAAGTACCGAGTAGGCTGGGTAGGAGTAAATGCCAGTACTAAAATTGCCCGGGCAGATTTAGCAGCCTTTATTTTGAAACAAGTGGAAGACGAACAATTTCATTTCCAAATGCCCTTTGTAAGCTACTGATACAGGTTCTGGCGAAACACATAGCCGCGTAAAGTAAACACTCCTTATTCCATTTTCTTTCGCCGTAAAATCAGTGCCCCAACAAAAAACACAATCCCCAAAGCGATTCCCGCATAGATAGCTTTTCACCCGGGGCTCGGTTTCGAGGAATTTATCTGTTCCCAAATAGTACCTTCGGTCTTCTGTCCTCGGTCTTTAGGTCAATGACAATGGATCGGTAATTCATAATTTGAGACCCTCTCTGGCCTTGCGAGAAAATGGCGTTAAGAACCGAAGCGGAATGGAGCGTTAAAAATAAAAACTCTCCGCTGATAGATTTTTCAAATTGCTGTGAGAGCTGCGGAGCTTTTGTTTTTATTTAGCGGAATGCAGCGGAGGTTTAGCCATT
>JAIULZ010000034.1 GCA_022565805.1 Balneolales bacterium
TTCGAACCCCCGGAGACTTGCGCCTCAACGGTTTTCAAGACCGCCGCATTCGACCGCTCTGCCAACTCTCCGGCAGAATTTTAATATAAGAAAATTATGCATTCAATGCTTCAGCTCCAGAAACTATTTCTGAAAGTTCTGTAGTAATTGCTGCTTGTCGCGCTTTATTATACTTCAGATTAAGGTGTCCGATAATTTCTTTGGCATTTTCTGTAGCATTGTCCATTGCCGCCATTCGTGCACCTTGTTCAGAGGCATTTGACTCTAACAAAGCTCTCCAAAGCTGCATATTGATATGCAGAGGAAGAATTTTCTTAAGAATCTCAGCTGGATCAGGCTCGAAAATATAATCAATCGCTTGAGCAGAAGTCAAGTCATTTTTTTCATTTTCTACAGCAACAGGTAAAACTCTGCTGAAAAGCCTGTTTTGGGCTATTACGCTTTTAAACTCATTAAACGCAAGAAATACGCTGTCGTATTTTTTGTTTTCAAAATCGCGAGTAGCCCGGCGCATAATGTCGGCAGTTTTATCGAAATCAAGGTTATCAAAAAAACCAATATGTTTTTCAATAACATTAAAGTTTCTTTTAGAGAAAAACTCTGTGGCTTTTCTCCCAACCGTAATAACCGAAAGCTGACCATTTTTTACCTGCTCTGGATATTTAGCAGCAAGTGTATCGGTAATAAAACGAAAAAGATTACTATTAAAACCACCACACAAACCACGGTCTGAACTAACAACAATAAGTAGCAAATTTTGCGGGTTTTCTACATCTGTCATGTAGATATTTTCACCCTCAGAACTACTACTCAGCTTTTCAATAACCGCCTGCAAACCAGCCACGTAAGGACGTGTAGACAAAATTGCTTCCTGGGCCTTACGTAACCTGGCTGCGGCAACCATTTTCATTGCCTTGGTTATCTGCTGGGTACTCTTAACCGATGAAATCCGATCCCGTATTTCGCGCAGATTAGCCATATTAGTTATTCAGCGTTGTTAAAATGTCGTTTTTTGTAGTATTCGCTACATCAATAAACTTCTTTTTGGTCTCGTCGCTTAAAACACCAGTTGAGGAGAGCTCATCCATCTCTTTCTGATACTTAAGATGCAAGGCTTCGAGGTATTGCTTTTCAAAGGCCTGAACATGAGTAACCGGTATTTCACCAAGTACTCCTTCGTTATTGGCTAATAAAACAGCAACCTGCTCTTCAACGGCAAGCGGTGAGTACTGATTTTGCTTTAGCAGTTCTACAGAACGCTCGCCTTTTTGGAGCTGACGCTGAGTAGAAGCATCAAGATCTGAACCGAACTTAGCAAAAGCTTCAAGCTCGCGATACTGAGCAAGATCTAATTTAAGCGTACCGGAAAGCTTTTTCATGGCTTTAACCTGTGCATTACCACCCACACGAGATACCGAAATACCTACGTCAATAGCTGGACGTACACCAGAGTTAAACAAATTAGTCTGTAGGAATATCTGACCGTCGGTAATCGAAATTACGTTAGTTGGAATATAAGCTGAAACGTCACCAGCTTGTGTCTCAATAATAGGAAGAGCCGTTAACGAACCGCCACCCTTAATCATAGGTTTAAGTTCTTCCGGTACATCATTCATATTTTGAGCTACAGCCTGGTTTCTGTTAATTTTCGCAGCACGCTCGAGAAGACGACTGTGAAGATAGAACACGTCGCCGGGGTATGCCTCACGTCCCGGAGGTCTACGTAACAAAAGTGAAACCTCACGATAAGCTACAGCTTGCTTAGAAAGGTCATCATAAATAATAAGAGCATGTCGTCCTGTATCTCGGAAATATTCTCCAATAGCGGCGCCGGAGTAAGCGGCAATGTACTGTAAAGGAGCTGGTGCAGTCGCTGAAGCAGATACAATAGTAGTATAAGATTTAGCTCCTTCGCGTTCCAATATTTGATTAACCTGAGAAATGGTGGAGTTTTTCTGGCCTATGGCAACGTAAATACAAAAAACGCCATCACCCTTTTCATGCGATGCTTTTTGATTTAAAATAGTATCGATCGCAATAGCTGTTTTACCCGTTTGGCGGTCACCAATGATAAGTTCGCGCTGGCCTCGACCAATAGGAATCATTGAATCTATCGCCTTAATGCCGGTTTGAAGGGGTTCACTTACAGGCTCACGAAACACAACCCCCGGAGCCTTACGCTCTAGCGGCATGCGAATTGTTTTGCCTGAAATAGGACCGTTGCCGTCAACAGGATTACCAAGTGGATCTAAAACTCTACCAAGAACACCTTCACCAACTTGTATAGACGCAATTTTTTTAGTTCTGCGAACGGTATGACCTTCCTGGACTGAATTAGCCATTCCAAAAAGTACGATACCCACATTATCTTCCTCGAGGTTGAGTACCATACCCTGCACGGGATTTCCAGCTTTATCTCTGGAGTCTGGCAGTTCTACAAGCTCACCTGCCTGAACTTTACTCAGCCCATATACCCGAGCGATACCGTCTCCAACTTCAAGAACAGTCCCCTCATCATATACTTCAGACTCAGACTGGAAGCCGGAAAGCTGCTTTCTCAGAATGGCTGATACTTCATCGGGTTTAACGTGACTCATAATAATATTGTGATTAAACTCTTATAAACGATAACGTAATTAGACCGCGGCTCTGAAAAACAAATCTTCAACTTGTTCGAGTTTATGTTTAACAGAACCGTCGATAACAGTATCATCAATTTTAATAACTGCTCCGCCGAGTAACTCGGGCTTAAGATGTTGCTCGATAATTACCTTTTTCCCGGTTTTCTTTTCCAATGTACTTTGAACCATATCAAGTTGCTTTGCATCAGGCTTTTCTGCAAAGTACACATGAACTACAATAATACCGGAGTGTTTGCGGTAGGAATCAATGAAAGCCTGTGCGATACCCGGCAACAATTCGAACCGGGCCTTTACTATAAGAACATCTATTAAGGCCCATGTACTGGCAGAAACTTTCTGCTTAAAGAGCGATTCCAGCGCTGCTTTTTTCTTATCCGTTTTTATGATTGGATTTTTAAGAAAAAGAACTAGTTCACGCGAATGTTGAATTGTTCCATGGATAAGTTCTACATCAGTAAGAACTGTTTCCAGAACATCATTCTCGATTGCATGACCAAGAAGTGCAGCAGAATACCTACGGGCAGCTTTAACAGGAATCATGGAAACCTAATTTTTAGACAGTTCATCAATAAAGTCATCAACCAGTTTTTTATTTTTCTTTTGGTCGAGTTCTGCGTTCAGAATTCTTCTGGTGGCTTCTATAGCTAATTCAGCTACCTGATTGCGCAGTTCAAGCATTGCTTTCTGCTTTTCCTGCTCAATAGATTCAAGAATTTGATTTTTCGCAGCCTCGGCCTCAGACCTGGCTTTTTCGATGATATCAACACGAATCTTTTCGGCTTCTTCTTTTGCTTCTTTCCGCAGTCTTTGTGCTTCAACTTCGGCTTTCTTTAAAGCTTCGTCGTTTTTTGCAGAGATTTCTTCTGCACGTTTCATTGCTTTCTCAGCAGAGTCTAAAGATTCCTGTATACTTTGCTCACGTTGTTCGAGAGCTTTTAGTATAGGACCCCAAGCCAGCTTTTTAAGAAGAACAATAAAAACCACGAACGTAATAAAGATCCAGATAACAATACCTGGCTCGAAGTTCAGCAATGCGTTTGCAATAACCGGATTCATGGATTTTAATTTTTTAGTATCACTGCGACTACAAAACTATGAGCGCTGAATACCAAGTGCATAATGAATTATTGAAACTGAATTAGCCTACGTTGGCAAGGATAATACAGATTACAAGTGCGAAAAACGCAGCACCTTCAATAAGACCGGCAGCAATAAGCATTGCGGTACGAACATCACCGGCTGCTTCCGGCTGACGAGCCATCGCATCCATAGCGCCTTTACCGATCATGCCAATTCCAAAACCAGCTCCAAGAAGGATAATACCAGCTCCAAGACCAGCTGCGAGGTGTGCCATATCGGCGAATTGTACTACTTCCATAATAATACTCCTAAACTGTTAAATTTAAGTATTGTTTATATTGTGTATATGAGATTTTAGTGCGCTGCGTGTTGTACTTCTGCACCATGATGTTCGTCGTGATGGCTGTGATCTTCCAGAGCCAAGCCGATAAACAGTGCAGAGAACATGGTAAAGATATATGCCTGAAGGAATGCAGCGAAAACCTTTAAAGCATAGATAAATAAAGTGAAAGGAACCCAAACCACAGAGGATAATAAACCGAGGGTAGGCCCGTACAAGCCGGCAAAGATAAAAATCATTCCAAGCATGCTAAGAATTAGCATTTTCCCGGATAGCATGTTGGCAAACAAACGGATAGCAAGTGCAAATGGTTTTGTGAACAAACCTAATACCTCAACCGGTATCATAATAATGAGCATAAACTTTGGAATACCCGGCATTGCAAACACGTGCTTCCAATAATCCTTGGTACCATTCAGATTAACCATCAGGAAAGTCATAAATGCGAGGGCAGCCGTAATCGAAATATCGGATGTTGGAGTTTGGCCCCATGGCGCCAAACCGAACAAATTCATGAATAAAATCATGAAAAAACAGGTTAGCAAATATGGTGCAAACTTCATGTACTTATCGGCACCAACGTTGGATTTAACAACTTCGTCGCGTATGTAGGTAATTAAAACCTCTGCAAAGTTCATACCCGCGCCTTTTGGAGCGCTTTTTTGACCTATACCTGATTTATATTTTGAGGCTAACCGGCCAAAAATAATGAGCGTTAAAAAACCTGCAAGCCAAAACCAAATCACGTGCTTGGATAGTGACATATCCAGAAAAATCGGGCTACCATCGGCATGAACCAGTTTATAGGTTACAGGACCAGATACACCTGCTATAAAAGTACCAGGATTGTCGATATAATATTGATCCTGAAACAAGCCACTATTCATGGCACTTTTTGTACTGCCAAAAACATGAACACCTTCAGACACAATGATACGTGGCAGGTAAAATGTACCAATCCCTTCAAATTGAATATAGTAGCGATCCCCCAGTTTGCCTATTACGTCGATATCGCCGTAATTTTTTTCTTCTGCAGCAATGGCTTTGTTATCAGCCAGTAAAAGCACAAATAATACTAAAAACAGCGTGCGAAGAGCTTTAGTCATTACTAAATGGTTGCGGGTTTTTATCTTTAATTTTCAATACAAAAATAATTTCCAGTACAGATTTGCTAATATAAGAAATAAACAAACTAATAGTGAAACTTAAAGTTGGCAAATTTGTAAAGAATACGACAATCATAACGGCGATCAGCATTATGAGTAATCTTAAGCCCATGCCCCCCATTACCCGAATCATAAATGCATTATTACCTGCATGAATTCCATCTGCGGCAAATTTTAGCGCCGCAACCGCATTCGCACTTGTAATGATTAGGGCAAGAACGAATCCGGGGAAAACATTATGCTGAGTATATATCTCAAAAAGCCACGCTGCTACAAGTAAAACAGCATTAATGAGCGCCAAGCTAATAAAAAAAGACTTCCACATATACTATCTTCACTAACGAGCTTTAACGAATTTGCCTGTGTACTTTATTTAGGTTTTAAGAATCTTATTTAGTGAGTTTCCGAGCCGGGTTCTGTTTCTTTTGTTCTTTTATGCTCGTTTTTCTTTCTCAATTTCTCAATTCTATCGAGTTCATCCAGCTCATATGATACTTTTATTATACTCCAAAATACAGAAATAAACCCTAGTGCTGCACCTGCTACGAGCAGCCAGGGGCCTGTGCCGTAACGGTTATCCAGCCAGAGTCCGGCCAGAACAGGAATCGTCATAGACACGCCAAGCTGTAATCCAAGCTGTATGTAGGCACCATAAGGGCGAATATTCACGATTAGTTTCCAGCCAAGAGGATCATATAATTATTACCCGGTATCATATCATCATTTTGATGAATAACAATCGATTTACTCTTCGCCGGCTGTTTCTTTAACCGGCTTACTTACAGACTTTGATTTAGTATCGGCGACGGAACCATTTTTCGGTACGCCATTGAAAGAAGACTTTGCGGGCATTTTGTCGCTAACGGGCTCATTGCTCATTTTGCATGCACCTTCAAAGATTGCACCCTCTTCAACAAGAATTACTTTAGTGCGAATATCGCCGGTTACATGAGCCGAACTGCGAAGAATTAACCGGTTACCAGTTGTAACCCTACCGTCTACAACTCCGGATATATCGGCATCTAAGGCAACGATATCGCCATTTATTTTTCCAGTTTGGGTAACAATACATTTCCCTTTTATTTCGAGCTCCCCATCTACCTGCCCGGATATTCTGAAATCAT
Source organism: Balneolales bacterium (assembly GCA_022565805.1). Lineage (GTDB taxonomy): Bacteria > Bacteroidota > Rhodothermia > Balneolales > Cyclonatronaceae > Cyclonatronum. Next base: position 6,353 of record JAIULZ010000034.1, read on the forward strand.
TTTTTGTTTTAATTATTCCCGAAATTTCAGTTCCCTCGCTGATCATGTTTACAGCCGGCTGACTACCGGAATATTCCTGTACTGAGGCGTTAGATCTGGCTTTATTATTATTTTTAAACATGTCTTTGATTTACTTTAATTGAAATTTGAGAAATAAATGGACGGATCCAGAGGTAATCCGTGATGCCATAATTCGTAGTGTAAGTGAGGACCACTGCTTATTAAACCTGAGCCGGCGACGGTGCCAATTATGTCGCCCCTGCTAACAAAGTCCCCTTTTTCTTTGGTAAGATTTTCACAATGTTTGTAAATACTGGTGTAACCATCGCTGTGCTGCAAGACCACAACGTTGCCGTAATTTATGGTAAATCCGCTAAATATGATAACACCTTCTGCAAATGCGGGGATTACCGTTCCTGTTGGTGCCGCGATGTCGATCCCAAAATGCCCTGTTTCTGGCTCAAAAATACGCGAAACAGAACCAGAAAGCGGGAATTCCACTGGAAACTCCAGTATACTACTAAAAAAGAAAGTGTTCGAAAAAATAATTTCATCAGAATATAAGCCCCGAACTGGTTCCCGCATTTCCGAAAAAGAAGTAGGTAACTGAGTCTGAACCGGATCTGCCACTGCCGCCGGGGGCGTAAATCCGGTACTTCTTGTTTCGAATGTTGTATCTATACCTGCAGCTAAGGCCATCTTAAAATTCGCAATCTGAACCTCAGATGCAATTAAGGAATCTCGTAAAACTTCTACCTGATCCCTTACTTCTAATATCTGGTTCCTTATAGCCTGATCATCTTTATTAAATAGGAAAGTGCCCAATGGAGTAAGATAAAAGAACAAGAACACAATAAAAACTACTACCGCGTGAGAAATAATTACGATACCCAGCATTCTTTTGGGATCAATAATATAAGTCTCAGTTTCGTCATGCGTAGACCCCTTCCATAGAAGAACCGTGAGGTTTTCTTTACTTACCGAAAGGAGCTTTTTAATGAATTCAAACATGAGGCTAAATAGTGTTTCTTGTTGGTTTAAACTTGCATTTTACTTTCTGCTGATTTTGTTTAACACATCAGCAAGAGCAAAAGCAATATTACGACGATTGTATTTTTCGTAGGCTGTATCTGATAATGCCTTTTTTTTCAGTTCAGACAAGTTTTCAATAATATAAAGAAGTTGTGCCGAAACTGCGGCTGCATCATCCGCAGGTGATCGGAAACCTGCCTTAAGCTGTTCAAGAAGCTTTGAAGCCTCTCCATTTTCGGGTACAAGTCCTAAAATGACTTTGCGCATGCCAATATATTCAAATATTTTGCCAGGTGTCACCTGTTCAGAGCTTTTTTTATGGCCTACTACAAACCAAAGTATATCAGCCAAAGCTAAGCCCTTACAAGCTTCTTTATGCGTAAGATATCCGGCATCCTCAATCAAGCTATCTATTCCTGCCTTTTTAGCCCACACTTTACTTTCCTTGGGTAACCCGCCTTGAAAACGAAGCTTTATTTTTTTGCTCCATTCAGGATGTTGAACAATCAAGCTATGTACCGCTTCCAAAAAAACATCCGGCTGGTTTTCTCCGTAAAAAATGCCATTATATAAAATTGTAATTTTCGAACCAGACTGCAGTTTATGCGATTCTGCTTTAATATTTGTGGGATTGGCGGGCAACTCCAGGTCTTCGGGATCATAGCCTTGTGAGATAACCTCAAACAAAAGATCATCCCGCTTATTGCGTTTTTTTAATGAATCCAGCATCGCTTTATTTATCGCAATGATGGCATCTGCTTGCTTAAGACACTCTTTTTCTAAACGCAACATTTTACGCTGATGCAGTTTCGTAGGATACTTTATAAGATGACTCGCATACCAATCGTCTCTGAAATCCAGCAAAACCGGTATACCATACCTTCTCTTTATTTCGGCAGCAATAAGATGGTTACTATATGGAGGAGCTGATGAAAATACGGCATCTATTTTTTGGGTTTCAATTATTTTCGCGGCGGCTTCCAACGCGGGTTTTATCCATGCTTTCTTATTATCCGGCAAATAAATAGCAGACGAAATTAACCGCAAAGGTTCCATAAGCCAATCAGGCAGATTACCCAATGCTTTGCCACCGCTTCCTTTTATGTGCAATGGCGTATTTGCCTGTACTCTATGAACTTCAATTGAAGGCTCAATGCGATTAAGCTCTTCCTCCAAGCTATCATCAAAATGAGTGTAAAAGCCGGGTTCGGGAGCTATAACAACTGGTTTCCAACCGTATTTTTGAAGATACTTAATAAACTTAAGTGGTCTTTGCACCCCGGACGAGCCCATGGGCGGGAAGTAATAAATTACACATAGTACAGTTTTCATGCATACTCGTTCAAATACCGAAAATAAGGCATTAAACCATCTACCTCATCGAGTAATTGGGAGATTCCTTAGTAATTTGCACAGAATGAGGATGACTTTCGCGCATCGAAGCTGGAGAAATCTGTACGAAGGTTGCTTTCTGCAGGTCTTTTATAGTTGCAGCACCGCAATAGCCCATTGCGGCCTTTAAACCGCCATTCATCTGGTACAAAACTTCAGCCAAACTTCCCTTATAAGGTACACGCCCTTCAATTCCTTCGGGTACAAGTTTTTTCACATCATCTTCCACATCCTGAAAATAGCGGTCTTTGCTTCCTTTACTCATAGCTCCGATACTGCCCATTCCACGATATGTCTTGAACTTACGCCCTTCATAAATAATGGTTTCTCCTGGGCTTTCATCTACACCTGCAAACATAGAACCGAGCATTACAACATCGGCACCTCCTGCAATTGCTTTGGGTATATCACCGGTTTGTTTTATGCCACCGTCGGCAATAAGACCGATTCCTTTTTTACTGGTAAATTCGGCCACTTCCATTATGGCGCTAAGCTGAGGAACCCCTACTCCTGTAACAATTCGTGTGGTGCAAATAGAGCCCGGGCCAACGCCAACTTTAACAATATCTGCACCGGCTTTATATAAGGCCTCGGCAGCATCGCGGGTAGCAATATTTCCGCCAACTATCACAAGGTCCGGAAAATTACTGCGCAGATTCCTTACCATTCGCAGAACACCCTCGGAATGACCGTGAGCGGTATCTACTATGATGCAGTCTACCGATGCATTTACCAAAGCCTGAACCCGCTCGGGGGTATCGGCGGCAATTCCCACAGCAGCCCCTACCCGAAGCCGGCCCATTTCATCTTTACAAGCATTGGGAAAATTTTTCTTCTTTTCAATGTCTTTAAAAGTAATTAGACCAACAAGCGCATTATCGTCGTCTACAATAGGCAGCTTTTCGATTTTATAGTTTTGCAACAGCTTCTCGGCCTTTTCAAGGGTTGTGCCAACTCTTGCAGTAACCAAATTTTGTGAAGTCATTATTTCAGATAACTTCCTGGAAGGATCTGTCTCGAAGCGAAGATCCCGGTTAGTTACAATTCCCAGAAGCTGCCGGGCGCCATCAACTATTGGAATTCCCCCAATTTTATGATGCGCCATAAGTTCTCTGGCATCTTGTATACGCGCATCAGCGGGGAGCGTAACGGGATCTACAATCATGCCGCTTTCGCTTCTTTTAACAAGCCTTACATGCTCGGCCTGCTCGGCAATAGTCATGTTTTTATGTAAAATAGCCATCCCTCCTTCTCTTGCAAGCGCAATAGCAAGACGATATTCCGAAACCGTATCCATAGCCGCACTTAATACCGGAATATTAAGTGTAAGATTTTTAGCCAGAGTTACGCTTGTACTCGTTTCCCGGGGTAATACGGCCGAATGCGCAGGCACAAGCAGTACATCGTCGTAGGTAAGTCCCTGTCTTTTAATTTTTTCTTCTGGAGTGAACATAAATGGAGAGTATGGGTGTTGTAGTTTTGAAACCTAAAATAAGGTATTAAACGCAGTTTCGCTTTTATAAAGATGTAATCATTTTTTAAGCCGGGCAGTAAGCTTTATGCTTGCTGAACATTTTTTTTTGATAGATAAATTTAACATAAGTAAGAACATGTTTTAGCTAACTTTCACCCTTAATAAGAGAACTCATGCGTACAGCTGGGGAAGTTTTGGATTTCCTTAACCGCATTTAGCCGATGTCTTCGTAAAGCAAGCATAGCCTTATTTAATAAATAAGAGCTCATCATCTTATATTTTAATCCATAATTAAAAAACTACATTTCGTTTAAACAACCGGCATCATATTTTCCCTTCAATTCCTTAGATTATCAACCGTTGCAACGCTCTTCGTTAATTGAACTAATTAATAACAAGTAAAGCCATTTTGTCAGATTTAATTCAACAACTACAACAGCAGCTTCCTATAAGTGATCCGGTACTGATATTCGCTATCGTAATGATCATCATCTTAGTTGCGCCAATTGCTGTTCAGCGATTTAAAATACCCGGATTGGTGGGCACCATACTGGCTGGCACAATTGTAGGCCCTAGCGTGCTGGGTTTACTCGAGCGGGATGATACCATTATTCTTCTGGGAACTGTTGGTCTGCTTTACTTAATGTTTATGGCAGGGCTAAGCATAGACCTTAATAAATTTGAAAAGAACAGAAATAAAAGTATAGTCTTCGGACTCATCTCGTTCTTCCTGCCCCAATTGGCCTCAATCCCAATGGGGATGTATATCTTAGGTTTTTCTCTTGAATCGTCTTTGTTACTTGGTTCAATTGTAGGTTCGCATACCCTTTTGGCCTATCCTATCGCGAACCGAATCGGAATCACAAAAAATACTGCCGTTACTATGGCAATGGGTGGTTCTATAGTTACAGATACGCTCTCTCTTATGATTTTGGCCATTGTGGCTAACACCATCGCAGAATCGTCTGGGTATACGTTCTGGATTACGTTTATTATTTTGGTAGTAGGATACGTTTTTGTAGTGATTTTTGGCCTGCCAATATTAGGTCGCTGGTTTTTTAAAAATGTTAAGAACCAGACTAATACAGAATACGTATTTATGATTGCGCTTCTTTTTATAGCAGCTTTTCTGGCAGATGTGGTGGGATTAGCTCCCATTATTGGAGCATTCCTTGCGGGCTTAACACTAAACAGGCTGGTTCCCGAATCGGGTACTCTCATGAGTCGAATTCAGTTTGTAGGAAATGCTCTTTTCATTCCCTTTTTCCTTATTTCTGTGGGAATGCTGGTAGATGTAAGCGTTATGGCCGAAAGTCTTGATGTATGGATTCAAACCGCTGTATTTAGCTTTCTTGTAATCTTTGGAAAAAGCCTGGCCGCTAAAATAACGCAGCTAATTTTCAAAATGACCTCCGACGAAGGCTGGACAATCGCAGGGCTCACAATTCCACAGGCCGCTGCTACGCTTGCTGTTACACTTGTTGGTTTTGAAATTGGGTTACTTAGCCAAACATCGGTTAATGCGGTTGTTCTTATGATCCTGATTACCTGCCTTGTTGGTCCGGCAATGGTGGAAAAATTTGGCCGTAATGTTGCCTTAAAAGATGCTTCCGCGCCTTATAACCCTTTAGATGCACCCGAAAGAATTCTTGTTCCGCTTGCTAATCCACAAACGGCGGAATCCCTTGTAGATATTGCGCTTATGATAAAACAGCGTAAATCTACAGAACCACTTTTCCCGCTAACCGTTGCAAGAGATAATGAAAACGTAGATGCGCAGGTAGCCGAAGGTGAAAAAATCTTATCTCATGCCGTTGTGCATGCTGCAGCTGCAGAAGTGGGTGTTTTACCGGTAACCCGTGTAGACATGAATGTTACCAATGGAATTGTACGAGCTGTAAAAGAACTCCGGATATCTCATATTGTAATTGGCTGGAATGGCTTCATTTCTGCGAGGCAAAGAATTTTTGGAACCGTTTTAGACCAGCTATTAGAGCAGGCACAACAGCTAATTGTAGTGGCCAAACTCGATCGGCCTTTGAATATTACCAAGCGTGTCTTTCTGCTAATCCCTCCTTATCTGGATCGCGAATCAGGATTTTTAGGTGCCTTACTCACATCAAAAAACCTGATTAACGAGATTGGCGCCGAAGCGGTGGTTGTTACTTCCAGAAACAATAGTTCAACCGTTAAAAAATTAATTCAAACCAAAGAGCCTGCAATTGATTCAGAATTTATTGTACTCGAAAGCTGGAAAGGATTATTGGGCGATTCAAGACTTGATCTTAAAGAAGCAGAAGACCTTATTCTGCTTATGAGTACAAGGCAGGGCACGGTTTCATGGGATGCGAGCCTCGAGCGTTTACCTCGTATTATTGTTCAAAATTACCCTTCCATCAATTTTCTTACGATGTACCCCTCAGAAATAACCGGAAACGATGATCCCGGAACCATGCACCGAATCAGCTTCGACCGAATGGGTCCTATTCCTGCGGTTAAAACTGAGCATGTTCATTTTAATTTAGATGAAATGGATGCCGAAACTGCTCTTAAGGAACTTATGATGAAAAAATTCACATCTAATCCTATTGAGCTTACCGAACTAACGAAGCAGGTACTAGCCCAGGATATTGATAACCTGCCCGGTGAACTGCCCGGTGTTGTAATTACAAAAACACGCTCGGCAACCATTAATGAACCCACCTTATTTCTGGGAATCAGCAGAAAGGGAATTAACTACCCCGGGGCCGAAGAAAAGATTCATCTGATTTTTGTACTTATTTCGCCATTTACGATTGGCACTCAGCGGAACCTTAGCGTCTTAGCAAGTCTTGCCCGTATACTCGGTTACAACAAAGCATATAAAAAGCTTATGAAAGCCGAAAATATCTCAGATATTACAAGTATCCTCAAAGAAGTTCGCCGGGAAATTGAAGCTCGGGCATAGTGGGCACTTATTCCATTTTCGCTCCCGGATAAACAGGCATTCTAACAAAAAGATAAAATTCAATGTTTTTCGTATTTGACATCGAATCCATACCAGATTTTAATTTTATTCGCACCGTTCTTGGTTCACAAGAAACAGATGAAGACGCTTTACTGGAACGTGCATCAGAAGAACTGGCCCGAAATAAATCCGGCTTTCTGCCACCTATGTTCCATCAAATGGTTTCATGGGTTGGTTTATGGATAGACAATACCGGTGAACCCAGAAACAAAGTTTCGTGGAATGGAACCGATGAAAAGGAAGGCTTAAAGCAGCTTATTCATACCCTTTCTGCCTACAAAGATTTTGGCCTTATACACCACAACGGCAAAGGCTTTGATTTACCATTAATACATTACAGAAGTCTTAAGCACGGTTTACAGCTACCAAGGCGCCTAAGCCATCACGATATCCGGTATCGGTTTAGCCAGCATAATGTTGATTTGGTTGATGAATTCAGTAACTATGGAGCTAGCTCGTGGCCTAAACTAAAACACCTTGGCTTGTTAATTGGCATTCCGTTTAAGCAAATGGGTGAAGGGAATGAGGTTCTTAGTATGTTTCGCGACAATAAGCTGGATGAAATTGAACACTACTGCTATGAAGATGTAATCGCAACCTATTTAATATGGTTATATTTGAAGCATAATACTGGCGAAATGAACGACTTGCAGTTTACGCAGCTTCGGGATCGCGCTATGGCTAAACTTCAGGAAATACAAAATGGTTTGCCCGGATAATCGTGCTTTAAGATCTTTTTTATAAAAAAATCCGCTGCATTTCTGCGTAAATATACAGAATGCAGCGGATTTATAATGTTTCCTTGTAAATGAAAATGAATCGCTTAAGCTAGCTTAAATAACTGTACCGTCTTTGATAATTGCATTTTTGGGGACAACTACAATGCCGTTTACAACACAATAGTCGTCGTAGGTACCATCCTGCAGATGGCTACCCCCGTTAATTCGGACATCATTACCAATACGGGCGTTCTTATCTACAATACAGTTTTGAATGTAACACCTTTCGCCAATTCCTACAGGGGGTTTATTCGAATCGCGATGCTGGATTTCATCAAGATGCGGGAAATAATCGTTACCCATAATAATACTGTCTACAACTGTAGTGCCGCGACCAACCCTCGACCTTATACCCAACAAAGAATGCTCAACACGACTGGCTTCAATAATACAACCTTCTGCGATTATAGATCTTTCCAAAGCAGTACCGCTTACCTTAGATGCAGGTAACATACGGGCACGAGTGTATACCATTTTGGATGTATCATACAAATTGAAAGCTGGCATACTGTCGGTTAAGGCCAAATTGGCTTCAAAGAAGGATTTAATAGTTCCGATATCCGTCCAATATCCATTATATATATATGAACTTACCCTTCTGTTAGCGTCAATAGCGCCTGGAATAATTTCTTTACCGAAATCGGTAGCTTCTGGTTTTTCTTCAAAAAGCTCTGCAAGAACCTTACGGTTAAAAATATAAATACCCATAGAAGCCAGGTAATGATTACCCAACTTTTTCTCTTCTTCGGGTACTTCGGAGGTCCACTCAGACAGCTGATCTTTAGATGGTTTCTCTACAAACGATTTAATAGTATGGTTATCGTCTGTTTTCATGATGCCAAAACCTGTCGCATCATCTGCATTTACAGGTATGGTAGCTATAGTAATTTCGGCCTTCGTACTTTTATGCCTATTCAGCATCTCCCTGAAATCCATCTGGTATAGCTGATCTCCAGATAAAATCATTAAGTAATCGAAATCATGATTATTCATATGATGCAGCGATTGCCGAACAGCATCGGCAGTTCCCTGAAACCAGCTCTGGCTGGTAATTGTTTGCTCTGCCGCAAGAACGTCTACAAAACCGGCATTGAATGCATCAAAACTGTAAGTATTCTTAATGTGTCGGTTTAATGATGCTGAATTAAACTGGGTAAGAACATAAATCTTTCGAATGTGTGCATTCAGACAATTTGAAATAGGGATATCTACCAAACGATACTTACCACCAATGGGTACTGCAGGTTTTGAACGACTTCTTGTTAAAGGGTAAAGCCTCGAGCCTTGCCCTCCTCCTAAAATAACAGCTAATACATTATCCATATTCTTACCTTTTAGTTTAATAGTTGTTTGTACATATCTAAATAAGATTGCGCTGAGCTATCCCAGCCGAATTCAAGCCCCATTATACCGGAGCGCACTTTTTTAAACTCTTCTTGCTCTTCATACAAGCCAATAGCTCTGTAGGTAGCGTGCAGGGCATCATCGAGGGTAAAATAACGAAACCGGATGCCCGACCCGTCTTCTTCACCAATATCTCTAACCGAATCTTTTAGCCCGCCAACTTCTCTCACAATAGGAATAGTACCATATCGCATAGCATACATTTGGTTAAGTCCGCAAGGTTCTACCCTAGATGGCATAATTAAGAAGTCTGAACCTGCATAAATACGCCGTGAAAGAGTTTCGTTATACTGTATAGAACTGTCAAAGTAACCTGTAAATTCCTTAGACATAATTCGCAGTCTTTCCTGTAGCCAGTGGTCGCCGGTTCCAAGCACTAAAAAAGAAGCTCTGCCTCCCTGATCTAAAAAATTCGAAATTAAATCGGGCAAAATATCTGCGCCCTTTTCTTTAACTAATCGTCCTATAAATGAAATAAGCGGATAGTTGGTATTTAGGTTAAAATACTCGCACAACTGTCGCTTATTTTTTTGTTTACCTTTGTTTACGGTTTTGGCTGTATAATGATAATCGAGCATTACATCTTTTGCAGGATCCCACACATCCTTATCAATCCCATTGATAATGCCCATACACTTGCCGCTTTCGTGCTTCAAAAGACCTTCTAAGCCACCAGCCGATTCTTGCAACTCTTGCATGTACGTCTCTGATACAGTAGTAACCTTCCATGCCTTTCGAATACCTGCAGACAAAGCATTGAATCTACCGCCCCAGTCTAAATAACCAGCATGTCCCTCTTTTATTTCAGGGAGGAGATGCCGTTTGTGCATATCATAATTTCCATGATATTCCCCATTATGAATGGTAAGCACAGACGGTATATTTTGCATATCGTCAAAAATATGGCAGGATGTCATCATGAAAGGAACCAAGGCGGTATGATGATCGTGACAATGAATAATGTCGGGTCTGGTTGTAAATGTACGAAGCCATTCCAGCGATGCTATCTGGAAAGAAAGGTATCGCTCAAATTCATCTAAGTAACCATATCCAGAATCAGGATCTACATAAATGCCTTTGCGATCTAATTTTCCGGGTATATGCACGAGATACAGCGGAAAGCCTAGTTCATCACTTTTTACCTTATGCACTTCAAATTCAAAGCGCTGCAAACCCATGTAGAAGGCACCCGCATGCACAACCTGCACATCCCTTTGGTTTACCCAATCGTTACTGTAACGGGGCATCACTACCCAGGCATCAGCTCCTAAATTTCTTTGATACTTTGGTAAAGATCCTACAACGTCTGCGAGTCCTCCGGTTTTAGCAATCGGGTAGCACTCAAAACTTAGATGTATAATATTCATATTTAAAATTATTGGTGAATTTGAAGCATATACGCAAATAACCCATACTCATTAAAAACACAACAGAATACAGATTTTCAGAGAAACTTAAATAGCATAATCTTTTTTTATCAAACCAAATGGCACCGCCATTTTACAATCATTTTAATAAAAAAATATTTACTTACTTTTTGAAAGCTGGCTCTTCAAGATTTATTTGTACCGCAAGGCGTACTTTACATCATGTCTACACATAGTTAATGAATTGCATGTCTATTGTCTTTTAAGAACGGTTTCAGACATCTTAAAAACTTCCTGTAAGTGCCATGTTCTTGAGCTAATTTCTCGACACTATACATTTCTGGCACTTCTTAAAAAAAGGAAATGCTGATAAGAAACTGCACTCAGAAGCAAACTTGAAAAATAAGCCTTCATTTGCTTGTATTTTTTGTGACCCTATGCGTCGGGTAACTAGTTTAAATACTCCCAAAGTTTCGCTTTCGCATTTCTTTAAATCCGATTTTTAAGGCCTACCATATGTAATTATAATGCTAACAGAACAAATATTAAAATTCGGAAAGTAAATTGTTACGAATTTTTATGTTACTAAACTTTGCAAAAGCATGTTATTGCATCTCTGTAGCTTTACTTAAATAAAAAAAAATATGCCGTTGTGCAACATTTGCGGCCATAATCCGAAAAAAGCTCCTAAATACTAATAGACCATTCTAATCCTCGCATATTTTATTCGTTTTCAATAAGCTTGTACCGATATGGGATAGCATTTCAATCTTTAGATTACTTCAATTCGGGGATACAGGCAGGTTTCTTTACGTAAATACGAAAAATCGAAGTACTTTCAGTTACTTTTACGACCGGCATCGCAGTATCTGCCGTATAGAATATTCATATTCATGTTTCTTAGCAAAAAGAGTTACTACATTACTGCATCTTAAAAAATCATGCTAATTAAAATTAAGCGGTCTTCATGTCTATAATTAAAATCGACTCTATTGTGAAACGTTTCGGTGATTTTCTCGCCGTAGATAATGTTTCATTCAATGTAAATGAGGGAAGTATCTTCGGTGTCCTTGGTCCCAACGGCGCCGGAAAGACGACAACCATCCGAATGATAAATTACATTACAATACCCGATAGTGGTTCGGTTCTCATTAAAGAACAAAAAGCGGGTCCGCAGAGTCAGCAGCTTATCGGCTATTTACCTGAAGAAAGAGGATTGTACAAAAAAATGAAGGTTGGGGAGCAGCTTCTCTACCTGGCCCGGCTCAAGGGGATGACCGATAGAGACGCTCGCGCTTCTTTGCAATACTGGCTCGATCGTTTTGGAGCAATCGACTGGACAAAAAAGAACCTTGGCGACCTGTCGAAGGGTCAGCAGCAAAAAATTCAGTTTATCTCTACAATTGCCCACGACCCGGAGATCTGCATTTTTGATGAACCTTTTAGCGGTTTAGATCCTATAAACAGCGAGCTTTTGCGCGAAGTAATTATTGAACTAAATAAAAAGGGAAAAACCATTTTATTTGCCACACACCGTATGGAACAGGTTGAACAAATGTGCGATGATATCTGCTTGTTTAGTCAAGGAAGCATCATACTTACGGGTAGCCTGAGCGATATTAAACGCTCATTTGGTAATAATACTGTTCGAATCGGTTTCCGCGGAGACGACAGCTTTCTCGATGATCTTGATCATGTTCGTATAAATAACCGTTCTGCCAACTACGCAGAAATACGGCTACTCGAAGGAATTAATGAGCAACAGGTGTTACGCAAAGCTGTAGACAAAGTGGAAATTACCCTTTTCGAATTTGTGCAACCCAGCCTTCAGGAAATTTTCATTAGTACTGTAAACGATTCTGTTACCCGTAAAGCTATCCAAAACAAGGTATCATAAATGCATTTCAATAAGTTTGCCATCATTTTTAAACGCGAATACCTGAGCCGCGTAACGAGCAAAGCCTATATTATAACCACACTTTTGGCTCCGCTTATTTTCCTGTCTTTTTTCCTTATACCCATAGCCGTAATTCTGCTTTCGCCCGATACGCAGCGGGTTGTTGTTGTGGCTGACGAAACCGGCACTATTGCCCCCCGAATGGCCGAAATGAATCCGGAATTGTTCCTAATTGCCGACGAAACCCAGTCTATAGACAGTATTCGCGAACGCGTTATGCAGGGTGAAATACAGGGTTATGTGGTAATTACTGAAGATATTATTACCGGTGATCGTAGTCCCGAGCTTATTTATGGCGGAACAGGCGGTATTGGTTTCATTACCGAGATACAAGGCGCGCTACGAACAAGCATCCGAAATGAAAAGCTGGACCGCGCCGAAGTGCCCGATGAAGTGCGCTCTATTATGACCGAGCGGGTTTCACTAACCACGCGAGTTCTTACAGAAACCGGAGATGAAGAGCAAGACGCCGGAATGCTCGTATTTCTTGGTATTGGTCTCGGCATGGTTATGTACACCTCTATGTTTATTTACGGCGGTATTGTAATGCGTGGCGTAATTGAAGAGAAAACCAGCCGTATTGTAGAAGTAATCGTCTCTTCTGTACGGCCATTTGAACTCTTAACTGGCAAAGTTATGGGCGTAGGAGCGCTGGCCATAACTCAGTTTGTTTTTTGGGCGCTGGCTATCACCGGAATTTCCGCTTTAAGCGCACCTATTTTACTTTATTTCTTTGGATCGAATGCATCCGCTGCCGGTGGAGGTGCAGATACTCAGGAAGCTCTGAGAGCTGCCGAGGCAGAGCTTCCCTTCACCATGCCGGAAATTAGCCTCGGGCTTATGGTTGGCTTCATTGTGTTTTTCCTTCTTGGGTATCTCATGTACAGCGCACTATTTGCGGCAGTAGGCTCTGCACTGGAATCCGAAACCGAGAACCAACAGCTTTCCATTATTGTATCGCTTCCTATTATCATCCCGATTTTCTTTCTAAGTCCCGTTTCGACCGATCCGGATTCTACCCTTGCAGTTACGCTCTCTCTTATTCCCCTGTTTAGTCCTATTATTATGCCGGTTCGAATGGCCATAATGAATGTTCCTTTCTGGGAAATCGGACTCGCCATTGTACTAATGATACTCACCTTTATCGGGTTGATGTGGCTCAGTAGCAGAATTTACCGCGTTGGTATTCTTATGTATGGTAAGAGCGCTTCCCTAAAAGAACTCATTAAATGGGCTCGTTATTCCTGATATGCAGTTCCCAGAACGAAACTCTTTTGAGTATAACCCGGGTTATTTCACATAACTCACTAAAAAGCCGGCTGACCACCGGCTTTTTTCATTTTACTTCCTATCCTGCATTATTCAACAAAAAAATTTGGCTTAATCAAAGATTCAATGAAATGGTGGCAGAAACGTACCTGAGCACGTTGAGTAAACCATTCACAGAAAACACAGTACAAAAGCAAATTACACTATCAAAGGAGGAACCAAGGGTTTAGGCTATACTTTTCAAAAATAATTGATTCATAGAATGTATCGCCATGTTCTTCAGTTAGATGCACATTAAAAGTATTTTTGTAATGCGGCGCGAACACGCGGATCCCGCTCACTGCCATCTACCGTTTCGAGAAGATTATTTCGCATATTTTCGCTCAGAATCTCAAAATAACCAACGGCTTCGTAGCGCAAACGGGCATCTGCATCTGTAATTAGCAATGGCATAACTTCGGCTATTTCTTCGGCTTTACCATGTCTTGCCAGCATTCTTAAGGCCGTGCTGCGCATCGCATACGGGAAATTACTTCGCTCAAGTATATCAAGGCTAGTAAACACAGCAGTATCCATATCGTCTAGGCGGTATAGTTCTTCAAGAGCAGCAGCCCGAACCGCAGCCGGCCGCGAACCACTTACCAGAATAGAACGGGCGAGTTCGTTAAACTTTTCTTCGGAAGCAACCCGACGAAAGACGCTGATGGCCGAAACGGCAGCCGGAACATTTTCGGAATTTTGGGCAATCCTTCCAACTGCAGAAATAACGGCCTCATTGCCTTTGTAATGCCATAAAGCATCTATAGCGGCCTGAAGCTCTTCTCCTCTGGCATTTCTAGACATTTCTATAAAGACCTGCTGTGTACCACTTGCGCCTTCCACGATATCGCTTAAGGAGCGAATCATGGCCGTTCTCACCTCAGAAACGGTTTCCCGACGAATAAAATCCTGCATAGCCAGCTGAATATCAGGATCATCGCGGAAGCGCGGCATCATTTTAGCAGCTTCTGCCCTGCGTACAGGGCTTGGATCTGACCTAAGCTGAAAAAGCCACATATCCAGATTTTTCATTTCAAAAAACCGCAGATCATCGAATACAGACGCGTCTATAACCACATTTTGCGGTGGTGTTTCATAACTGATGGAAAACTCTCCGCCGGTACGGTACATGGAAATCATTTTTGTTTTATAATCTCCGCCTCTCTCAAATAAAAGTACGGGCACTTTTAGCGTATCTCGGGTAAGAGGACTTCTAGGCTCTAATACCAAACGTACCATACTTTTTTCCCTATCAATCTCTATTGCGGCATTCAGAATTCTTTCTGAACCAGGCTCATCCAAACCGTTTATATTCAGTTCCGGAAATTCAGGAAATGGCACTCCACTTCTGCCATACCAAAATCGCCGGTAATCGTCCCAGCTAAAAATTGCATTCTGCGAACGAATCAAATCCTGAAGAGAATTCTCGATTATAGATAAATAAGCGCTGTCTAACTTTGCGGCTACAGCATAAACGGCTGGCCAAAGTTGTGGCTCAAGGGAGCTATAGCCTGTAAATGCGTGATCAGGAGAATCATACATCGAGAAATTACTTATAGAGCCATTGCTAAATGCAAACCTGTAAAGGGCAGCCTGCATAAAAACCTGTGCCCTCATATCGTGTATGGTTGCCGCTCTCTGACGTACACCAAACCATTGATTAATGAGGCCACGGCGGAGAAGATGCCGGGAATCGGAAGAATTTAGCGGCACAATAACCATAGAAGCCACCGAAAGTCTGGGCTCCCACATGTGGTCCTGTAAATAGATAACCGATAGGCCGTCTCCCGGTAGCTCGAACCGAAGTTTGCGCTGTAGTTGTGCCACATCGTTAATCATTTCCCGCAGCGCCTCGTTTCTTCTTTCCGAAGAAAGTGTACCTGGCTCACTGTAAATTCTTGCGGGTTTAATGCCAATCATGGTTTCGGAGTACTCCAGATTTCCGGCAAAGAACACCAGATCTGTAGAGGCAATTGGCTGCTCAGATTCGAAACGATAAACTACCCGGCCATCTTCATCAGCACTTTCCGATGTTTGGATTCCGTTAGATACAAGACGCTTACCCTCGGGTAGAGAAACAGAAAAGATCGTGGAAAACTCATTACGAGGATGCTCAAATACAGGAATCCAGTCTGCACGTCTTCCCGGTGCGGTACTGGTAAAATGGGTACCGGATGGAGTTACATTAAACACCCCTTTGCTTAGCGAAGCGTAGCTTATTTCCAGCTCAAAAGACTGCATTGCGGACGTAATATTATCCGGAACAGAAATTTCGAGTATTCCAACTTTATGGGTATGAGAAACTTCTTCACCGTTAACTCTCACCTTTTTAATATCGAGCGAGCCAGCATGAAGTTCGAGCTTACCAGCACCGGCAATGCGCGGCTGTACCTTATAAAGCACAGATCCATTAACAGATCTGTTTTCGGGAGAATAGCTCAAATTTGCTTCTAAACTTCTAAACTCATATACCAAACGCGGGTATGGATCAAAATCATCATCATTTACATTAGCAAAACCGGCAAATAGTCCACCAGAAATAAAAAAAACGGCGGACAGTAATAGAGAAAACTTTAAAATTGTACGAGCAGTAATCATGAATAAGTTTTAAAAATATGCAGTAATTTTTCCTTGTGTTCCGGCGCACACGAAAATCCGTTCCCGCCGTCTATTCTTGCGTTTCCCAGAAGATCAGTAAACGAACCACCTGCCTGTTCTATTACAGGCAAAAGGGCTGCCGCATCCCAAATACTTAAAACCGGGTCCATCATAATATCGGCGCGACCCGATGCCACCATAAGATGGCCGTATGCATCTCCGTAAGTACGGTGGGTTCCAACACGGGTAAGCAACTCTTCGAAACTTTTTTTGTATCCGTATTTGGAAAAATATTGCACGTCGGAGGTCATCATACTTAAATCTGCAAAATCGCGCCCGGTTCTTACCTTAGCCCGGTTGCCGTTATAGTGTGCTCCGAGGCCGTCTGCAGCGTAAATTATTTCTCCGGTTGCCGGCGCATTAATTACACCCGCCACTGCTTTACCGCCCATGGTAATTCCAATCAAATTGGTATATAAAGGAATACCATGAATAAAACCCACTGTGCCATCGATGGGATCCAAAATCCATTTCACATCGGCATCATCGTTTATAGTACCAAATTCTTCTCCAATTATACCGTGTTCCGGGAAATGGGAAATAATAAAGTTTCTCATAGCCTCTTCAGCTTCGCGATCGGCACGGGTTACCGGCGAGTTATCTTCTTTTATAAATACTTCAGGATTTTTTTGAAAATATTGAAGGGTGATCTTTCCTGCTAAGGACGCGGCTTCCTTTGCAGCATCCAGAATTTCATGTAAGTTCATGACGGATAATTCATTTATTTAAACACCTGATTGTGCAGTCTGGTAAATTGCTAATATAATGATGCTTTTTGTTACGATCTAAAGCAGTTGGCTGTGTGCGCCCAATTAATCTAAACTTTGTGTTTCATCGTTTAAACAGTACCTGCAAAATCTATGCCTTACGCATTAAATTCGTACACTCTTCTTCAAATACATTACCAAGGAGGAAAAAGGCTATTTTGTTGAAATTGGGGCAAGTTGCTAATCGCAAATAGCTAACTTGGGCGCTATCTATTAGAAGACTTTGCAAAACTAGTCTTTTACTCGACTTCTGCCCTGTAGTAAAAATTGAACCCCGGTTTGAATTGATATATTCTGGTATTCTTATTACAGGAGCAGAACAAGTATTTTTTAAAATACAATTCAGCATGTTGCTTAAGAATTCAAAATATCAATAACATCTTGTTTGGAAAGTGGTTTGGTATAAAACTTTATAATTGCGGGGTAAGATTGGCTTTTGATTCTATCGCTCTCATCGGTAGATGAGGTAACAATATAAAACTGCAGATTATCAATGCTTTTGAGACTTATTTTTTGCAACTCATCTAAAAAACCCCAAGCATCTAATACCGGCATATTTATGTCTAAAAGCACAATAAGGTGCTCTAACGGGCTTTTAAGGTTTTTTAGATACGATAAGCCGACTTCTCCGTTTTCAAACTGATAGCAAATAGCAGATGCATCAACAATCTGTATCATTTTCTGTAAAATAATTCTGATTATAGGGTCGTCATCTATAATCAGTACTGTTTTGTTCATTTAATTTATGGTTTGTGCTTCATTAACTATTTTCTGCACCACTTCATCCATTTCGTTGGTGGAGTTTCTCAAATGTTTTAGCCAAAAAAGCATCTCTTGATGATCTTCTGGGTTTTCCTCAATCAAGTTCATAATTCCTAATATTCTTGCAAGCGGTGCGCGAACAACGTGCGACTGAGTCCATGCAATGTTTTTAAGCTTCTCATTTTGTCTTTCAATTTGTCTTACATAGCTGCTCCGGCTTATGGCAAACTCAATACTCTTGTGTAACAAGGCGGGATTGACCTCATCTTTCACCAGAAAATCGTAGACGCCTAACTCTAAACTTTTTTTGGCAAGGGGCAGGTCTGCATAACCTGTTAAAATGATTATTGGAATTAGGGAGCTTAATGAAATCATATTTTTTACTAAGGTAAGCCCGCTTACATCCGGCAAGTTCAAATCGAGTAATATCAGATTACTATTATGGTTTTCTTCTTGTAAAAAGTAAGACACTGATTTATAGTCTGTGAATTGCCTGATTGAAATCGATTCAAATTTTTCGATCAGGTAATCTTCAATTAGCACAAAATCTCCGGGATTATCTTCAATCACGATAATTGACAATCCCCCGCTGTAATCTTTTTTGCTTTCCATATTTAATCTGCTAATGTTGACAACTGTAGCCAAAAATTCTCGATCTTTAAAATTGCATCCAAAAATTCATCCATATCGAGAGGCTTTTTGACATAGCTGTTACAATGGTTTTCATAAGCTTTGTCTATATCCTTTTGGTTAGACGAGGTTGTTAGCATAATTACCGGAATCTTTTTAAGAACATCATCCTGTTTAATTTTGCCCAACACCTCATGCCCGCTAAATATTGGAATATTAATATCTAACAGAATTAAATCTGGTTTTTTAGATTCTTCAAATTTTCCTTTTCTGAATAAATAGTCTAACGCTTCCTGCCCGTTTCGAACTACGCTTATTTTAGTTTTTACTTTACTTTCTTCGAATGCATCAAGGGTAAGGATAATATCTCCCTCATTATCTTCCACTAATAAAATATGTGCTGTCTTCATATAATTATATATAAAATCGGTGTTTTGGAATGGTAAAGTAAAACTCTGATCCTTCTCCCGGTTCAGACTCAAGCCATATTTTCCCACCCCAGGATTCCACGTGCTTTTTAGCTATAGACAGGCCGATACCAGTACCTTCGTACTGCCCTTTGTTGTGTAGTCGTTGAAAAATAACGAAAATCTTTTCATGAAACTGCTGTTCAATACCAATTCCATTATCAGCTATTTTAAATTCCCAACAACTACTAAGACTATTCACCGATACGGTAATTTTAGGGGTTTGACCTTCTTGGGAGTAATAAATTGCGTTGTCGAGGAGGCAGTGCAGGGTCTGTATTAATGGTGCCTTGTACGATTGTAATTTAGGCAGACTTTCGCTGTGTATGGCAACCGATTTTTCGCTAATTACTTTTTTTCTAAGGGCCTTGTAGTTCTCCACCAACTCATTTAAATCTACAGTTACTTTTGCTCCCGTAAACTTTCCCGCTTTGGAATATTCCAGCAAATCCAAAATAATTTCTCTCATCCTAATTGCACCATCAGTAGCAAAGTTAATGTATTGATGTGCTTTTTCATCCAATTGATTCTGGTATTTTTGCTTCAATTTATCCATAAAGCTGGTAACCATACGCAGGGGCTCCTGCAAATCATGTGAAGCAATATAAGCAAACTGCTCCAACTCCAGGTTTTTAGACTTTACTTCGTCAATTGATTTTTTAAGCTCCATATTTGTTGTGCGAACAGACTCAAGCAATTGATTCTTTTCTTCAAGTACTCTTTCTAACTTTGAAAAAAAGAAAGGAATGATTAAAGAAAACACAGCTGACAAAAACAATACATTTGATGATACGGCAATCCATTCCGTTACGTAGTTTTCATGCATTGCCTGTATTTCCACATATTTAATATGAATAAGAAATCCATATAGAGTACAGAATAGCAGCGTAAGTATAAAGGGTACAGATGTTTTTGTACCAGGAAAAAGAAGTAAACTTATTACAGTGGCAGAGAGCAAGTAAACTAACCCGGGGCCAAAAGAACCTAACTCTTTTAAAGAACATAGGTTGTTAATAATACTAAAGATATCAAAATTATCTTCCGGGCTTTTACAGATATACCTGGAGCATAACCAACAAAAATTAAGAGCAGTATACAAAAGACATCAAACCATAAAATCGAATAGGATTGAGTATGGATGGTAATGTATAATGCAGGAATGATAGCTATTAAACTGAGTGGCGCCAGTATAAACACGCACCTCGCAAATACTACCTCACTCCAATACGCCAGTGTTGCTGAATCTCTATCTTTAGAAATACAATTCCGTTCTACAATATCCCTCAAGTTTTTTATGATTTTCATGGGATAGTATTTTAAATAGAGAGTTCTTTTTTAGGAATAGTAAAATAAAATTCAGACCCTTTTCCCGGCACAGACTCCAGCCATAATTTGCCACCCCAGGAATCCACGTGCTTTTTAACTATAGACAGGCCGATACCCGTACCTTCGTAATGCCCCTTATTATGTAATCGCTGAAAAATAACGAAAATCTTTTGATGAAAGTTTGGGTCAATTCCGATGCCATTATCAGCTATTTTTATTTCCCAAAAATCGCTCAAATTGTTCATAGAAACAGTAATTTGGGGTGATTCTGATTCTTTGGAATAAATAATTGCATTGTCGAGAAGGCAGTGCAAGGTTTGTGTTAATGGTGCCTTGTACGATTCCAGTTTTGACAGTTTATCCATTTTTATCTGAACTGATTTTTCCTGAATTATTTTTCTCCTGAGAACCTGATAGTTCTCAATTAATTCATTTAAATCGATCGTTTCTGTAGCTTCTGTGAACTTACCCGCTCTGGAATATTCCAGCAGATCCAAAATAATTTTCTTCATTCGCTTTGCTCCATCGGTTGCAAAGTAGATGTACTGAAGCGCCTTTTCGTCTAATTGGTTTTCGTATTTCCGCTTTAATTGATCCATAAAACTAGATATCATTCTAAGCGGTTCTTGTAAATCGTGTGAGGCTATATATGCAAACTGCTCTAGCTCTTCATTCGTAAGTTCTAATTCGCGAGCGTGTTTTTTTAGCGAAGCGTTTAATTCTAAAAGTTGTTGTTCAAATTGCTTACGCTCAGAGATATCGGTCATTGCACCAACCATTCGTATGGGTTTTCCCTTGTGGTCTCTTATTATAATCCCTCTGTCTACCACATTGGCATACGAATCGTCGTTTCTTTTATAGCGATATTCGGCAATCCAGTTATAACCGTTCGTTTTTTCAAGTAAATTATTCATTCCGCGAACAACCCAATCTTTGTCATCCGGATGGATAAAAGCAGTCCATGATGCGATAGTCGGCGGAAGTTTATCAACCTGATATCCAAAAAGGGTTTTGTAACCTCCTCCCCAATAGAGCGTATTTTCTGCGATATTCCAATCCCAAATAGCATCATTAGTAGCTTCGGTTACTTTTTCGAAACGTTCGTTCGCTTGTATCAGACGAATATCGGCTTCTTTTCGCAAGCTTACATCTTTGAAATAAACAGACAGGCCCTCATCTGTAGGATAAATAGTTACCTCAATCCATTTATTTACAGCACTATTGTAATCCTCAAAACTAACCGTTTCTCCGGTTTCCATTGCCTTATGGCTCTGTCTGTAAAAATCTGTATCAACGGCTTCCACAAACAAATTCCAGAGATTATCTCCAATTAACTCGTCTCTTTTGCGCTCAATAAAGTTTTCGGCTTCTTTATTCCAATAAGTGATGATCCAGTTTTTGTTAACCGTAAAAAAAGCATCTCCAATACTTTCCAGAATCTTGTTTTTTTCTTCATAGGCTTTTTCAAGATTTTGCTTGGCCTTTTTCCGCTCATCGATATTTTTAAAATACGCAGAAACTCCCCCCTGAAAAGGATATGCATTGATTTCATACCATTTTTCATCACCGGGGTAAAAATATTCGAATGATTCTGACTTTCCGGTTTCGCTCACATTATAATACACTTTTTGAATGAGCGTACCTTTTGCTGCAGGGAATAACTCCCAAATATTTTTCCCCAGTACATCATCAGCTTTTCGTTCAAGCAGGTTCTCCGCTTCCTTATTGAAATATGTGAAGTTCCAGGCTTTGTCCATAGCGTAAAAAGCATCTGATATACTTACCAGAATTTCCCGAATCTTTATTTCAAGAGATTTAGAAGTATGTATGTCCTGAAAGCTTCCATAGATTTTTACACATTTACCATTAACCCGTTCGCTTTTGCCGATACACCTTATCCATTTTTCTTTTCCGGAAGAGGTAACAATAAGAAGCTCTTCATCAAATTCTCCTCCTTCCTGAATTAATTTTTCGACCGCTTTTTGGATACGCTGCTTATCCTCCTCTGTGTAGAATTCAAACCCTGCGGTGAGGGATGGATTATAATTTTCGTCTACTTCCAATATTTCCCTGGTCATGGCAGACCAATACATATTTTCATTCTCGTTGGAGATCAAATCCAGTTCCCAGCTGCCTATTTTTGCCATTTCACTTGCTTGCTCTAAAAGGGCTTCATTTTGGGCTTCTTGCGTAATATCTAATACAACTGAGTTGTATAATACAGTACCATCGGCCATAAAAATTGGGGTACCAGTTCCCAGGAGTGTTCTAATTTTACCACTTGGAGAAATACTCTTGTATCGCGAAACCCACTTCGATTTCGTTTTAATTGATTCTCTGATACTTTGCTTTACATCATCAAAATCACCACCGGCCTTAGTTTGATCCCACACTAAATCAATATTTGCCATTACCTCCTCAGGGCTGTATTCCCAAATCTCATAGGCTCCTTTAGTAACATATTTAAGGGCATCTGTGCCATCGGGATACACAAAGTATTGAAATACCACACCCGGCAAATTATCTGCCAGAGACTGCAGGCGTAGCTCAGCTTCTTTTCTTTCGTTGATATCCTGAAAGCTACCGTATATACGTTGGCACCTCCCATCTATCATTTCGGCATTACCAATTGCCCTTACCCATTTTTCATTTTGTTTAAGGGTTACCAAGACTGCTTCAAAATCGAAAGGAACACCTGTTTTAATAGAATTTTGCACTAATTCTGCTACTTTTTCCCGAAAATCTTCCCGGTATAAGTTAATGGCCGTTTCCAAGTCTGGTCTAAATTCTTTTGGGGAGGTCTCGTGAAGCTCATAAACCATATCTGACCAGAACAGGCTTTTTTGGGTTACACCAATTTCCCAACTGCCAATTTTGGCCAATTTGGAGGTCATACGGTTAAGCTCTCTTAGTTTGTTTTCTTCGGTAATATTTTTAGCAGAAGCGTATATGAGCCCTTCTTCTAACGCAGAATTACAGGTCCAGCTCAACCAAACAATCTCTCCTGTTTTGGTAATGTAGCGGTTTTCAAATTTGAATATTCTTTTACCCGCAGCCAGATTCATCACTTCATTAAAAGAAAGATCCTTATCCTCGGGATGCACAAATTCATTAAAAGAATTATATAGAATTTCTTCCTCAGAATACCCCAGCAATGTACACCCTGCCTTGTTAATTTTTAAAAACCTGCCTCTGAAATCCGTCAAGCAGAGTATATCAGGTATAGCCTCATACATATGGCTTAAGTCATTTTCTAACCGTTTACGGTTTATCTCAGAACCAATAAACGGCTCCAGTTCCTTAAAAACGCCTACGTAACTTTTAAGGCAACTTACCTTAAGCCTCGAACCAATTACCAAAACCCCAACTACACTTTGGCTAAAAAGTAAAGGCAATCCTAAAGCCGTATTTATCCCTGCTTTTCTGGCTGCTACTTTTCGGATAAAGTCATTCTTTTCAGACACGTCTTCCCATAAAAGCATCGACCTTGTTTGTAAAACATTACCTTGTAATCCGGCAAAGATAGGAGCAGAGCTTATCGAATTACTTTCTCTATAAAATAATTCAGCGTTTTCGGACGTAGCATTTTGAGCAGTCAGCAAGATTTGCGTGTTCTCAACATTAGGTAGCCATAGCTCAGCAAAATCGAAGTCTCCAAATTCACTTATTGTTTTACAAAGGTTACCGGCAGACGTTAGCAGGTCGTTTTCAAATGAAAAATCCCTGCTAATTTTATGTAAAATCTCTTTCTTAATTTCATTATTTTTTTGCTCCGTTACATCTCTTTCGATAGCTATCCAATGTGTGTAGCATCGTTTTTTGTCTGCAACAGGAGTTACAGTAAAGTTGATCCAAAACTCTTCGCCATTCTTTTTATAGTTAATCGTAGTGATTTCACAAGATTCCCAATTTCTAATGGCTCTGCCAAGCCTTGCCAGTTCTGATTTATCTGATTTTGGACCCTGTAAAATTCTTGGAGTTTTCCCAATAACTTCATCGGCAGTGTAACCTGTCATTTTAGTAAATGCTTCATTTACATACAGAATTCTTGGGCCGGGCAGATCAAAAGGCTCCGCTTCTGTTATTAAAATTGAATCTTTCGTGTTTGTGATAACACTTTCCAGCAGTTTTAATCGGTGCTCTTCCTCTTTTTGTGATGTGATATCTTCGCAGATAGCCACAGTGCGATAAGGTTTGCCTTTCTCATCTCTGATAAACGCAACGTGAAGCCGAACCCAAACAATGCTGCCATCTTTTTTTATGTATCTCTTATCGTTTCTGTATTCCGATTCACCGCGCATAGCTTTTGAAAAAATTTCCCAATCTTTTTCCCTATCGTCGGGGTGGGTAAGTTCTACAAAGCTCATTTTATGGAGTTCTTCCCTTGTATAGCCTGTAATAATCTCATAATAGGAATTCACCAAAATAATTTGGCCATTCGAGGGGTTAACTTGTGCAATGCCGAGAGATGCTATCTCAAAAATAGTTCTGAATCTTGCCTCACTTTCGCGCAAAGCCTTTTCAACTACTTTACTTTTTGTTATATCCTGTGTAAGTATAGCTATATCATTACCCATAGGCACAATTACCAGCCGGAGCCATGTAGGAACCGAAACGATATCTCCCACATAAACTTCATCTATTATCTTGGATTTACCTATGTTTGCAACATCTTTGTAAGCTTGAAAAAGTTCTGTTTCATAGTGTGCAGGGAAGACTTCCAGAAGCCGTTTACCAACTGCGTTAGCTGGTTCAATACCGTTAATTCGCGCAATAGCCTCGTTCTGATAAACCCATGTAAAGTCGATAATCTCCTGTTTTTCATTACGCAGAGGATGCATTATAGTAAATCCATCGGGAGATATTTCCTGAGCAATTCTGAACCTTTTCTCACTATCCCTAAGTTTTTCACTTATTTCGTTCAGTTGCAGCTCGGCTTCTTTATGTTTGGTAATATCCTGAACGGTTCCCTCTATGGCTGTAGGTTTTCCATTTTCATCCTTAACCAATCGTCCTAGTTCATGCACCCATCTAATACTTCCATCCGGCAAAATTATCCGATGGATAAAATTGAGCTCCTTTTCACCGGCAACCGCTACGTCCTGCTCCCTTAAGAATGCTTCTCTGTCATCAGAATATATAGTTTGGAAAAAGTTCTCGAAATGAATTGTAAATAAATCTCTTTCTCTGCCCCAAATCCTGTAGACTTCATCTGACCATGAAAGCGTGTTGGCAGCGAGTTCCAGCCGCCAGTATCCCAATTTGGCAATTGCTGAAGCCGCCTTTAGGCGTAGCTCAGATTCTTTAAGCTGCCTTACATGCTCTTCTTCTATGGTTACATCCTTACAGATCACCATCATACAGATCTTATCTATATAAGATACTTTATGACCATTGATTTCCATCCGGATTAGTTCACCATTCTTTTTCTGATGGGTGAAAATACCAAAGAAAATATTCCCTTCCTTTTTATCAATATCTACATGGGCTGCAACCAATTTAGGAATTTCTCCGGTTGGCCGAAGATCTTTTAGGGTAAACGTTAAAAACTCTTTTTTTGAGTATCCATAGTGCTTAGTGGCAGCCTCATTTACATCAAGAATTCGAAAAGTATCCAAATCATACACCCAGGAAGGTATAGGATTAAGGTAAAATAGACTGCTGTAATTTGGCTGTTTATCCATTGTAAATTAATTGAAAATATTTTTCACAGAAGGCTTTGAAAAACCTTCTATTTTGTTCGTATTCTACGCCGGAGCGAAAATAAAACCGGAGTATAGGCTATCTATTCGAGGATTTTATTTTTGATCCAAGG
>JAIULZ010000035.1 GCA_022565805.1 Balneolales bacterium
TTGGAGCAAAAATAAAATCCTCGAATAGATAGCTTATACTCCGGTTTTATTTTTGCTCCGGCATCGAATACGAACAAAATAGAAGGTTTTTCAAAGTCTTCTTCTATTTAAATGAACATTAGTACAGCTACGAAACATACTGAAACTTATTGAAATATTCATAAACATAGCTTTAGAAATCAATTTTAGGAATGTAGAAGCAAACACAAAATGGTATCTTATCCTGATTAGTTACACAGTGCTTCATTCGAAAATACTTTGCTATTATCAGAAGGCTTTAAAAACCGTAAGATTGGGCCTTATTCCAAGCCGGACCATAAACTAAAACCGCAGCATAGTAGTCTGTTCTATGAATATATTTTTGGGTTCAAGGCAGAAATCGTTTCTAATTACGGTTATACGAAGCCTTCCATTTTTTGAGGCTACTATCACTCGACTAATCAAAATATCTTGAATCAATCTGAAAACATACTGGAAGCTGGCACGCTGTATATTACCGGTACCCCAATAGGGAATAAGTCGGATTTGAGTCCGAGGGCTCTTGAAGTACTAACACATGCAGATGTAATTGCCTGCGAAGATACCCGAACCAGCGGCAGTTTTCTGCGCTCAATGGGAATTCTCACCCCCATGTTAGCGTATCATCAGCACAACGAGCATCAAAAAACATCTGACATCATTCGCAGGCTACAGTCGGGTAGTACCATTGCGCTTATTTCTGATGCCGGAACACCGGCGATTTCAGATCCTGGATTTTTGCTAGTAAGAGCGGCTCATCAACAAGGGGTTCCGGTGATACCGATACCCGGCCCTTCATCCGGTATTGTAGCACTTTCTGCCAGCGGTCTCCCCTCTGATCGTTTTCTGTTTGAAGGATTTTTGCCAGCCAAAAAAGGTCGCAAAACTAAAATTTCTGAAATAGCGGAGTCGGATTGTACTGTAATTATGTTTGAGAGTCCGCACCGTATAATTCGTTTACTCACAGAGTTTGAACAAGTGTGTAATGATGAGCGACTATGCTGTATAGGCAGAGAGCTAACCAAGATGTATGAAGAAATCGTGCGAGGCAGTATTCATGATGTTCTTCAAAAAATGAAGGAAAAACCAAAGGTTAAAGGAGAATTTGTTTTCATTTTAGCCGGAAAAAACTATCAGGAATCGACTTCGTGAGCCATCACCTTAACACACCTTTTTGGAAAAAACCTGTAAGCCGGTCTGTTTTTGCAGGCATTTTATTGGGATTAGGCTATCCCCCGTTTCCATTTCCCATACTTGTAATCCCTGCATTTATGCTAATATACGGGCTGATATGGGAAAGCGATGGATTCCGGTCTGCTGCAAAGATTACCTACCCGGCTTTTCTGGTATGGAATATAACCGGAACCTACTGGCTGATGATGGCAACTGTTGCCGGTGGCGTTGCTGCTATTGTTGCCAATGCGGCTATCATGAGCCTGCTAGCCGGGGGTATGTGTATACTGCTAAAAAGAAATAAGAGCATTTATTACGGTATTTTTGGCTCCGCGGCATTATGGACTGCTTACGAATGGCTTCATCTAAAATGGGATCTTGCCTGGCCCTGGCTTGCGGTTGCAAATGCTTGGTCTTCTGCCAGCTGGGCCGTACAATACATTGAACTTACCGGTTATTTATCGATTAGCTTTATAATGCTATCGGTCGCAGGCCTATTGCAATATGGTTACAGCAGGGCTAAAGCAGGAGAAAAAATCATACGGGATTTAATTCATCAAAAAGCAACACGGCAAGCGGTAGTCATTTTCTTCTCAAGCATTCTGTTATCCATTTCAATTTACTTTATTCGGGATTTTAAGCCGGTTGATACTGCATTTGTTGTTGTTGCCCAGCCAAATTTTGATTCTTACCTGCACCTTGCGGGCTACCCCGACAGCACCACGCCCCTGCTTGAACTTACGGCCATGCTGGATTCTGTTGTAACCCAAAATACCGACTTCGTTTTCTGGCCCGAAAATGCGCTAATGAGCCGCACAGACCGGCGCAGGCGTTCTTTTAATGACAATCACATACATCATAAAGCAGCCGAATGGAACGCACCCGTTATTACCGGAGCCGCCTATTACGCATACTATACTGATCGCGAGCCACCCAGAGTGCACCTTGTTGATGGAACGGGAACAGCCTTTAATTTTTTTAATAGCGCGGTGGGTTTTTATCCGGATGGTAGCCGAAAGGTATACAAAAAAATACGACTGG
Source organism: Balneolales bacterium (assembly GCA_022565805.1). Classification (GTDB taxonomy): domain Bacteria; phylum Bacteroidota; class Rhodothermia; order Balneolales; family Cyclonatronaceae; genus Cyclonatronum. Next base: position 2,233 of record JAIULZ010000035.1, read on the forward strand.
TTCCTATTGTAGAAAGAGTTCCTTTTGTAACCGCTCTAAGCTACCTGCCCCTGCCCATTAACTGGGGCAATATTGCTGGCTACGGTAAAGGCACCGAGATGATCGTATTTGATGATGTGGATGGAAAATTCAGCGCACCGGCTATTGTTTGCTACGACTCTGTTTTTCCAGCTGTTGTGCGCAGAAGCGTAGCCAAAGGTGCCGATTTTATTGCTGTAATAACCAACGACGGCTGGTGGGGAAATACCAGCGGACACATACAACATTACGAGTTTGCCCGGCTCCGCGCTATAGAAATGAGAAGAGCAGTGGTACGGTCGGCTAATAATGGTATATCGGGTATGATTACCGCAGACGGTCGGGCGCACACCCGAACAGAATACTGGACCAGAACAGCCTTTGAACTTGAGGTGCCCGTTCATAACATAAAAACGCTTTACACCCGGTTAGGCGATTGGTTTCCGCTGCTCCTTACCTTTTTTAGCATTTTTTGCTTTTTCCGTAAAGAGCCAAAAGAATCCTGATATGCAGTTTTTATTGATCTCAACTATACGCTTCAAGCTTTACATTATTGAAAAAGAGCATTAAAAAAGAAGCCGTCAAAAAAAATCCTGAAACATTAAAAACATTTCAGGATTTTTTAAGGTCGGAATTTTGGTTCTATGCGGATTTATCACCAAGTTTGATCTGCCACTCCCAGGCAGTTCGCGACATATCATCGAGGCTGTATTTGGGCTTCCAACCCAGAACATCGGTTACTTTCGTGGTATCGGCCCAAATTTGCTCTACATCTCCCGGGCGGCGATCTACAAAAGCATAGTTGAGATCTAAGCCGGTTACTTTTTCGAATGACTGAATCACCTCCAAAACAGAGTGCCCGTTTCCGGTACCGACATTAAATATTTCGGTACTAATGTCATTAGAAGCGGCAAAGTCGATAGCCGCGACGTGTGCCTCAGCAAGATCTACCACATGTATAAAATCCCGTATACAGGTTCCATCGGGCGTGCTGTAATCTTGACCAAAAACGCTCAGTTTTTCACGCCAGCCCCCGGCAGTTTGCGTTATAAAAGGCATTAAATTACCAGGTACGCCACGAGGAAGCTCACCAATCTTGCCCGACTCGTGCGCTCCAACCGGGTTAAAGTATCGTAATAAAACAGACTTAATACCCGGAGTAAGCCTTGTGAATTCCTGAATCATAAGTTCTGCCCAGAGTTTTGAACTTCCATAAGGCGATGGGGAACTGGTGGTCGGAGTAGCTTCTGTAACGGGCACTTTACTAGGCTCTCCATATACAGTACAGGAAGATGAAAAGACAAAATAAGGAATGGAATAATCCTTAATTATCCTCATCACATTAATTAAACCTAGAATATTATTCTCATAGTAAGTTACAGGCATCTGCAAAGACTCTGGTACAGACTTTTTAGCTGCAAAATGAATAATTCCATCAATGTTTTTTTCAGCCTTCATTATTGCGGTCAGATCATCGATGCGTGTAATATCGGCTTCATAAAACGGAAATGATCTTCCACACATCGTTTCGAGCGCTTCAAGAACCGACTTTAGGCTATTTGAAAGATTATCCATAATCACAACATCATGACCGGCTTCATGAAGTTCGGCAACGGTATGTGAGCCGATGTAGCCGAGTCCCCCTGTTACTAAAATTCTCATTCTTAGATTAAATTAAAGTGAATAATTGTTGAATATATATTTTGAAGTCTTTAAAAACAGGTTTGGAGAAAGTTTTAAGCTGAAACTTACCCTAAAATAATTTTGAATCTAAAATAGCCCATAACCACGAGTTTTCTGGGTAAGGCTATGATTTTTTTCGATAATACAGAACACAACAAAATATTTTTATAAAAAGCTTCTATTTAATAAGAGACAAAACAGACTTATAAATACCAAAAGGGCTTGTTGTTAGAATTGATCAGATTAAAAAATTTTCCAAAGCCTACTTAAGCAATAGAAATATACTCTTTTCCTTATTTAGGGTTGAAAATATTTAACAAATCGAACAAAAAACTTATTATGAGAATTTTAGTACCATTTATATTAAAAGCATTCAACCCCAGAAGCCCCAAAACATTGGATTAAAAGACAAGAGACGTAAAAAAGAGCGATTTTGTAGAGCTCCTGATTATCAAATTGTTTTTGAAGAAAGAAATTTAAAATTTTTTCTGATACAGCAATTTATTTACAAAACATTTAACTTATTAACAGCTTTACTGTTCCGCTATTTATGCAACCATTTTGTGTATTTTACAGCATTAAAGCATTAAACCGTTCTCAATACGTCAAATTTAAATTTACGGAAGCTTCGGAAAAACGATTCGATATAAACGGGATTAGAATATCTGTATGTACGTATCTAATGCTGCATCACTTACGCTTCGGGGCGACAAATCTGAAGACAAGCAATTATTTTTTTTCCCAACGTCACACTGTTGCAGTAATGTGTATAGCAATCTCCACCTAATTATTAATTATGCAGAGTGCAGCTTTAAATTTTACTTAATGAAAGACTATCGATCACAAGCAGTTAAAGAACGTTTTAGACTAAAAATATTAGTCTTTTTGAATTAATAGCCTTAGATTTTAAGTAATCGTTTTTATTTTGACTAAACATTCTTATACTCAAAGCGACAACATTTAAAACGGTATGATTCTAAACAAACTATAAATCATTACAAATTAATCAATGCGACATACATTATTGCCAGCTGGCAAGGGTCAATCAGACTACGAGATAAGAGGCATTGTATCCAAAGGTTTTCAGCTTGAATCGAAAGGTCATCGTATTTTTTGGGAAAACATTGGTGACCCCGTTCAGAAAGGGATGAAAATTCCTGCCTGGATGAAAGAGGTGATTCATCACGAGATCGATAACGACAGTTCTTATGCCTATTGCGAATCGAAAGGCGTACCATCTACAAGACAATTTTTAGCAGACAAAACCAACTCTTACGGCGGCACACAAATTACGGCCGACGACATTACTTTTTTTAATGGTCTTGGTGATGCTATTGCAAGGGTATATGGTTTACTAGATCCTACGGCCAGAATTCTTATGCCCTCTCCCACCTATCCGGCTCATTCTGGTGTTGAACTTTCCCGAACCGGCAAGCCCTTAATTCAGTATCGGCTCGACCCTGATAACAATTGGATGCCAGATATTGGTGAAATCAGATCTCAAGTAGAGTCAAATCCGGATATTACTGCCATTTTAATAATTAATCCGGATAACCCTACAGGTACCCTTTTTCCGGAGTATGTTTTACAGGAAATCTGCGACATAGCCGAAGAATTTGGTTTATTTATTATTTGTGATGAAATCTATGAAAACCTGATTTATGATGGTAAAATGACCCGCCTTTGCGAAGTAGCCGGAAATAAGGTACCTGCCATTGTTATGAAGGGTATTTCAAAAGAATTTCCATGGCCGGGTAGCAGATGTGGATGGGTAGAGTATTACAACCGTTCTGCCGATGCGGAATTCGATGCTTTTTGCCGTCGTGTAGATCACGTTAAAATGACCGAAGTTTGCTCCACAACATTACCACAGCTGGTTATACCGGCAATGATGACTCATCCCGAATATCCGCAGTGGCTCAAAACTGTGAATACACAGCTGAAAAATCGAATGGATAAAGTTCGTCTGGTACTAGGCGATATTCCGGGTTTTACCATAACCTCTGGCGGTGGTGCATTTTATGTAACAGTACAAACCAACTGTTGCGATATGAACTATAGCGTACCCTATCAAAGATTAACTGATGAACAGCTCGACACCATACGATCCTGGATGAAACCACAAAGCGCAGCAGATTATAAACTAGTGTATTACTTATTGTGCGTTTACGGAGTTTGCGTTGTTCCACTTTCGGGTTTTGCCACAAAAGAATGCGGGTTTCGGTTTACTCTACTCGAACAGGATGAAAGTACCTTCAACGAAATCCTAAACAGATTGCAACTTGCTTTAAGCCAATGGGTTTCGGTTCCCAAGCCTGTACCTGCTCATGCTGAGTCATCTGAATTATCAATGGCCGTTACAACATGAATCATTAAATTTATAGATAGGTAAATTTATAGATAGGTCTAAATTGTAGTTTAAACTTTTAAGCCTAACCAAAAAGCTCCGGCATAATTGCCGGAGCTTTTTACTTTATCTACTTGATATGGTATGGGTCATCATATTAATTATGTAACAAAATATAACAGACACTCTCTAACCAAGCAGGTCTTGTGCTGAAAAAGTTATAACCAATTCCATTTCTCAATCTGTGTAAATCGAGTTCTTAGCGGCAAGCAGTGTATTCTTCATAAGCATAGCAACTGTCATAGGACCTACTCCGCCGGGAACCGGAGTAATCCAGCTTGCTTTTTCGGCCACGGTGTCAAAATCACAGTCGCCTGCAAGGCGATATCCTCTTTCCGTAGTATGATCGGCCACTCTTGTAATACCCACGTCTATTACAACCACACCTTCTTTAACCATCTGCCCGGTAATGAGCCCCGGCTGACCTGTTGCTACTATGAGTAAATCGGCATCTATGGTATGTTTGGTAAGATCTTTTGTAAATTTATGGCATATCGTGGTGGTGGCTTTACCCGAATTATTCTCCCTCGACAGCATAACGGCAACTGGTGAGCCAACTATATTACTTGCCCCAACAACAACGGCATGTTTTCCTTTAGTTGGAATACTATAATAGTTTAGCATTTCAAGAATACCGGCCGGTGTACATGGCCGAAAGGAAGGTTGACCAACCGTTAGTCGCCCTATATTCATTGGGTGAAATCCATCTACGTCTTTTCTGTGGTCGATGGCCTCAATAATCGACAGTTTCCGGATATGATCCGGTATGGGGAGCTGAATAAGAATTCCGTCTGTATTTTGGTCTTTATTAAACTCCGATATCACACCCTTAAGCTCATATTCAGAAACCGTATCAGGAAGAATAAGAGTATCCGACTCGATGCCAACATCTTTACAGGCTTTGGTTTTAGCACCCACATACGTTTCTGAAGCCGGGTTTTCCCCAACAAGAATTACCTGAAGTTTTGGTGTTCTATTCCCTTTCTCTACCCAGTCTAAGACATCTGCAGAAATGGAAGCCCTGATTTTTTGTGACAGAAATTTTCCGTCCAATATACTTGCTGACATCAGATTATACGTTTAAATGTAAAGGCTAAAAAAAAGTTTTGCATAGTACTACGCAAAACATGGTTATAAAAAGTGATTGAGTATTCGGGTACAGAATAGAGATTAAACCCGAAACAGATAAGGGTAATATCTACCTCTTTAGATTATATTTTTTAATTTTATTGTATAAATGGCTTCGCTGAATACCAATTGAGTCTGCTGTTTGGGAAATATTCCATCCATTTTTATTAAGGTGATGATTTACAAAAAGTAGTTCAAAGGCCTCTTTAAACGATTGGAAATCATCATACTCTTCAAGCATTTGTTCCATCACGGGTACACTGCTTGTGAGAGCAGATTTTTTGCCACCCACAAGAATATCTACATCTTCCCGCGTAATTTCATTTGCAGAACTAAGAATACCGAGCCGTTCAACCACATTATGCAGTTCACGAACATTACCTGTCCACTCCATAAGGCTTAATTGCCTTAGAGCTTCATCAGAAAAAGATTTCCCCTCAAACAAAATGTCTTTTTGAGCCATTTGCTGCAGAAATGTTTCGGCAAGCAATGGTATATCTTCGCGTCGCTCACGAAGTGGTGGTACCTGTATAGGAATAACATTTAGCCTGTGAAAAAGATCCTCGCGAAACCTGCCTTCCGCTATTTCCGTTTTCAAATCTTTATTGGTTGCCGCAAGTACTCTCACATTTACTTTTATATTTTCTACGCCGCCAACTCTTGTAATAGAGTTTTCTTGCAGCGCCCGCAAAACTTTCGCTTGAGCGGCAAGTGGCATATCACCAATTTCATCTAAAAATAAAGTACCTAAATGTGCCTGCTCGAACTTACCAATACGTTTACGTACAGCTCCGGTAAATGCCCCCTCTTCATGACCAAAAAGCTCACTTTCGAGTAAATCTGCGGGAATAGCTGCACAATTAACTTCAATAAATGCTTCATCAGATCTACGGCTGTTTTCATAAAGGCTTTTAGCCACAAGTTCTTTACCGGTTCCGTTTTCCCCGGTAATCAAAACACGGGCATCAGTTGGCGCAACCTTCTGTATTGTTTTTTTGATAGCAGAAATAAGCGGACTATCACCCACAATCATACCTGTTGGAGGAATAACCCGCTTCATCTTTCTATTTTCCTTTACCAGTACTCCCCTTTCGAGCGCATTTCGTACCGTAATAAGCAGACGGTTTAAGTCGGGTGGTTTTTGAAGAAAATCGAAGGCTCCCAAGCGGGTAGCCTGCACTGCAGTTTCGATAGTTCCATGGCCGGTAAGCATGATTACCGGTATCGAATATTTTTTTTCGGCCAGAATTTCGAGTAATTCGAAACCATCCATGCCTTTCATTTTAATATCGAGCAGCAACAAATCGAATTTTTCTTTTTCCAGTAAATCAATAGCTTCCTTACCGCCGGCTGCTTCACTTACTTCGTAACCCTCAAATAATAAAATTTCTTTAAGTGCGCTTCTGATACTCGATTCGTCGTCTGTTACGAGAATATGATGTTTAGCTGTAGATGACATGGTATTTCTAAAGTTCTGTGTAAATCAAATTAATAAACTGCTCATGCACCTGATCTACCTGAGCTACGCGTGTAATAAAATTGTTTGTAAGAAAGCTGTATGTGTAGCGATTCCCAGATTCTGAAGTAATATAGCCACTTAAGGTGCGAACACCTGCAATAAACCCGCTTTTGGCATAAACACTGCCCATAGCCGGAGATCTGAGAAAGCGATTTTGCATAGTACCGTGGTAACCCGCAAGTGCCAGAGATTCTTTGTATGCTTCTGCATACTCAGATTCGGACATATTATGTAGCAGAAGTGTAACTGCAGAAGCAGAGCTAAGATTTGCACCTGCCATGCCAGAGGCATCCCGCATTCGTATCATTCCTGAACCTATGCCAAAAGTTTCTAATTGTTCCATTACAAGACCAAGACCTGCTTCGGTAGAACCCTGTACGCTAAGATTATAGGCTGCGAGAGCCTTGGTTAGCATCTCTGTATAAAAGTTATCACTATTTCGGTTTATCCGCTGTATAAGAGCAGAAACGGGTTCCGACTCATGTACTGCAAGCAGCCTCATCGAGTCTGTGTTTTGTCTGTTTTGCTTTAAAATTGGCTCTCCTAAAATCTCGAGCCCCCTTTGCCCGGAGGCCTTAATAAAAGAATCTCCAAAAAAAAGTGCCGGATCTGAGATAGTAAGAGATTCTTTTTCGAGGTAGCCCTGTGGTAAAGAACTTCTAAGCAATATGGTATTGGTTCCTAAAATACGGGCGTAGTTTTCATTAAAGCGAAGATTTCTAGGTGTAATCGTTTGCTCGTTAATAAAGGTTACATAGTCGGTATTAAACGGGAACCAGCTTATTTCTGGAAGATCTCCGGGTCTTCCAGTAGCACGAACCGTTAAATCCACGCAATTCCTGTTAAACGAAAGCGCGCTTATTTCGGGTGCATAGTAAAAAGACAGATCGTCCCATTCCCATCCACGGGGATATCTTATATCATCGAAAAGAGACTCGTTATTGAATACACTACCAGAAATCGAGTTAATTCCAGCTTCCTGTATTTGAGAGATCAGGCTGTTAAATACATATAGCGGGTCGTCATTATAAAAATGTTTATCTATTGAAGGGTCTCCCGCACCGATAATGTGAATATCGCCTACCCAACGATCTTCGTCTAAGTAACCATCGGCATAAATTCGAGTTTCAAAGCGAAAGTCGGGCCCGAGTCCGGCCAGAATACCGGCTGAGGTGAACAATTTTGAGTTAGATGCGAGCCGCATCATTTTAGAGGCATCTACATCAATAACTTCGTTGCCTAAACTATCTCTCAAAGATACCGACCAAATAGCATTAGAGGCGGGATTACTGTAAACAAGGTCGAGTATAGCAGAATGTACACGCGAAAACTCCGGGGCCAATAGAGAATCGGCTGCTGGTACCTGTATTTCCTGCGCATTAACCGGGTTTACAGGAAAACCAAACTGAATACTACAGGCAAGGCAGGCCGTAAGTATACCCTTTCTGAAACTAAGCCAGATATTTCGGTTACTGAAGTTGGTTACACTCATATTGCTGAAAAACCCACAACGGTTTTCAGCGGTTTCTAAAGTAAAACTATGCCGGGTGCTCTTCCTCTTCCCGGAAAAGCTCAATAACGGCCTCTTCATCTTCAGCAATTTGGAGCTGGTTTCGGAAATCATCATGATTGAGTAATCGGGAGATTTTGCTTAAAAGTTTGATATGAATGCCGGCCTTTTGAAGACCACCTATTAATAAAAATACAAGAGACACAGGTTGACCATCTACAGAATTAAACTCGAGCGGGCGCTTTAACCTGGCAAATACTGCAATATGAGAATCAATATCGCTAATTTTAGCATGAGGAATCGCTATAGACTTTCCAACTCCGGTAGACATAATTCTTTCACGTTGAATTACAGCTTCTTTAATAGCGGGAATTCGATCAGGCCCGGTAATGTCTTCAACCTCATTGATCATTCTCTTGATAAGCTCTTCCTTGTTACCGGCTTCAATATCCAGCAAAATTTTGCCGGATTTCAGTATTTCAAACACCTTCATTGGTAAATTAAATGTATTAACTTTTTTTGTTCGCTTCTGTTATTCAGAATTGCGGCAAATCTTTACAGGGAGAGATCAACAGGCTGATCATAACGCTTTTTTATAAACGGCAACACCAAATAAAGAATTGCCGGCTAAACAAAAGTTCCTAACTGCATCAGAATTTTAATGTGCCCAAATTTAACCTAACTACGTCGCACTTTCAACTCTATTTCAATTTCTTACAAGCCTTGTTTTCGCCCTTTATTTGATAGATATAGGATGATTCAGAAAGCTTTGTATTTTTCAAATAACCGCATCTCAACTTTGGTTGACTTGCAAAAGTAAAGAAACAATTAAACATACTGCAACATCCATACGTTGTATTTTGTATGATGCATGTGGATTTTTATACCCTTAAATTAACTATCAGCTCAAATTAATACCGTGTAAGTAAAACAAAATGTCCGGATAACGGGCTTTTTTAATCTATCTCAAAAGTTTTCGAAAGCTTTTTTTAGCAAGCAGACGCTGTAATTACCCTAAAATTATCGAATGGATCTGATTCATAGTACGTTAGCCATTTTTTTAAAAGACCTGCAACTTGAGTTGCGTTCCAGGTATGCCATAAATACTGTCTTAAGCTTTGTCGCGGCTTCTACCATGGTCATTTTTTTTTCTCTCGACACATTAAATCTCACAGCCGATTTGTACAGCGGTTTGCTTTGGGTAATTATTTTATTTGCAGCCCTTGCAAGCCTCGCACGTTCTTTTGTTATGGAAACCGACCAGCAAACGTTTGATCTTCTGCGATTAAATACTCCCGGTATTCCTGTGTATTGTGGTAAACTCCTCTTTAATTTTTTGTTTACGTTGTTGGTGTCTCTGCTTACTGTGTTGCTGTTTGCCGTTCTTACCGCACAATTTTCGCCGGCAGATTCCCTACAACTTCTTTTTGTGTTAATTTTAGGATCACTCGGATTTTCGAGCGTATCGACTTTAATGGCTTCATTGGTTTCACGGGCCAATCAAAAAGGCGCTATTTTTTCCGTTCTTTGTCTGCCTTTACTATTGCCGCTCATTGTTCTTTTAAGCGATGCAACCCGTACTTTGCTTACCCCCACGGCTGGCAGTGTAAATATACTTGAACAGCTCATGGCGCTCGTTGGCTACTGCGGTGTAACTATAACATTATCTGTTTTACTTTTTGAATATGTCTGGAATGACTAATCTGCCTTACAACGATATCGATATTTTACCCGGTAACCGCCGGCTTGTTGGCCTGGAGCAAGCCCGAGAGCAGCTGTTGTCTTTTATCAGGTCGGAGCGGCTAGGCCACGCCTATCTTATTGCCGGTCCCGAAGGAAGTGGCAAAAAAGCTTTCGCACTGGCCATGGCCGAACTCATTAACGGCATTGATAACTTAACAGATTTAAAAGGACATCATTTTTCAAAGAAGTCCGGTTGGTTCATGCACCCCGACATCCACTTATTTTTACCTCTTCCAGGCAAAGATCCAGACATTGGTCTGCTCAGAGAAAGAATAGATTTACTGGCTAAAGACCCTTACGAAGTGGTGGATTTCAGCAGGCGCCCAACTATTTCTGATGAGGAAACTTCAAAAAACAAAGCTGCATTTTATGCTATTTCGTATTATCGCGACTTTATCCAAAAGGCGGCTGTATTACGCAAAAACGAGGGTTACAGAAAGGTAATTATCATCACAGAAATTGAAAAGATGAGAAAAGAAGCCGCAAATGCTTTCCTGAAACTCCTGGAAGAACCTCCAAAGGATGTAATGTTTATACTAACTTCAGATAATACAAACCTCTTGCTCCCGACTATTTTATCGCGATGCCAAATAATACGGACAAACCCGCTACATCCCGACGAAATTGTATATGGTCTTAAAACCTTTGAAGGGCTGGCCGATCGCGAAGCTATTTTCTTATCCAAAATTTGTTCGGGTAGCTATAGTACTGCTCGATTTTATAAAGCAGATCGTTTACGTGAAATGAGGGACGAAATCCTGCAATTTTTACGCGCTTCATACGCATACGATGCCGTTCTTATTACAAATACAGTAAACTCATGGAATTCGGCCTATAATAAGGAGGGTTTAATTCATCTTTTAAATTTACTTGAAGTTTTAATTCGGGATATAGGGTATTACAAAGCCACCGAAGATGTAGAATTACTCACAAATTTTGATCAGGCTGAAATCATACAAAAGTTTTGCAGTGCTTTAAAAGATGCGCGAATAGATGAAATGCTGGAACAGTTAAATCCTGCCCGCGATAGTTTAAGGCAAAACGTACGTCAACAGCTTGTATTTATTGTTTTATCGTTCAGATTAGGTCATTTAATGCGGGGAAAAGACACGCCATTACCTAAAGACCGGCCACATTTACACATGCCGGCTTCTCCATATATTAGTTAATTCATAACCGCTTTAGCTCTAATGGCATAAACTGTTTCTAAGCTTCCCAACTCGAGGACCACTACTTATCTAAAAAAAATATCATCATTTTAAACAGGAATTATAAAGAATTACGCGAAAAGTGAAAAAAACTGAGCTTAAGTTTACAAAAATGCAGGGAGCAGGCAACGATTTTGTTGTTTTCGACAATCGCCCTTATGGCTTTTTGCTGGATGAAATCATTGCAATTACGCCCCGTCTTTGCCACCGCCGTTTTGGAGTTGGGGCCGACGGTGTATTGGTTTTAGAGCCTTCAGCCAAGGCAGATTACAGAATGATTTACAGGAATGCTGATGGCAGCGACGCGGGGATGTGCGGTAATGGAGCGCGTTGTTTAGCCAGATTTGCGAACCGCGCTGGTTTTGGTAAGGAACTAAGCTTTATGGTTCACGATAAGGAATACCGTGCAAGTATTTCAAATGAAGAAGTTTCCGTTTTTTTTCCGGTTGAGCCCGCAGCTGCAGAGTTCATAAGCTTGCTGGATCGTCCTTCAGTTTTTGTCGACTCGGGAACCGAACATGTTGTTACATGGGTTAAAGCAGATGTACTCTCAGACGAAAGTAAGCTGCGCGACGAAGGCAGAACAATTCGCTACATGCAGGATCTTTTTCCCACAGGAACAAACGTAAATTTTGTAACCGAAGCCGCAAAAAATCATCTGGTTATTAAAACATATGAAAGAGGCGTTGAAGACCTTACTCTGGCATGTGGAACAGGCGCTCTTGCTTGCTCTATCGGGCAACACATGAAACAAACCAAAGGACAGGCAGGCACGTTTTCGTTTGACATTGATTGTAGCGGAGGACGACTCAAAACAAGCTTCACCTTCGATTCTAACCACAGTAAATATTTTAATTTACGGCTTACAGGACCAGCAGACTTCGTCTTTGACGGCAGCTATTTCATCGATAAGAACTAAGTGCGATTTTTGTTTAACGGCTGTCATATTAACTGTTGAATTTATTTATGGCAAGCCTTTGCATACCAAACTTTACTTCTTATGTACGTTTTAAATCGCAGCATTGTCGTATTTTTCTTATCTCTTATTACTATTGCTACATGCAACTCCTGCGCAGCACTACTTCAAGAAGGAAGCTCTCAATCTGCTGCTTACACGCCCGATAGCGAATCGCGCACACTGCTGTCTCACCTGCCGAATAGCTTTTCTGTTGGTCCGCAAACTACTCCGCCACAAGACATACGAAGTATACAGCTGTATCGCGATGCTGTAGGCAATGCGCCCATCATACGGCTGGGAAGTAGCGAAAGGTTAACACTTAAATTCGACGAAATTTCTTCCTCTGCCAATTCATTTACGGTTAGAGTAAGACATTTTAACTCAGACTGGAGCGAAAGTTTGCTGCTTCCAAACTTTATTGCCCGGGGTTTTGGAGACGACACTTTTTCGGGAGGAGTGCCGGGCGTTGGTCAGAATCCATCGTTTTTCAGCTATACCTACTCCTTCCCCAACAGGAATTTACAATTTCTGGTAAGTGGCAATTTCATGCTCGATATATACGAATATCATACTAATGAGCTGCTATTCTCACTACCCTTTTTTGTTTCTGAAGACCGCGGCCGGATAGACGCGAGTATTTCTGAATTTTTCAGCAACAGCAGATTTCCCTATCATCAGGTTTTTACGGAATTCTTTTACCCATCTTTTGTAAGCATCCCACTTACCGAGATCGAAATTTATGTGGCTCAAAATCAGTTTTGGGGGCGTGCAATTCGTTCGTCGCAAAGAGATGTGTCTAGCCCGGGAAGTATACGAATGCACCAAACCCGTGAAGAAGGTTTTCGTGGCAGATTCGAATTCAGGCCGCTGCGAATAGATGATATTTTCAGCATTTCAAGGGATGTATTGGAAGTACGTCCCGACAGGAATCCGCCTCTAATCAGGCTTAACTACGATACTGTAGATCTTGACATCAACCCGAGACCTTCGCGCTCCTATGCTTTCGGTGCACCGCTTAGCAACCGGAATGCGCGATATACAGAAGTAGAGTTTAATCTTGACCGGCCCGATTTTATTGAACCTGATTCAGAAATATACGTTACTGGTTCATTTATGAACTGGGCATTATCCGAAGATCAACTAATGCAATTCAATAAAACCGACAACGCTTTTTCTACCCGGGTAATGATTAAAGAAGGCCGTTACGACTATATTTATGTTATGATTAATCCTGAAACTCAGGAAATTGACGACTTAAGCCTTAGCGCATTCTTTGCAAGTAGCTCGCAGGATTATCAAGTGTTTGTATATTTTAAAGATCAGCAAAACCAGTACGACCGGCTTCTTCAGTTTGGGACCATTCGTAGTCGTTAGAAGAAATAAGCTTAATACAAAAATTTTAAAATGCAGGCAGGCAGCTGATTTTCCGAAGAACGTTCTAACTGCGAAGCTCTTTATCCAGTTTATGAGTAGCCATACTTATTCGAACTCTATAATCGCGCGCTAAAAATAGAGTTCTTTTTTTATCACTCATCTTTAAATCAAAAAAGCCACTGCTGCATGCTGTGGCTTTTTTTGTGCAAAATAAAGTCCTTTTAGTGTGATGGCTTCCTTTACTTTAAAATCCTTCCGGTCATAATACAAATGCTCTATAAATCTTCTAACAGACATTATTCACCAAAAATCGGTTTTGGTCAAATCGCCTGAGAAATAATGCCGGATACGTAAATGAGTATATTAAGCAAACTATTTGCATGAGAACGCAGCCCTTAGGCAAAATGTAATTTTTATCGAATTACGTAAAGTAAATCTTTGAAAAGTAATTGGTCATTTGAGCTGATAAAAGGGGTGAATATACTCAAGCATACTTATCGCAGCAGGCTAAAAGTCGATACCAAGACTAAAGTGATGAACCCGTGGACCAAATCCATCATAAATTTCCTGAGAATATGGCCAGCCAAGGTCGTAGCGGAAAGGCAGACCAAACAAGATCGTACGAAGACCAAATCCGGTACCGATAAGCAGATCGTTATAGGTGGCTCCATCCCAGGTTGCACCAACATCCACAAAGGCTGAGCCTTGAATGTTATATAGCGGGAAAAGTGGAATCGGGCCAGGAATTAAAGCTGCAATTAGCGGGAATCGGTATTCAATATTACCTATTGCATATTTATCACCTATCCCGGCATAATAACCCCAGCCTCTCATTGGCAGGGCAAGCGTGGTAAAAAAGGAGCTGGAAAGATTTTCGAGCGTTAAGCGCTGTGCCTGACTAAAGTTAATCCAATTAGAAACACCGCCCAGTAAAAAGGTCTGCGGATCGGGTCCAAATGATACACCACCCGCGGCCCGCAAAGCAATTGTAGAGCGACCGCCAAGATTTATGTAATGGCGCGCATCCGATTCGAGCGTTGCAAAGCCAACAAAATCTCCACCAACAGGCAGACCTCCCCCAAATTGAACCATATATCGGCTGCCTCTCTGCGGGGTTAGAAAACCGGGAATGGTAACATCGCGCACATATCTCGCCTGCGGGTATACAACATATTCCCGCTCTACAGTAGATTCTTCGCCGGGGAAAATACTGCTCAAATCTCTGGATATACCAACAAAAGCCTGCGAAAATTCTAAGCGCTGAAAACGATCCAGCGGATAGGAAATGCCTACATCACCAGCGTAAAAACGAAAGCGAACTACCTCTCCCCTAAATGTCTGGAATTGAAGTGCATTGTGGCTTAAGCTTGTAAAATAATTTGTTCTGTTTCGCAGATAAGCGTACTGCAAGAAGTAGGAGCTGTTCCGAAGATCAAAAACAAGATTACTACCAAAGGTAAGACGATGGTCACCGAGCACATCACTCACTAAAACCTGCAGTAGCGAAAAAGCTCCGTACTGCGTGCCGATTTGCGCCTGCCCTTGTGTAAGATCGGGAGAAAAGTTGAGCCTGTAACGTTGCGGAACAAAAAGCCCGTCCTCATTTCTGTTATCGGTTAGGGCAAAGCGCTCATCCCTTTCTTCGTCGCGGAATTCTTCTTCTATTTCATCAGAAAACCTGTAGTTCCGAAAATCGATAACATCAGTCCGGCGCTCCGGTCTTGTCTCTTCCTGCTCGGTTTCAACCACCTCCTCTTCCCTAACAAGATCTGCGGTTAAACCATCCTGACGAAACTCGGATACAAATATATCTCTTGAGAAACCGATGGCAGGCACTCTTTGCTCTTCTCGTTCGGCGGCTCTTCTTTGTGCCCATTGATTTGGCCTTAGACTACCCGATTTAACTCTGTCGGTGGGGTTTTGGATAATAAAGATATCATAGAAACCCTCGTTAATACTATTAACGGCCAATTTTGCGCCGTCGGGTGTTACCGACATTTGCATAACACCTGTAACCAGATCGGTAATCGGCCTCGAAACTCTCGTTTGGAGATTCATTTTATATACATTCGTGATACCATTCTGATCTGATATGAATAATACTTCGCCAGATCGAAGCATAAGCGGTCGCTCTTCATTCCAGCCGGGTGTATTTGTGAGGCGGGTTGCACGGCTTGAGCCAACCTCTACCATATAGATATCGGTTTGATTCAGATTTGGATTCGCAAGTTTAAAATAGTTTTCTCTAAATGTACCGAGCTCAACCCGGCCACCACGGTCGGACGCAAATAATACTGATCGGGAATCGGCAGACCATGAAGGATCTGTATCACTAAAGATATCGTTTGTTATATTTATGAAATCACCGGTTTCAATTTCGTATACATAAATATTAACATAAGAACCCTCAGTACCCTGGAAAGCAAGTCTTTTGCCATCGGGCGACCACGATACCGACCGTATAGAGTTTAGCATAGGAAACTTAAGGAAGCGTGCTCTTCCCGTTTCATAGTCAACAAGGGCAATATCACTGCGACCCCGGGAAGTTGTAGAAAGAACAATCTGAGAACCATCGGGCGACCAGCTCAAATTCGGACGTAAAATATTTAACTCTTCAAAATCAACATTATCTTCGCCACGAATAAGGGTTTTAATTTTGCGACCGGTATTAGCGTCTGCAACAACTACATCAAAAAAACCTCTTTTATTAGTAATAAAAGCAATTCTATCGCCTTGCGGAGAAATTGCAGGACTTGTGTTAAAGTTACCCCTAAATTCTCTTTCTGTGAGGAAAAAACCCAGATTTCTTAAATTTTCGCGATCTGCAACTTCCGGAAAATATTTACGTCTCAGCCACTCCCTCCAACGTTGGGACAACTCAGGAATAGTTAAGCCTATCGACTGTCTGAGGCTTAATTCGAAACTTCGATTTGTTTTCATGCGCTCGAATATCTCGGTAATTTTCTCGCGCCCATACTCTTGTACAATATAGTCCCAAACCCCTTGCCCGCCACGGTACGCAAAGTAGCCCGAAAGAAACTGTATAGGAGGCAAGTAGTTATTTATGGTTGCATCACGCAGAAACATATCTGTGTTAGTATCCCATCCAAGAGCGGTATATTCGGCGAGTCCCTCTTCTGCCCATAATGGTAGAATTCTTCTGCCTTCGGCTATAAGCGCGTTAATATTACCGCCATAAAACATATCATTTATCATGGCATGCACGAGCTCGTGATGCAAGACCCTGCGGTAATTACCATAATCGGCCATAAATGGCATGGTAATTCTGTTTTTAAACAGATCTGTAACCCCACCTATACCTTGCGAATTAACCGGGAGCGGCACTACGTTTGTTTGCGAAAAAGAGGCGTGCGAATCATAAACAATTACACGAATACGCTCGTTAATTTCATGATTAAAATCTTTGGAAAGTTGTTGATATGCCGCCTCGAGGCTATGAGCGGTAAACTCGGCCAACAAATAATTTCTTGAATCATAATAGTAGACATCGAAATGATCAGACTGTATAATTCGCCAGTCGAATCGTTCGTATTGTACTCTGTTTTTGCCAAAGTTTACGGTCTGAGCCATAGCCAGCTCTGTTGCAAAAACAAAGAGCAGTCCTGAAATCAGAATCAGGCGTGAGAATGCGTTAATCATGCCGAGCGGTTAAATGATAAGCGTTTGAGATGAAACTGTTAATTTTAAAAAGCGGTATCGAATTAGTTATTAACGAAAACGAAGTTAGATTTCTTGCCACATGATTACATTAATACAAATTCTATAGTTACCGTTTGTACAACATCAGCCATATCATTAACACTTGACCCAGCTGATGTGCATATAACATATTAGACCCTCTTAAGGTTTTGCATAGCCGTAAATTTATCCGTGTTTTACTTTAAAAAAAATTCGAGTCCCGAAGCATCCGAGACTCTTATTTTGATTTATAAGCTGCGTGGCACGAACAAATTACTGGCGTTTTTAAAGACTTGTTTCTATTTAGCCAGAGAGAAATCTATCTGTCTAAGGGCAAGATTGGTATCTTCTACCCTTACCTTTAACTCATTTCCAAGTTTATAAGTTCTGCCTCGGTTTCTTCCGGTTAAACAATGTCTTTTTTGATCAAAAATATAGTAATCATCATTTAACTCATTCATGCTGATCATTCCTTCGCAGTAAATATCTTTAAGCATTACATAAATTCCTTTATCGGTAACACCAGAAATAATACCGTCGAAAACTTCGCCTATACGACCCGCCAAAAATTCGACCTGCTTCAGTTTAATGGAGTCTCTTTCTGCGGTAACTGCAGCTCTTTCTCTTTCGCTGCAATGTTCTCCCTGTGTAAGCAATTCACCAAAAGTGTAGGAAGGCCTGGAAGTGGCGTATTTTTTAAGCAATCTATGAACTAAAACATCGGGATACCTACGGATTGGGCTGGTAAAATGAGAATAATGAGCAAATCCCAAACCAAAATGACCAATGTTCTTGGGTGAGTAAACGGCTTTTGCCATAGACCTGAGCAATAAGTCGTTAATAGTATATTCAACCGGAGTTTCTTTAACTTTATTAACGAGATCGTTTATCATTTTCGCATCAACCTTTCCTTTTTTCACATCGAACCGAATACCTAAAACGCCTACAATTTCAGCAACCTGCATTAGCCTCTCCAAATTAGGCTCTGCATGTATTCGGTAGAAAAACGGAAAGACATCTTCGGTTATTTTTTTATTGGTTTGCTCCCTTAGGTTATCAACGTGTTCTGCGACTGTACGATTCGCCAACAGCATACACTCTTCTACCAGCCTGTGAGCCTTAAATCTCTTTTTAAGCACAACTTCAATAGGTACGCCATTTTCATCCAGAATAAATTTTGGCTCCGGACTATCAAAATCAATAGCATTTTCTCGAAATCTTTTCTCTGTAAGCGTATCGGTCAGTTTTGTGAGATGCGCCATGGGTTCAGAAAGAGCTTCGTGCTTTTTCCCTTCGATTATTTCCTGAGCATCTTCGTAGCTAAGTCTGAATTTAGAGCGGATTGCTGTTTCAACAATTTCGTAATTTACAACATTTCCTTCGGGAGTAACCTCCATAAAACAGCTGTACGCCATTTTATCTTCATCAGGTCTAAGGCTGCAAACACCATTACTTAACTTTTCAGGCAGCATCGGTATTACCCGATCTACAAGATAAACCGAAGTAGCGCGTTCGTTCGCCTCCTGATCAAGAATTGTTTCGGGTTGCACATAATAGGTTACATCCGCTATATGCACACCCAGAAAATAGTTTCCATTTTCGAGAACGCTGATGCTAAGCGCATCGTCAAAATCTTTAGCGTCGACCGGATCTATGGTAAATGTTAACTCCTCCCGAAAGTCTTTCCGCTTTGCTATTTCTTTCTCAGAAGGAAATTCAGGAATTTGCTGGCAATAAGCTTCTGTTTCGGGACTAAAAGCACTAATCATATCATTTTCGGCTAAAATAGACAGGATTTCGGCATCGTTAGATCCTTTCTTGCCCAATACCTGTTCTATATTTGCTTCCGGTAAAGAACGGGGATGTATCCAGTTTACCAGGCTAAAAACTACTTTGTCACCCGATTTTGCTCCTTTTATATTGCCTGGCTGCACATAAAACGGAACGTGAGCAGACTTTTCATCAGGTTCTATTAAACAAGAGCCGCCTTTTTCTACAGAAAGTGTACCAACATATAGTTTCTTCCCTCTTTGGAGTATTTCAATAACTTTCCCTTCTGTGCGCCCGCTCCGGCCTGTATTCCCCGAAACCCGGATTCGAACAGTATCTTTATCGAGTGCAGTACCCAGCTTTTTGCCGGGTATGCGAATATCTTCGTTAAATCCTTCCAACTGCACAAAACCGGTACCATGTCTGTTAATGGAAATCTTTCCGGTATCTGCTGCTTGCGGCGTTTCTGCAGGCACACCAAGTTTTAGTATACCATCTTCTGTGCGAGTTATAGCACCCGTTTCCTGAAGGTTCTGTAAGGCTTTATGAAGGGTTTTGAGCTGCCCCCCCGTATAGCGAACGGTATTTACGATAAGATCTTCTGGTACTTCGGTATTTCTGTGTTTTCTTAAAAAATCTACAATAAAATGTTCGAGATCTTTTGCTCTTTTTTTCTTAGCCATAATGTTTAAATCTAATTCTGTCGTTTATTGGTACTGCTTCGATAATTTGGAATATTTAAAATAAATTTCTTTGCAAAGACCTGGAAAGTCTGAAATAAGCAGACGTAACATTAGCTGCTATTGCAGCCTCTGCCTGCTCAGTATTCGTTATCATTAGCCGCTCGTCGTTAGTATTCTGCAAGATGAGACTAATACTGCAAAATATAATGTAAAGCCTTAAAAGGTATAGAGCAAAACGATTAAGGTCGTCTCTTAAACTCTAACAGGTAATTTATAGAAAGAATTTACGAAAGCACTGTGTATAACCTGTTTTCTTCCGCATATCATATTAGATCTATTTCCAAAATTGCATGTAATGCTTTTTGTAGAAATTATTTAAAGCCGGAATACGCTAAAGCAGAATAATTTGCAGCCATTAATTTACAATAATGCAATGTAGGCCAAAAACCTTTTTTGGCACAGTGGCCTTAGCTTACACAGCTGTCGAATCCATGAAAGCAAATAGTTTTTGTTCTGTGATAGATCAACTTTCTTAGATTTATTAGCGGGGGAATGCTTAAGTGTTCAGCAAGAATAAAATATCCAGTTCAATCACTTAGTAAATTGGATCAATACATTGCAATGAAAACAGACTGAGGGATGTGCTGAAAGCGTTTATATTTATTTATTTTGATCGAAGTATATCTTAAAAAAATTATCTGTTTGGGGATTCGCGCATATTTCCATTACAAATGGTTATTTAAAAACATCGAAATAGAGGCAACCTCAGGTCTTTATTCCCAAGCAAAATGCAGCCCGAAGGTATTTTATAATTATTCTTCGTCGCGAACGGCAACCGATGCAGGTTCTTCCGGCTCATCTGCTGATCCGAAAAGTCGCCGAACGGCTCCCCAAACCCTGTTTTTGAGCTCTTGCCATGTATTAAATTGAACGCGTGCTTCGAGTCCCACTCCGTAAGATTCGTCGCTCTGTTGCGTAATGACGGCTGCAGACGGCAGCATAGATTCTCTTCTGTGAAAAATTTCAACCGACAGATAACGGTTAATGCGATAGGTTAAGTCAATATCACCCAAATAATTATTGCCGGCAACGCTTGCAGCATCCCGGCTTATAACAGTTCCTTCTCTTCTCAGGGTAAGGCGGTCGTCAAATAATCTAAGTGCAATGCTTAAATCTGCTTCATCAAAACCAGTTAAGCTCAGATCTACATCCAGATTACTGATATTAGCGTTAAGTAACCCGCTAATTTGTGCCGAAAGAAGGGTGCTGAGGCCCTGCGCGCCAATTTGACTAGCAAACAGGTTGTTTATCCCGGTATTTGTGAAATTACCGGTTAGCAAAACACTAGTGGCTTGAAGTAATTTTGTATCCTGGGTTTCCAGTTGAGCCATAATCCCTGCCGTTTCAGCTACATCTGTACCCGATGGGAACTCGAAATAAAAATCATTTTCGATGCTGTCGAGTGTTCCGGTAATAGCAAGAATGAGATCTACTGGTACACGTACGGGCGCTTCATCTCCGGTAGAACCCGGTCGCAGTAAGTTAATGTCTGGTCTGGCGCGGTAGGCAGCCTGTACATTAATCCGCGCATTAACCGGATCGCCATCCCATTCGATGGTTCCGCCTTCACGAATTATAAAACGACGCGAAAAAATATCACCACCCACAAACAAATAATCTCCACCCGCTACATCGAAACGCCCGAATACCTGAAATACTTCGTCGGTTAGCTGTAATCGTATTCTACCGGTTCCTCTTGCCGACAAGATTTCATTAGTTACCTCGTCGAAAATTAAGCGAACCATCATGTTATTGTTCGATACAAACTGCAGATCGAACTCAAACTTTTCCATAAAAGTGAGGTCGCCCGGATCGTCGTTTTGGCCCGATCTTGTACCTGAGCCATTCTGACGCCCGTTTGCGATATCTATAGCAGAATCATCAAAATTTTCTACAAACTGAATAAATCTGGTGCCGCCATCTACAGATTCGTCCGTAGAAATCGGAATAGAAAATATAGAGTTAGATGAAAGTGAAATAGGTGTAGGTGTTGATATAAAGGGCTCAAGATTTGAACCAGACAAACGAACCACCCCCGTACCAGTACCTCTGCCGAAAAATGGCACATCTTGTCCGGCTCTGTTATTCAAAAAAGTAAGACCCGACATTTCGAGCTCCATGTCAAAAAAGGTCTCGCCCGCAAAATCATTCAGATCAATAGCACCGCGAAGAATACCGGTTCCCCCTGATTGGTCTCTAACGGCAACATCACGAAATATTACGCCCTCACGACTATTTAAACCAATATTTCCATTCATTTCGAGTTCGGCCAGCAAAAATACAGGAACAGCTTTAATGTCAGAAACTTCAAATTCGGCTTCGAAATCAAGACCACTTCTACGAAAATCGATATTGCCACTACCTTTAGCACGGCCTTCCACTTTTTCAAAAATACCATCTACAATGAGAGGCAGAATCCACAGGTCGATTTCATTTAAGAGTACATCAAAAGATGCAAACACCTCATCTTCTTCAAACGAATTTCTTATAAAACCTTCGATTACGATATCCTGACCAATATCTTCGTTAGCAGCCAGATACTCTTCATAGCGTT
Organism: Balneolales bacterium; assembly: GCA_022565805.1. Classification (GTDB taxonomy): domain Bacteria; phylum Bacteroidota; class Rhodothermia; order Balneolales; family Cyclonatronaceae; genus Cyclonatronum. The sequence goes on from JAIULZ010000035.1 coordinate 24,547, forward strand.
CAGGGTCTGTTCTAATAGTAAGACGGGTATCAAATCGTTCTTCTTCTGCATTAAATCTGCTTCTAAAGTTTAAATCCCCAATAAGCCTGTCATTTAATTCGAGATAATCGATTCTAATGTCACCCAGAAAATTTGGGTCTGTACGAATAGTTCGGGTAACAAATGTACCATTCATTGTACCGGAAAAATCTACTCTTTCGCTATTCACGAGGCTCGAAATTCTATCTAGTTTAAGATCTGTTATCAAATAGGAGACTTCATCGTCGGGATTTTCGCTAAATGTACCGTCTACAATAAACCGCTCCTGCAGGTTTCCAAATTCGAGGCGGTTTACATGTATCCTTCCTTCATTATCGATTCGAATGGGTGTCTGATCTATATTTCTCCATGTGTACTCTTCATCTCCAACATAGAAGTCCATAATTCGCACATCCACATCACGATCCGAAAAAACAGCACTGATCATAGCACCTATTTCCACGTCATCGCCTACAACGCTACTAAATCGTTGTAAGACGAACGCCTCGTCGTATGCATCTATATAAATATCTGCATTACGAAATTCCTGTCCCGCAACAAGCATGCTTCCAAAACGAAACTCAAGACCACCTTCAAAAAAATCGAATCTCTTCCCTCTATTAAACAGTATTTCTGTTCGGGTTACAAGGCTATCTACACTAATCTGGTCCATTTCCATATAATCAGCAAAAAGTTGCATAGAGAACTTAAGCTGATCTAACCCGGATTCTATTTTTAAATCCAAATTAGAAATTGTTTCTATTTCAGGGAAATCGGGGAAGATAAAGTTGAGTGGTCTTAAATCATCTAAACGGGCGCTTAGAGTTAGGCTATTATTTAGCATCAAAGAATCTAAGTGCACAATTTGAATTTCTTCTGCTTCTATAAGGTCGAAAACAGACCGGAGGCGAATTTTTTCACCCACTTCGTATTGCCAGTGTTTAACCGAAGCAATTAGTCTGGATGGTACGATATCACCTTCGATCTGAGCCTCGAACATAGTTCCGCCAATGCGAAGTTTGCGCACATCCTGATCGGGTTCATCCAGAAATGCAAAAAACTCGAATTCTTCGATAGGCTTTGAATTATAGCTTGAATCCAAAATATTTAAATACACTTCGCCCGAATAACGATCTAAGTTGGCGCCGGTGGCGGTAAGGGTAAATGTAGAATTGAGCGACCCCTCAAAAACATTATCCGAAACAATAAGGCCCGAAGGGTCCAGGTTTCGGGATGTTCCCTCCAAATTAATAAAAGGTTCGTCGCGCATGAAATCTACCCAGCCAGAAAGCTGAAATACAGCTTCATCAGGATTATTGGCGTCGTACAAGACAAGAGATGGCTCAAGGAAACCATCATAAATACGTGCTTCAGCTTTTAAACTCCCGGCTCTCAGATTATTCCATGAAAGCCCGCGCACGTTTGTTTTCAGGCTTGAATTAGCAGTGGTAAGCTCGGTACCTTCCCCATTTAATTCGATACGGCCGTTTGCCAAACCAAAGTCTAATGCAGCAAGCGATGGAAAAACATCTGATTGCAGATTTTCTATTTCGGCCCGAAATGTGTAGCCCATTTTTTCTTGAAATGAAACCTTGGCAAAAAGCTCAATTTCGCCACCGGGAAAACTCAGGCTCAGATCAGTCATCAGTTCACCTGTATTTCCGCTCATTTCGCCCTTTAGTACTACTAAGTTGTAATCTGTGAAAACAAACTCTTTAAGCTCTGTATTAAGGCTGGCTACATCGTCGTAATGTAATCGGGCAAATTCTATTTTTGAACCAAATTCCGGATTCTCAAAAACATTATTTATGTAACCATCCAGCATAAGCTGGCTCTCTCCAAATTCTACGAGCAACCTTTCAGCGACTATATTACCGGCAGACATAGTTGAAGATGCTTCAAGGGTAAGCCGCCTTCCTGTAGCAGGCAATTCCGGAAATAGCCCGGTAAATTCGTCTGAAAAAAGAATAAGCTCCCGAATATTAAAAGAAGCATCAGCTTTCATTAGCTGATCTGCAATTGAAGGTTCGTTGAGATCCACACCTTCGAAAGATAAGCTTGCAATAAGAGAAGATGATGCGGTTCTAAGAGTAAAGCGGTTGAACTCCAGAAAGGTATCATCGGAATACACCTGCCCACGAAAGAGTATTTCTGCGAACTCGTAACCTGGAATGGAAGCTTTAAACTCCCTCACATTTATTAATCGCTGTTCGGTTCCGAAATCTAAACCGGCCCTAAGAGTAAGATCTTGCATGAAAAGCTGCTCGCCAAGAGCAATTTGCTCATTTTTGCGAAGAGCTTCAGGAAAACCGATAAACTGCAAAGTACCGGCCCGGATTGAAATATCCCGAACGTCTAATAATGGAACATTTACAGACTGATTACCTTCATCGACCGGTCTTATTTCTGCAGGTTCTGTTCTTGAGAAAGCCTTTAAAAAAGAATAGTACCCCTGCCCGTTTTCTTTTTCTCTAAGATGAAACTTTAAGTCGGGATCTTGAACTACAATCGAGCTAACAGTAAACCTGTCAAAAATTATCTGCCGTAAGTCAAGTCGTACGTACAAACTTTTGGCATATAAAACAGTATCTGCAACAGATGCTTGCCCGGCATCTGGCAAATACGGCGTATAGGTAACAAACACATCAGAAAGTTCCAGATCGAGCGGCAGCCTGCCGGATACCCCTCCAATTTGAATTTCGCCCTCAAATTGAGCATTAAATTCATTTGAAGCAAATGCAGCAATTCTTTGTTGAACAGGATTAAGCTGTAGCAACAGAAGCAGTACCCCCAGCAATAACGATGCAAGCATCGCAAGGGAAAAAAAGGAAATCCAAAAGAACCTCCAGATACTATAAATCCAGTTATATACCAATCTAAATGCCTGCTTTTGCGATAGGAAATTCTAAAACCCGAAAATACAGAGGTAACTAAGGAGCACTTTTATGATCCATAATTTCCTGCACTGTTTCGGTCCATGCTTCATGTACTAAATCAAGAGAAGTTACTTCTTCAACGTATGGCCTGCCAAATTGTTTGAGAACCACAAATCTTAAATTATTTCCGGCTCTCTTCTTATCTGTCATCATGGCATCTGTAAGATCCCCTGCCGAAAAATTAATAACTTCTTTATTAACAGCCATACCAGAAATATGCTGGCGAATAAGATCGTGACGAATTACCCCGCCAAGTTTTTCTGAAAGTCTGTTCGCAGCCAGCATACCAATATACACAGCCTGTCCATGAGATAAGGCCCCGTAACCCGCCAGCTTCTCTATAGCGTGTGCAAAGGTATGCCCATAGTTTAAAACCATACGAAGACCGGCTTCTTTAGTATCGCGCATTACTATATCGGTCTTTACTTTTATACATCGCTGTACAATAGCGCGAAGCTGATTTAAATTTTCTCTAAGTTCAAGTAATTCTTTTCCATTTAAAATTTCAAGTATATCCTGGTCTGCAATGGCACCATATTTAAGAATTTCGCCAAAACCGCAAATAAACTCGCTATCGGGCAAGGTTTGCAAGGTAGATAAAGGCGCAATTACCGCTTTAGGCTGGTAAAACGTGCCTATGAGGTTTTTACCTGCACTATGGTTAATGCCCGTTTTGCCACCAATGGCACTGTCTACAATTGCCAGAAGAGTTGTTGGTACATGAACTAAAGGAAGCCCCCTTAGCATACAAGATGTCGTAAACCCGGCAAGGTCGCCCGTAACACCACCACCAATGGCGTATACCGGGTTGTTACGCTCAACACGATGGCTAAGCAGAAAGTCCAATATATGATGAAACATCTCTGCCGACTTATAGGGCTCTCCGGCTGGGATAACAAACACCTCGGTTTGCTCGTGCAGCTCTTTCATTTCGTTAATAAAACCAGACTGCAGTTTAGCCACATTAGCATCTACAAGTAAAAAAGCTTTAGTAGAATTTAGCTGTGCGGCCACCCGCCGGAACTCGGCAGAAACATTTTCGCCCACAGAAATCGTATACTCTTCTGCAGATGATAACCTAACTTGTTGCTTATCTAACATTTTCTGTAATTTTTGTTAATAAATCGCAAGCAGTTTGATGAATGCTCTTATTTTCGACCGGATGAAAATGAATATGGGCTTTCTCATAGCACGAAAGTCTGCTGTAGTACAGCTCATTTAAAATGTGTCTTATTTCAGCCTCAGGCTTATGCTCTCCTCTCTCATTTAGCAATAATGGTCTTTTTTTATTTCTTAAAACGCGCTCAACTATTGTGTCCATAGATGGATTAATAAAACACAAAATAGCATTATCTGCGATAAAGTTAGCAATATTTTCGTTCTGTAAAGCTCCGCCGCCGAGCGAAAGCACAATTGGAGCCTTAGATTGCAGTATTTCCAGCAGTTTTCTTTTTTCCAGCTGTCGGAAATAATCTTCACCTTTCCGTTTAAATATGGTATGCACCCGCATACCTTCGCTTGCTTCGATAACAGTATCGAGATCTGCATGATCCCGGTTCAGTATCTTTGCCAATCTACGGCCGATGGCCGATTTCCCTGAACCCATCATACCGGCAAGCACAATCGGTACGACCGGTATTTCTGCAGACTCTACAATACTTTTATGATCCATAAACCTTAAATGAAATTACAAACTAAGTACCTCTTTTTTACTAAAAAGGAGGCTTCTTTGGGCTAACAAGCAAAACTTTCTCTTTTTCGTAAATAGCCGTGCCGGCCGGGGCATCTTTTGGTTTTCGCACAAACTTTCGTCTCACATAAACTACCGGCGATAATTGACTTCCCTTAGATTTAGAAAGCCATGCTGCCCAACCAGCAACGGTTTCCAGTAATTTAATATCCGGCTCGGCAGCTTCTTTATTCATTCTTAAAAGCAAATGAGATCCCGTTGTATCCCGTATATGAAACCAGATATCATCTTTATTTGCATCTCTAAGCAGTGCATCATTACTTTTCGCATTTTTGCCAATCCAAATTTCGTATTTGCCTAAGCTACCTATTTTGTATGGTTTTTGTTGATTTTCCGTTGTCTTTTGATTCGAAGCAAACAATTCATTTTCCCGAAAACCTTCTGCTATTTTATTAAGCTGATCGAGATCGGCAGCTTCGTGGATCAAACTCCGAATACGATGTAGCTCTTCTAATTTAGGTTTCGATTCTTCACTAATTTTAATAGCATAATCGTAAGAAGATTCTGATTTCTTTTTTTTATCGAAATAACTCTGAGCATTTGTTGCTAAATCTTCCAGAGGATTTAATCCTATGGTCACAGGATTATTTTCGTCATAAAAATTTTCCAGAGTGATGCTTTCTTCGCCCTTTATCTGCTCATGAGCGCGGGTCATAAGCAAATTCCCGTATTGCTCGTACTTTTCTGCACGCTCAAGACTTTTCCACGCATAGTCTCCCGCATTTACCAGTTCTTCGTAGCGTTTAATAAATTTATCGGTACGATTAAGCAGTTCTAACTTCTGTTTTGAGAATCTGTTTTCTTTAATTTCTGTAAAGAAAGCAACCCGAATAGCATCATTGCAATTTTGGAAACCTTCGGCTTGATTATCGGGCAAAAAGTCGCTACTTATTATTGTAAACCTACCATCAGAAAGAATACGAGGTGATGGCTTTGTTTTCAGCTGATCAATAACAGTCGTGAAAACCCTTTCGGTTTTTTCCAGATTATCGCTATCTAATGCATAGTTAAGGATGACATCATCTATAAATTCTCTTGGGAAAAGCGGAAAAGCACGCTGTATTTTCTTTTTTAACCGGCCATTCACGTTAAAGAGAGACTCTGCAATCGGTTTACGGGATTCCGGCCTGTTTTGACCTATCCAAACTGAAGGATTCTTGAATGAATCCAGAATTTTGGTATCATCACAGAGAAAAGCATTAGGTCTGGATCCATAAATTGCAAAAACAATAGACTTTGTTTCAAAATGAAGTGTAAGGATTCTGTCTGAGTTTGCTATGTCTATATGCAGTACTTTTTCACCACGAAGAGAATCAAAAAAAGAAGTGGTATTAGATTTTCGAACGCTTGTTCGGGGATCCGAAAACAAAGCTGTTTTAACAGAAACTGCTGAAAATGATAACTTTATCTCCGATTTATTCGGAGATTCAAAGAATAAATCCAGCATATTTTTTCTGTGTGTAACCGCTTGAAAAAATACAGCTTGCTGTAATATTGCATCTAACTCTTGGGCTAGATATATTAAGGTATAATAATTATTCATCATCAAATGTACGCTAAATTCTGCGTGATTGCGTTTTAGTCGCACAACCAACCATTTAAGTTGCGGGGATCAGAATATGAAGTATCCTATCTTTGATTCGATAGTAAATCACATCAATAATGAGATCAGCAAAAGAGGTATAAAGCCCGATACGTTCCGGGTTTGGACCGATAAAGTTATAAAGGCTACCGGCCTTGAAATCGTTTTGAAGCTTAAAAATCATAAATCTGGCATTGAATCTATCACCATAAATTTCGATTGGGATATGTTTCGTGAAGCGAAACTAGCCGACAGGCTCTCCGGGATGGATAAGCATCCGCTTAACGGAAAAGATATTTTTACCAATACAAGAGCCATACAAGCAATTGATATAGAAACATCGTGGAATTTCGATGAGAAAGCGGTAATGAATAACGCCGAAGGTCAAAATCCGGATTCGAGAATAGACTACACAAGCAATTGGATAAATGCTCTTAATGCAGAAATTTCTGAAAAAATTTCTATTGATGGCATAATTAATCGCTGGCATTTAGAAATTGAAGGAGATGCAAATGGTAAATATGTCTCGTCTATGTGTCTGCTAATGTATCAGCAGCTCATATTAGACAACTGCCGGGATCTGGCAGATATCCATAAGCTAACTGAACTGAAAATCCAGAAAATATTAAGTAAAAGTTTAAGACTTTTAGATTTGGCGAGCAGAACCCGTCCTAAAGCGGCTTAGTCTTAATAGTCTATTTACATCTAAAATACACTAAACTAAACTGTGTATAAGGTATTTCCGGAAATGTTCACTTGCCACAGTTCTGCAGTACAAAAAAATAATGCCGAAGCATCGCGCTCTGCCTTATTTCTTGTTTATTGCAAACAATACAGCTATTTCTTTGTTGTACCAATTTCTTAATTAAGCTTTTAGAAGGCTTTGCAAAACCACTCTTTTGCCCGCCTTCTTCCGTGGAGCAAAAATAAAATCCTAGAATAGATAGCCTATACTCCGGTTTTATTTTTGCTCCGGCGTCGAATACGAACAA
>JAIULZ010000036.1 GCA_022565805.1 Balneolales bacterium
ATAAAAAAAAGTTTGATATTTTGCTTGACTTTTAACGGTATAACTGACCTCTGACATCTGATACCTGATACCTGATACCTGATACCTGTCATCTGTCATCTGCCATCTAACATTCTGCCGTAAAAACCTGCATAATCTTCTTTGATTCCCGTATCTGAGCTGTTTTTTTGTTATATTACCACGCTAAATTAAAAAGCGGTTCCACAGCTGTTAATATTAAATTAAGCAGAGTAATTATTATGAAATTCAGTGTTTGTATTAAACAAGTTCCCGATGTTTCTGCACCCCTTACTATTAAAGACGGAAACCTGAGCCAGGATACCGACCGTATGGTGCTTGATGCCTACTCCGCTTCTGCGGTAGAAGAAGCTTTAGTTCTAACCGATAAACATGGCGGTGATGTTGAGGTTGTGCTTGTGGGGCCAGATAAAGCAAAAGAAACCATTCGCAAGGCTTTGGCAATGGGCGCGGCTACCGGCGTACATATCGTAGTGGAAAACACTTCCGGTCTGGATTCGGCCGCTTTTGCCGAAATTCTTGCTGCATGGCACAAAAAATCTGACTACGATGTAATCCTCACAGGAAAACAGAGTCAGGATACCGATGCCGGACTTACCGGTGGTATGCTTGCCTGGAAACTCGGTCTTCCCTACGCGGCAAATGCTGTAGGTCTTACTTATGATGAAGCTGCATCCGCCATTGTTGTTAAGCGTCAGGGCGATAGTGGTCAGGAGATGGTTGAATTAAAAACACCCTGTCTTGTAACCTGCTCTAACGATATGAACGATCCCCGCATCCCGAGCCTGAAAGGCATTATGCAGAGCAAGCGTAAAAAAGTTGAAACCGTACAGCTATCCGATTTAGGACTGGAGCTGGATGCCCTAAGCGGTACCGTTTCTCAAACTCAGGTGCATGGTTTTAAGGAAGTACCCGGCCGCGAACCCGGCAAAAAGTTTGAGGGTGATGCCGAAGAGCTTGTATCTAACCTGATGAATCTGCTCGAAAACGAAGCAAAGGTACTCTGATACCTCCATCCTTTCGAAAAAACCATGAGCCGGCATCCCCTAGTCTTTTGTAAAAACGGGCTGTCAATCTTTTTGGGCTCTTTAAGATCGAATTATTGCAGTGCAGCAAAATCTATATTTCAACTTGTTGCCCTGCACCGATTAGCTGAAAATTATTAAAAATATATCGTACAATATGTCCTCAATTTTAGTCTACGTTGCCACTCAGGATGGCAAAATTAAACGCTCTTCACTAGAAGTATTAAGCTATTGCAAGAGACTTTCCGAAGAAAACGGCCTTAGCCTCGAAGCCGCTGTGCTCGATGCAGACCCGGCACGTTTTACGGATAAAATAGCAAGTTACGGTCCGTCAAAAATTTACGCTGTGAAAAACCCGGCTTTTTCAAACCACCTTGCCAGCGCCTTGCTGGAAGGCTTAAGCAGCCTCATTAGCAAAATTAATCCACGCTTGCTTGCCTGTGCTTCTACCGAATCGGTTAAAGAAGTAATTGGTGCTTTAGGTGCCCGGCATAATGCGGGAGTTATTCCCGATGTGGCCTCCTTTGCTATTCAAAACGGCTCTGTAAATGCAGAACGGCCTGTTATGTCGGCGAAGGTTTTAAGCAAAACCTCCAGCTCGAGCGATCTTGTACTCGTTTCGGTACGCTCCGGCTCCTACGACGCAGTAGAATCTCCGGCTGAAACTACCGTTGAAACAATCGAATTCGATTTCGAAACAGCAGCCCTCAAAAGTCTTCTAAAGGAAGTTATTTCAAGCGCGGGCGATAAAGTAGATTTATCTGAAGCTGAAGTTGTGGTAGCCGCCGGCAGAGGAATTAAAGATGAGCAGGGACGCAAACTTATTGAAGACCTTGCCGACTCTCTTGGGGCAGCCGTTGGGGCAAGCCGTGCCGTAACCGAGTCGGGTCTATTTCCTGCAACCCTGCAGATTGGTCAGACCGGGAAAGTAGTTTCTCCTCAGCTATACTTTGCCGTTGGCATTTCCGGGGCTATACAGCACGTTGCGGGAATGGCAAACTCCAAGGTTATCGTTGCCATCAACAAAGACGCCGATGCTCCTATTTTCCAGTACGCGACCTACGGGCTGGTTGGAGATCTGTTTAAAATACTCCCACTGCTCACCGAGCAAATACGCACGTATAAAGCCAGCTAAGCCATTTTATGGAAGACAAATTTGATTGTATTATTATTGGGGGCGGTATTGCCGGCCTAAGCGCCGCAATGACGCTGGCTCGAAATAACGCCAAGTTTTTATTAATCGAGCGTGGCGAATTCAGCGGTGCCAAAAATGTTTCCGGAGGCGTACTTTGGGGCGAGGGCTTGTCTAAACTGGTGCCCGAATACTGGAATGATGAAGATGCCGGCTTCGAGCGATACATCAACCATCGCAGACTCACCTTTATGGATGGTGATTCCACCTTTTCCATAGATTTCAAGTCGGAATCCTTCAACGAGCAGCCCTACAAAGGCATTATCGTACTTCGGTCTAAGTTCGACAACTGGCTCTCTGAAAAAGTGATGGAAGCTATTGAAGAAAGCGATTATGCCGACGAATCTTTCCTTGCTCCCAATATTCTTGTCGAAGAAGTGCTGATGGATGGCGGTAAAGCCGTTGGTATTCGCGCCGGGGAAGAGAAGTTCTATGCCGATTCCATCATTATTGCAGAAGGAGTAAACAACCTCCTTACGCGTCAGGTTGGGTTACAAAATAAATATGTACCCGCCGATGCGCTTGCCGTTGGGGTAAAAGAAATTATTCGCTACGACCAAAAAGTACTGGAAGACCGCTTTCAGCTAAACGGGCTGAGCGGAATGAGCAACGAGTTTATAGGAACCGCAACCCAGGGAGTTGAGGGCGGCGGCTTTTTATACACCAACAAAGACACTATTTCTTTTGGGCTGGTGTTAAGCATGATAAGCCTGCGTGATTCTGGCTTAAAGCCGTATGATATTCTGAATGAGTTTAAGGCCCATCCCGTTCTTAAAGATACCCTGAAAGGTGGCGAAGTAATCGAATACTCGGCCCACGCGGTATCTACCGGCGACATGAAAGTAATGCCAAAAGAAATTTATTCTGATGGCGTTTTGGTAGCCGGCGAAGCAGCCAACTTGCTAATGAACTCAGGTAAGGCTATACAGGGCATGGACTACGCCATGCATTCGGGTATTCTTGCGGCAGAAACCATTGTTGAAGCCAAAACTAAAAAAGACTTCAGCGCAGGCACTCTTAAAAATTATCGCACCAAACTGGAAGACAGCTTCGTTTTAAAAGACATGAAGAACTTTCAGGGGGCGGTAGACTTCCTGCACAGCAAGCAAATGTTTCAAACTGTACCCGGTCTTGTATGTGATTTTGGAAAACAGTTTTTCTCCATCAAGAATGAACCAACTCCCAAAACCCGGGAAATGCTCAGTAAGTCGGTTAAAAAACACTCCAGCTACTGGGAATTGCTAAAATTAGGACTTAAAGGAGCACGATCTTTATGAAAAAACTTAGTATTGCCGAAAGGCTGGGTAAGGTTACCTATCTTAACCAGGGTAAAACCGAAGCAAAACCTCATATTATTGTCGATACCGATATCTGTAATACCGAATGCGGACATAAAGCAACAACGCGCGTATGTCCGGCCAATTGCTATACGCTTGATGATGTGGGCAAGGTGCACTTTCAGTTTGAAGACTGCATCGAATGCGGTACCTGCATGTATGCCTGCGATATGAATGCCGTAACCTGGAACTACCCCGATCCGGAAACAGGTCGCGGCGTTAAGTGGAACTTTGGCTAAGCTACAGAATTATTTTTTAATTTCGGTCGTTTAACAAACAACCTTAATCATGTCGAACGGCTGTCTCCGGCAAGCACACACATTTTTCGGTTTCAGCTGTTTGCATTTATGATTTAGTTTTTAAGAAACCCCGGTTATGCCGGGGTTTCTTATTTCCGGCCACATCGTATTTCCAAATACTAAACCAAGCGACTCATAGCTATGTCTTCGCCAAATATCGTTTACATTACGCTTCGCAACAGCATAATGGGCAGTTTTTTGGCTCTGTTTCTCGTTACAGGCTTTATTCTCCATTTCGACCGCCCCATTTTTGACTGGGTTCAAAATTTTGGCGGCGGCTTTATCTATGGTCTTTTTTTTGCGCTGTCATTCTATGTAAATCCATATACTATTGGCGCTGCAACGGCTGCCTATATGGGCTATCGCTGGTATATGATAGATAGCGGCAGTTTACACAAGGCCTATTTAGAAAAGCTCGCCAAACAACAAAATGAAGAGGATAACGACAGCCGCTATCCGGGGCAATCATTTAATGCTGATTATGACAGGCAAACAGATCATAAAGCTAACAAAGAAGAAGAAGAAGCCTCTGCCGAATATCCACCAAGAGTTGTTTGGGAAGACAAGGCGTTCGTTCTTGGTGCTTTTATTCTTATTTCAGTTGCAATTACCTATCTACTTAAACTTTCGCTGGGCAGGAGTCGTCCCGACATGCTTCTTGGAGATGGTTTTTATGGTTTCTTCGGGTTTCAAACCGACCGGCTCTTTCATTCCATGCCATCCGGGCATGCCTCTGCGGTTGCCGCATTGGCTAGCGCCGTTTACTTCTTTAAACCCGGCGGTCGCGAAGTTTCTTGGGTAATTGTTGCAGCCGTAATCATTTCAGCTGGTCGAATTATTCTGGGTGAGCATTACGCATCTGATGTTATCGCGGGTATCTGGGTTGGCACGTTAACGGTATATTGGGGAAGTTTACTGCACACCTTGCTGCGTACCGAAGTGTATTAGACTAAATTCGAGCAGACATCATTTTAAGTTCTTCTTTCTCACTTCGTCGGATAATTTTATACAAGCCTATTAATCAATAAAAAACAGGGTTGCGTGTTTATACCACACAACCCTGTTTTATGAACAGTATTCTCTCTATTAACAGGTGATTAAGGCGTAAAGCGACTACCCGTTTTTAGCTTTAAAAACGAAAAGCTCCGGGAAACGAAAACCGCTCCCAGGAATAAACAAGTAAAGTCTGAATATTTCCCGGCATCAAAGCCGGGAAATATATTGTAACAAAACTTTTCCGGCACTAATCCATTATTTTCCGAAGAAATGCAGGCTGATCACGATCATCGTCTGCCTTACCGGATCCTTTAGAGGAATCTCCGGATGCTTTTCCGAATTTCTGACCAATCCCAAACCGGCCTGTACCAGTAGAGGAATCTTCATTGCGCTCATCATCGAGTTTTTTAACTTCCGGGTTTCTTCGCAGAATAGCTGGTTTATCTAGCTTTTTCAGATTATCCTGACCTTTCCAAAAAGCCTCGTTATCCTTTTTAGGGAAACGAGTGCCCCTTGCGCCAACACCGGGCAGATTTGTAGTATCGAGACCTCTAAACGCGCGTGGCTTCGCCTCTTCGCTGTCGTCAAGCGCAGGCCGTGTTTTTCTCGGCTGATTTGGAGCCAGTTTTGCAGTTTTTTGGGTATCATCGAACTCAAAACCTGTTGCAATAACAGTTACACGAAGCTCATCGTTGTAGGACTCATCCAGTACAGTACCGAGTATAATTTCGGCATCGTCTCCGGCTTCGTTCTGTATAATTTTAGTTGCTTCGTTGGTTTCGCGCATACCAAGATCGGAACCGGCCGAAATATTAACCAGCACATTTCTGGCTCCGCAAATGCTCACTCCATCTAACAAAGGAGAGTTTATGGCTTCGCGGGCAGCTTTTTCTGCACGATCGGGACCTGTTGCAGAAGCCGAACCCATAATTGCGGCACCACCGTCGAGCATAGTTGTACGCACATCTGCGAAGTCCAGGTTAATAAGACCCGGCATTAAGATGAGGTCCGAAATGCCTCGGGTTGCATTATACAGCACTTCATTTGCAAGCTCGAAAGCTTCTACCAGCGTGGTATTATCATCGCTGAGATCCATCAGCCTTTCGTTTGGAATAACGATAACGGTATCACAATTTTTCTTAAGCTCGCGGATACCATCCATCGCAAACTTAAGGCGAACCTTGCCTTCGCACTCAAACGGAGTGGTAACTACACCAACGGTAAGAATGTTTTTCCGTTTGGCGATTCCGGCTACTACGGGTGCTCCTCCGGTACCTGTTCCGCCGCCCATTCCGGCGGTTACAAATACCATATCGGCCCCTTCAATAGCCTCTTCAATTTCATGCCTGTTCTCTTCGAGGGCTTCCCGGCCGATTTCCGGCCTTGCGCCGGCTCCGAGACCGCTCGTCAGATTTTTGCCAACCTGAATAATCAAATCAGCGCCGTTTTCCTTTAAAGCCTGAGCGTCTGTATTTAAAGCGATGTATTCAACGTTGTTTAGGCCTTTTGCAATCATATTATTAATTGCATTACCTCCACCGCCGCCAACACCAATCACTTTAAGCTTAGCATTCTCCTGGCTTTGTTCATCAAAACTAAATCTTGTATTCAGTTTACCATTTGCCATATGTTTCACCTGTTTATTTGTCTGCTTATTCTTCTTATATATTCTTAAACCACTGTGTCATTTTTACTTTGAGCGAATCCAGCAAGTTTTCCTTGCTTTGGCTCTCTTGTTCTGCATTATTAGGTCTGTTCTGCTGGTTTTGCGCTGTAATCAGGTTTTCCTGAGCGTGCATTACAAGACCTACGCCTGTACTGTAGATGGGGCTTTGTACTTCATCAATAAGGCCTCCGGTTATGCCAATGGGCAAGCCAATTTTTGCGTCCATTCCAAGCATTTCCTGGGCTAAGGGCACGATCCCTTCTATTAGTGAGCCGCCTCCGGTAAATACCACTCCGGCGCTGAGACCCCGGCTGTAGCCACTTCGGTTTATTTCGATGGCTACCATTTCGAGGATTTCCTCCATTCTGGCCCGTATGATATAGGAAAGCATGCTTTGCTTTACCTCCTTCGGGGGACGTCCCGCAATGCCGGGTACGGTAATAGTTACGTCTTCTTCCAGCAATTCGGGAAACGCATGACCATGGTTGTGCTTTAGTTTATGCGCCTGATCTTCAAGTACGCTTAAGCCAATGCGTATATCATCGGTAACTTTTTGCCCCGCGATTGCTATCACTTCTGTATGACGGATGATGTTATCCTGAAAAATGGCTACATCGGTTGTTCCGCCACCAATATCTACCAGCACTACGCCGGCTTCTTTCTCTTCTTCTTCGAGCACCGCATAAGATGATGCAAGCGGTTCTAATATTACGTCCATAACCTGATACCCGGCGCGTTCGACGCATCGGAACAGGTTCTTAGCCGCAGATACAAGACCGGTAATTATTTGCACATCGGCCTCCATGCGGATGCCACTCATACCTATAGGATCTGTGATGCCATCCTGGCCATCTACTATAAATTCCTGTGGAATTACATGAATAATCTCCTGATCTGTAGGCAGCAAAATCTGCCGGCAGTCATGCAGCAGGCGATCTACATCTTTTGCGGTAATTTCGCTATCGCGGTTGGTAATCGTAATTACGCCTTTACTGCGTATGCTGCGAATATGATCGCCAGCGATTCCTACGTTTACCGCCTCCACCTTAATTCCTGAAACAAGCTCGGCCTGCTCAATAGCGTTACGAATAGCGTTTACGGTTTTATCTATATTTACGACAACCCCGCGATTCAAGCCTTCGCTTTTTGCCTTCCCCACGCCAAGGATATTCACTTTGCCGGCATCATCCACAGAAGCTATGATGGCGCAAACTTTGGTGGTTCCGATATCGAGACCAACCACAATGCGATCTTCCTGTATTTTTTCTTTCATTGTATTCGGGTTTACTGCTGTTCTTATTAAAAAACGTGATAAAGACGCTACCGCAGGGTTTAACGGGTAACGATTTGATTATGAAAACGAAGGTCGATCCGGGTAAACTCCCGGATACCTTTTGCAGGTATAATCTGCTGATAAAAGGCTTCCCATTTCCGGATTCTGTCGGTATAATCTTCCTTTCCAAAAACAAGACGCACTGCTTGTTCGCGGCTCAGGGCAAAAACGCCATCTTCGGCGTGCCAGCCTAGTTCGCTAATTGTTACCGAGCCTAAAGGTGATTTATTTAGTTCGGTTAAAAAGTCTGCAATCTGTCCAAATGCCTCAGATTTTAGCGTATCTGCCAGTGGATGTACGTTAAAGCCATAGAGTAAAGGCACATCGGGCATATAGCCGGCCGGCAGCTTCATCTTTATACCATGCAGATCTACCATAGCCAGCGCATCGCCCTGCACCAAAATAGCCGCGGGTCTGCGCTCTTTAACCTTTATCGTGGCACTGCCAAAGGTAGAGAGCAGTAGCTCTGCACGGCTTACATAGGGCAGTTTTTCAACATTTTCCATAGCTCGCAAAGCATGTACAGAATCTGCAGGAATACCGGCAAAAATTCCGGACGCCTCAATTACATCGGCTACAGGTGTAAAAAAAACACCCTGCACTTCTACCGAGCTAATCGCTACATTTCCTTTTAAAAAGTAGCTTAGTGCCACCAGGCTGCTAACGAGCAGTATCAAAATAATGGCGTACTTGCTTACTCCGCCCTTAAAGAGGTTTTTCAACTTGCTAAAGAACCCGGAGAACTGTATCTGCGATATTCCGCTTTTTGTCTTCTTACCCGCAGTTGCTTTTGGGTCTGCATCTATCCTTTTGCCCATGCTGCTATGCGGCGAAGATGCATCTCTGTTGGGACGATTATAAATATTCACAGGCTATCCTCCCTCCTTTACTGCTTCACTCTGGCTGCGAACCGAGTCGACATACTGCTCACCGTATTTGTAAATATCTCCGGCGCCCATCGTTATAATGATATCTCCCGGCTTGCACACAGATCGCAATTTTGCGGGTACATCTGCTTTATTTTGCACATAATGAACCCCTCTGTGTCCGTATGCCTCTGCCGTATCTGAAATCAGCTTACCGGTAACACCTTCTATAGGCTTTTCTCGTGATGGGTATATATCGGTTACAACCATTAAGTCGGCATCGAAAAACGACAGCCCAAACTCCTGATGCAGCTGCTGCGTACGCGAATATAAATGCGGCTGAAATACGGCCACAATTCGCTTATCGGGCCAGCCTTTTCGTGCCGCCTGTATTGTAGCCTGCACTTCTGTAGGGTGATGGGCATAATCGTCGACCACCATTATTTCGCTGTTTTCGTACTTCAGCTGGAATCTTCTGAAAACCCCGCTGTAATCGCCAAGCCCTTTTGTTATTTCTTCGAAGTTCATGTTCAGCTCCAGACCAATACCAATCGCGGCCAGCGCATTTCGCACATTATGCTCGCCCGGCGCCTGTATACTTACTCTGCCAAGCAGCACATTGTCGAAAAGAACATCGAAGGTGCTTTGCGATTTCTCTGAAACAAGATTTGCGGGACGTAAACGGGCCTGTGGCGTAAACCCATAGGTAACTGTTTTACGCTTTATTCCCGGAATAATGCTACGCACATTATGATCATCAAGACAAATAATTACGGAGCCGTAAAATGGTACTTTATTGGCAAACTCTAAAAATGCTTGTTTGATGTCATCCACATCGCTGTAGATATCCATGTGCTCAACATCGATATTCGTAATAACAGCCATAGACGGAGAAAGTCTCAGAAACGTGCGGTCGAACTCGTCGGCTTCTACAATAATGATATCGCCACCGCCAACAACCGCATTAGTTTTATCGAAGCTGTGCACGCGCCCGCCAACAATTATAGTAGGATCAAAGTCTCCGGCCTGCACAACATGTCCCGCCATAGTTGTTGTGGTGGTTTTGCCGTGTGTTCCGGCAATCCCGATCCCGAATTTCATCCGCATGAGCTCAGCAAGCATTTCGGCACGCTTAATTACGGGAATACGTTTGTCAAGTGCCGCGGCTGTTTCCACATTTTCTTCGGCTTGTACGGCGCTTGTGTAAACTACCACGTCTGCGCCTTCAATCTGAGAGGCATCATGGCCAATATAGATTCGCGCGCCCAGCTTATGAAGACGCTCTGTAGTTTCGGAACGCGCCCCGTCTGAGCCGGTTACTTTATAACCTTTTCGCAGCAGAATTTCGGCCATACCACTCATACCAATTCCACCAATACCCACCATGTGTATATGGCGCGTATTCCCAAAAACAGGCTGCTGTATGATCTCTGTCTTTTCTTTTTTGGGCTTTAGATGTGTCATTCGGTGTTTTGTATAAGAGTTTATATGAATTCGAAAAACTGATTTTAATACAAGTCGGGCTAAACAGCTGCACGGCTATGGTTTGGAATTTCCTTCATTTCAGAATACCTGCTTTTACCATTGCTGCTGTCTGACAAAGCACCTGCTTCTGCTTCTGCTTTTACTATTTTATGCTCCAAAAATGGCTGTGATACTCCAAGTTCTGCCAGAATTGCCGATGCAATTTCAGCTGCAGCATCGGGCCTGGCAAGCGCCAAAGCGGCCATGCTCATTTTCTTTAGTCTTTTCGCATCTTTAAGCAGGCTTCCCAGCAAAGCCGGCAGTTCTTTAATGGCATCGTCATCTTTTAGCAGAACCGCAGCTCCTGCGCTGGTCATTGCTTCGGCATTTTTAGTTTGATGATCTCCGGCTACATGTGGCGACGGCATTAGCACCGCAGGCTTTCCTGCTATCATAACTTCTGTGCAGATTCCCGCACCGGCACGCGTAAGAACAACATCTGCATCACGGTACGCCTTTGCCATATCATCGATAAAAGCCGTAAGTGCAAGGCGCGAATAAGAGTCTGAATCCAGCTTTGATCTTATGCCTTCCAGATATTTAGGTCCGCACTGCCACACAATGCGCACTTTCATTTCATGATGAAGCGTATCCAGATTGGAAAGCATAGCATCATTTATAGCCTGCGCGCCTCCGCTTCCGCCCAACACAAGAAGAGACGGATTCTGCTTCTCTACAGGCTTACCGCCCACAGAACCAGATGTACCGCCTGATGCAGAAATTGAGCTTCTGGCCGGATTACCCGCTAGCACTACTTTCTCATCAGATACTTTCAAAAACTGCTTAGCCTGTGGGAAAGCAGTAAAAACCAGCCTAGCCGATGGTGCAAGTAACCTTGTCGTAACTCCCGGAAAGCTGTTTTGTTCTTGCAAAAATACGGGTAGCCCCATTTTAGATGCGACCCAGCCCACCGGGCCGGAAACGTAACCACCGGTACAAACGACCGCATCCGGCTTAAACCGACGGATAATTCTAAAAGACTGCCATAAACTGATAAGCAGCTTAAGCGGTACGAGCGCATTTGAAAGCGTAAAGCGTCTTTGCATGCCGCTAATCCATATTGGCTCAATTTCGAAACCGGCTTTTGGCACGGCATTCCACTCAATACGGTCTTTGGCACCGGCAAAAAGTATTCGTGCTTCGCTACACTGCTTTCTAATCGCTTCAGCGATGGCTATAGCGGGATAAATATGCCCGCCAGTGCCGCCTCCGCTTAGCAAAATTCTGGGCTGATCAGGATTCATCATCGCCCTCCTCTTCCCGTTTGTGCTTCGAAATATTAAGCAGTACGCCAATCATCATACCAGAAAAGAGCATACTCGTGCCGCCATAACTTATAAACGGCATGGGCAAACCTGTAACCGGAAAAAGACCGCAGGCAACGGCTGCATTTACCAAGCCAAAAAGCACAAAAGTAAGCGTGCAGGCCATCGCGATAAGCGTGCCTAGCTCGTCGGCCGCATTTTTAGCCACGACCACAATACCGCGAAACAAAATTACCACATACAGGAAGAGCAGAAGTCCGGCACCTGCCAAACCATATTCTTCTGCGATAATGGCGTAGATAAAATCGTTGTAGGGAGCGGGAAGAAAATCGCGCTGAGTGCTTTTGCCAATTCCCACTCCGAGAATTCCGCCCTTGGCAATGGCGATATGAGCTTGCTGCGCCTGATAACCGGCGCCCAGCGCAAATTCGGAGCTCTCTATTTTTATAACCTGATCTATATAATTGGTGATACGCGACTGCCTTTCCAGCGACTGAGAAAGCAAAAACAGCAGCCCCAACAGGCCAACTAATACCAGCGAGCCAATCTGGATGATGCTCATGCGCCCTACGAACATCATTATAAGGCAAAGCACCAGAAGCACAGCAGCGCTGGAAAAGTCTTCAATGCCAATTAAAAAACAGGTAACGCCAATCCAGGCCATAGCCGGGAGAAAAGTTTTCTTAAAATCGGTAATCTGCGCCTTGTTCTTTACCATAAACACGCAGAGGTGAATAAGCAGGGCAATTGTTGCCAGCGAAGATGGCTGGAAAGAAAAACCGGCCACGCTTAAAGAGCGGCGTGCCCCGAAAACTTCGTTTCCATAAAGCGTTACGATTATCAGAAACACCCAGCTTAGCACCAAAGCAATAGTGCTAAATTTGGCCACCATCCGATAATCTATTTTCGAAAAGATAATCATTACACTAAATGCAATAACCAGCTTAACCATGTGCCCGAAAACCAGATTCGAGGCGGTAGTATTGTGGGCTTCTGCGAAATAGGCAATAGACGAATACACCGCAAGCACGCCAAATATCATAAGCACGCATACGCATGCGAGCAACACCCGGTCGCTGGCAAAAGCCGAACCCCGAACTTCGTCGGAGTTTCGGTCTACTATAAAAGATGCGTTATTTGGTGTAGTAAATTTCATAATTTTTAAACGTATTCTATGCCTTTAATTTGGCTACAGCCTGTTTAAACACCTCGCCTCGGTGTTCAAAGTTTTTAAACATATCGAAAGAAGCACAGGCCGGGCTCAACAACACAACTTCGCCCTTTCTGGCTTGCTTCTTCGCCGTTTGCACAGCCTCTTCCATAGATTCGGCTTCGTAATAATAAAGAGCGTCGCGAGATATCTGGCTGCGAATGGCTTCTTTAGCTTCGCCAATTGCAATTACCGTATGAACTTTCTGACGAATCTGATCAGTTAATTCTTTATAGTTATTCCCCTTATCCTGACCCCCAATAATGAGCACCACAGGAGACTTAAAGCTCTGTAGCGCAAACCATACGGCGTTTACATTTGTAGCTTTGCTGTCGTTTACATAGCGCACCCCGTTAAGAATGCGAACCTGCTCGAGCCGGTGTTCTACGCCTTCGAATGTTTCCAGACCTGTGGAAAGAGCCTCTGCCGAAACACCATGCAAAACAGCCATTAAAGAGGCCGCCAGCGCATTGCCAAGATTGTGATTGCCTTTGAGGCTTAATTTCTCCACCGGCATTAGCGATAGTTCGGTGTCGTTCAGGCGAATAATAATTTCACCTTTTCGCACAAAAGCCCCTGAGGAAAGCTGCTCAGTAATGGAAAAAGGAATTCTCGCTGGCCCATCTTCTTTTATATTTGCCTTTATGATCTGTGACTTAAGCACAGGATCATCGAAGTTGTAGACAAAAAAATCATCGGGTTGCTGGTTTTTGATAATCCGCATTTTAGATGCTGCGTAAAAATCGAAGCGGTTCTGATAGCGGTTTAAGTGGTCTGGAGTAATATTTAAGATGGTTGCCGTCTTTGGCCTGAATCTGCTTATATGATCGAGCTGAAAGCTGCTTACCTCCAGAATCAAGTCTTTTTCCGGACTTGTATCCAGCACTACTTCCGATACTGCCCTGCCAATATTTCCTGCTACCAAAGCCGGTTTATCTGCAGTTTTCCAGATATGTTGCAACCAACTCGTAGTGGTAGTTTTGCCGTTACTACCCGTTATGGCCACTATGGGCGACTTACAAAACCAGCTGGCGATTTCTATTTCGCTATTTACCGGAATATCGTTATTCAGAAAATACTGTATAATCGGTGCTTCATCCGGCACGCCCGGGCTAACCACCACCATTTCTGCCTGTCTCGCGCGGAGCGAATGACCATTTTCTTCGAACGCTATATCGTTGGTAGCGAGTACTTCCTTTTGGAAGCCACCAATAGCGTTACTATCCGTAACAAAGACCTTTGCTCCAGCATTTTCCAGCAGCACCGCCACCGCAGCACCGCTACGTGCCCCGCCAACTACAACGATATTAAGGTCTTTTACTTTTTTCATCTTAATTTTAACGTTACGACGGTTATTACGGCCAACATGGTAGCAATAATCCAAAAGCGAACCACGATTTTAGGCTCTGCCCAGCCCTGTTTTTCAAAATGATGATGGATGGGAGCCATCAGAAAAACTCTGCGACCTTCACCAAATTTCTTTTTGGTATACTTGAAGTATGTGGTTTGAATGATAACCGATAGGGTTTCCATCATAAAAACACCACAGAGCACCGGCAAAAGAAGCTCTTTATGTACCATTAATGCTATAGCCCCAATAGTGCCGCCCAGCGCAAGCGAGCCGGTATCGCCCATAAAAACCTGTGCCGGATACGTATTGTACCACAAAAAACCGAAACACGCCCCAACGAGGGCTGCACAGAAAATAGCCAGTTCTCCAACGCCCGGCAGAAAGATAAGATCCAGATATCCGGAATAATCCACGCGTCCCGAAACATAGGCCAGCAGGCCAAGCGCCATGCCTGCGATAGCTGTTGTACCAGCCGCAAGCCCGTCTAACCCGTCGGTAAGGTTTACTGCATTACTTACACCCGTTATTATGAATATGACAACGGGGATGTAAATAAGCCAGCCCAAAGACTCGCCCAGAAATGCATAATTCAGGTTTGCATCCTTCAAAAAAGGAACGGTTGTAATGGTATTGTAATCGCTAAAGCTTGGGTAGAAATACAGTACACATCCCAAAATAAGCCCAACCGAAATCTGGCCAATCAGCTTAAACCGGCCCATTAAACCGTCTTTATCTTTTTTTATAATTTTGATGTAATCATCTATAAAACCAACTGCACCTAATGATATAACTACAAATAAAATGAGCCAGGTGTAAATATTTCCCAGATTCATCCACAAAAGAGATGGCACAATAATGGCAAGAATTATGATGATGCCGCCCATACTCGGGGTTCCGGCTTTTGCCTTATGACCATCCAGACCAATGTCTTCGCGAATGGTTTCCCCAAGCTGCATACGCTGCAGCCAGCGAATAATTTTCTTGCCAAAAATGATGCTCACGATAAGCGCCATTCCCGCGGCCATTGCTGCACGAACCGTAATATACCCGAAGGCACCAAGCCCGGGAATCTGATATTCCATGCGCAGCCAATCTAAGAGAGCATATAACATTAGCGGCCCTCCTTGCTGTTTGCTACGGGTTCCGCAGAAACTGTAGAAACAGATTTTCTAACCATCAGTGCTTCTTCAGCCAATTCGGCATCATCCATAGGTGAGCGTACTCCATTCACCTCCTGATAGGTCTCGTGACCTTTACCGGCGATAAGCACGATATCAAAAACTTCAGCTTCCAGAATAGCCTGCCGTATGGCTTTCGGCCGATCCGGAATTAACTGTACACTACCGGCAAACCCGGATGGTATACCTGTTTTGATGTCTTCCAGAATCGCTTCTACCTTTTCGGTTCTGGGATTGTCTGCCGTGAGATAAATTCTATCGGCAAACTCGGTGGCAATACGGCCCATTACAGGCCGCTTCGCCTTATCGCGATCGCCACCACAACCAAATACTACGCTTAATGACGCATTTTCTGCGGTAGCCGACAGCGTTTCGAGAACATTGCGTAAGGCGTCTGGCGTGTGGGCATAATCCACAAAAACTACGGGATTACTACTTCCTAATGCTGTAACCCGCTGTAAACGTCCCTTTGCACCGGCCACCTGCTGTAGCGCAGATGCAGTTTCTACACCCGAACATCCCAAAGCGATACAGGCTTCATAAGCCGACAGCAAATTATAGGCGTTAAATCGCCCGCATAGCGGGGATACGATTTTTACTCCGTTCGAATTCAGGATAATACCTTCGGCAGTATTCCCGACTAACTGCATTGCGCCATCTTTACTCAGCCTTATTTCCTTAACCTGAGCTTTTGTATCGTCTATCATTTTTTCTGCGGCATCGTCGTCTGCATTCACAACGGCAACGGCCTTTTCTGAGAGCTGATCAAAAAGCTTTTTCTTGGCGCTCAGATACGCTTCCTGAGTCTGATGGTAATCCAGGTGGTCATGCGATAAATTCGTAAATACCGCCACTGAAAAATCGATTGCCGCAGTGCGGTGCTGATCTAAAGCGTGAGAAGAAACTTCCATGGCAACATGGGTGCAACCGGCTTCTTTCATAGCGGCGAAATCGCGGGCAATTTCCTCCGGGTCTCCGGTTGTAAGTACCGAAGACTGCATCTTTCCGGCAATAATTCGCTCTACGGTTCCAAGTAAACCAGCCTTGTACCCCATTTTTTCCAGCGCCTGATAAACCAAGGTTGCAACGGTAGTTTTACCATTTGTACCGGTTATGCCCACTACTTTTAGAGCGTGCTGAGGATTCCCAAATGCAGCAAATGCCAAAAAAGACAGAACCTTACGAATTCCGTTAACCTGTGCGGCCGCAATATTAGCGGGCAGATCCAGCATTTCGGGTTCCCGACTAGTTAGAATAAGTTTTGCGCCCTTTTCTATGGCCTGTGGAATAAATTTATGCCCGTCTTTATCGAAACCGTCTATGGCTACAAAAATCCCGTCCCGGGTCACTTTACGGGAGTCTGCAGTCACAGAACTATAAGACGCGAGAAGCTGTCCGCGTATACGAACAGCTTTAATAATCTCGAGCACCTGATTTTTATGGAGGCTTAATGTATTCATCTGCCGGCCTCCCCTACAAGCTGTTCCATTGGTCTTGCCCGGCCGCGTATGGTAACTTGTCGACCGGCCTGCATTATGCTGCCGCCCTGCGGGAACTGTGCATAAACGGTACCAGAGCCATTTCTGGTAACTTCATAGCCGGAGTTTCTAAGCAAAAGAACTGCATCGCGCATGCTAAGGCCACGCACATCCGGAACTTTCAAAGGCTCTGCCTCAACAGCCTTTTCGACTACATGATCGGCTTCAACCCCCTCATCACCCTGCTGTTGTTCTTTAAGCAGTTTCTCTGCTGCCGAAGCCAGCATTACGGCATAAAAAGGACGATCCAGAGGCGACGAGCCGGTAAAGAGCCGCATCACCTGACCATTTTCCAGCGACTGACCTGCTTCGGGAATCTGAGATATTACGGTTGAGCCATTTCCTTCAATACTAAAAGGAACAGCCTGATGCTGCAACATTCTGGAAGCTGCCGCCAGATCCAGATTTACCAGACTAGGTGCAATACGCTGGTCGGGCAGTTCTCCCTGCCCCTGCACAAACTGCCTGATAGCGGGATCTACGCCCATAGTACGGCGCGCAATATTCCGGAATACGGGTCCGCCGGTAAACCCACCATAAATACTGGTTCTGGGCTCATCAAATAAAATTAAAGTAACATACTTTGGTGCTTCTGCCGGGAAATACCCAACAAAAGAAGCCCTGTAGCGCGTACGATAGCGACCATCAATAAACTTTTGCGCTGTTCCTGTTTTACCGGCAATAGAAAGGCCCGGTACAGACGCAAACTGAGCAGTACCATCTTCTGAAACCACCCCGGTTAAAGCAGGCATAAGCGTTTGAATGGTAGAAGACTGCACGGCACGGCGAATAACCTTCGGGCTATTTTGCTGCACAGTACGACCTCTTTCGTCCACAACCCGCTCTACGATGAAAGGGCGCATTAAATTACCACCATTGGCCACAGCTGCGTAGGCCATTACCATTTGCAGGGGAGTAACCTGCACTTCATACCCTACAGACATCCATGGTTGTGTAACGCGGCTCCAGTTAAACGGTTGCTGCAACCTGCCGCTTTCTTCTCCGCTAAGATCAATACTTGTTGCCGTGCCGAAGCCAAAATTACGTACATACTGGTAAAAGGTATCCTGCTCAAGTCGCATAGCTACTTCCGAAAAAACCACATTCGATGATTTTTCGAATGCTTCCCTAAATGAGAGTGTGCCAAGCGGGTCGTGATCGCGCATCCACTGCCCATGTATTAGTCTGCGGCCATTTTCGGGCGTAACGAAGACTTCATCCATGTTGGTGAGTCCCTGTTCGAGCGCAGCAACAGCGGCCACGATTTTGAAAGTAGAACCGGGCTCAATCATATCCGAAATAGCAGAGTTTCGGCGATTTTCTTCCGGAGTGCTGCCCGGCGAATTCGGATTAAAAGTCGGGTAGTTAGCCAACGCAACTATTCGCCCGGTTGAAGGCTCCACTACGATGGCTGTACCGCGATTGGCGCGTACACGTCTTACCCCATCGCGCAGCTCTTCTTCGACTATGGCCTGAATCTGAGCATCTATGGTAGTAACCAGCGAGTGTCCCTGTATTGGCTTTTTCCGCGGGGCTCCCACAAATTGCTTAACTCTGTTGCGGCTGTCTCGGCGCACCTGCTGCAGGCCGTCGGTTCCGCTCAGCTGCGCATTATAAAACGACTCCAGCCCCATCATACCCGTGAGATTATGATTCACATGCCCGAGCACATGTGCGCCAAGCGACTCGAAGTTATAGCGTCTTCTGTAATTTTCTTCCAGTATAAGAGCTCGATTTCGCAATGATCGCAAGCTATCGAACGCGGCCCGGTCAAAATTTCTGCCCATCACAATATAGCGAGAGCCAGCCGGAGCCTGGTTTATAAGCCGGCTATAGTGAACGGCATTTCGCTCGGAAAAATGGCCCAGAATTCGCGAAATCTCGGCAAGACTTTCCTGCGTAACACCAGGCGCAAGCGGATCTACAGCAACAGAGTATGAAGTGCTGTTGGTAACTAAGATTCGTCCGTTGGCATCCAGGATATTACCACGCTGAGCTGTTATAGGAATGAAATCAATGGCCTGAGCACTCCAGAGCGACCTGAGATTTTGCCCTTCCATAAACTGAATTCTGAACAGCTGGAAAACAATAGCGCACGGCAATACAAGTACGGCCAGAAATACCACAAACATTCGGGTTAATAAAGAAGCACGATCTAAATTCATGGTTACTTCTCCATTATGATTACATAATCGGCAGGGCCACTATCCTGATAGCCAAGTTCTCTGGCACGCAAAAAAATATCGGCCGGGCCCGTCATTCGGTCGAAAGTGAGAGAACGGTCTTCATAAATCATTTGCACCCTGCTGTACTCCCTTTGCACCTGACTAACTTCCTGCAAAAGCTGCTGCGTTGTAAATACATGCGTGATATACGCATAACCGCAAACACCAAGAAGCAGCGACCAGAGTACCATTTTACCCGGAGCAAACGATACCATCTTACGTTTTTTGGGTGGGGCACTCTTTCTGCTGCTGCCAAAAGAACTCTTGTTTTTTGGATTTGAGTCGAACGTACGTCGCCCCATACCGGCAGTGTTTTTATAGCCCCCAGACCGACCTTTAGCTGCGCCCGAGCCAGACCCATTTCTTGAGGAAGCAGGTATCTTGGCGTAGTCGGACGTAATTTCCTTAAGATTTTTTTTGATGGGTGTTTGAATCATTATCCGGCCTCCTGCTTCACTTTTTCTGCAACTCTTAGCCTTGCGCTTCTCGAGCGTGGGTTCTGAGATTGCTCTTCTGCGGTTGCAGAAAGTGGTTTAGCAAATAGAGGTTGCAAAGGGCGCACAAGATTACCGTAAAAATCTTTGTCTTGTTTACCGGTAAAATTACCTGCTTTAAAAAACTGTTTCACAATACGGTCTTCTAAAGAGTGATAAGACATCACAACAATGCGACCCTCATCCCTTAGCATAGAAACGGCTTGCTCAAGCCCTTGCTTAAGCATTTCCAGCTCCTGATTTACCTCAATGCGAATAGCCTGAAAAACTCTTGAAATACTTTTTATGGTATGCGGACCTTTAACCACACTTTCCACACATTTTTTTAGATCGAAGGTAGACTCAAGCGGTCTTTGCGAGATAATTGTTTTGGCAATAGGAATAGAACGGCGCTCTTCTCCGTACTCAAAAAGCAAATCTCGAAGCCTCTCATAGCTGTATTCGTTAACTACATCGGCAGCTGTTAAAGCGCGTAATCTACTCATCCGCATATCCAGCGGCCCGTCTTCCCGGTAAGTAAACCCCCGGGATGGCTCATCGATCTGGTAGCTGGAAACACCTAAATCCAGCAGGATACCATCGACTTTGCCTGTATAATCGGGTGGGAGTAGAGTTTGCATAAATCCAAAATTACCTTTTACTGCTTCAAAACGTGAGTCATTAATATTCTTTGCTGCTTCTGCTAGTGCATCATCGTCGTGATCTATACCAAAAACACGCGCATCGGGTCCTAATGTGGCTAACAGCGCTTTGGTATGACCGCCGGCGCCGAGAGTACCATCTACATAAATACCGTTTGGCCTGCCGGATAACCAATGCAAGCACTCATCTTTCATTACCGGTATGTGGTATGATGTTTCAGACTGTTGCATTAAATTTTATCCAGATCGATCATTACACTTTCAAATAATTCCTGATAAGACTCAAAGTCTAACTGTTCGTCTTCCTCAGAAAGGTGATCAGGAGACCAAACCTCGATACGGTCTCCGCTTCCAATAAATATGGCCTTATCGTTAATACCTGCCCATTCCCGTAGTTTAGCTGGAATGGCAATACGATTTTGATTATCGAGCGACAGATCTTCTGCAGATCTTAGGAAGTGCCTTACTACAGTTCGGCCTTTTTTGGTAAAACTATTCACCCTCTCGAGTTTTGCTTCAACTTCCATCCAGCGGTCTTCGGGATACAGATACAAACACTTCTCTAATCCTTTCAATATGGTAAATCTTTCCTGCGCCGCCGGACTAAGATATTTACGCAGCCTGGCCGGGAAGCATACGCGTCCTTTGTTATCAACGGCATTATCGTACTCGCCTTTGAAACTTGCCACTATAGGAAAACCTGCGTTTATTGAATACTGAGAACGATTTGGGAACATCTACCACTTCTTACCACTTTCTACCACAAAGTAGCCTAAAGTTTTTGAATTTGTCAAATTAAAATCCTACAGTATTAAACTTATTGGTCGAAAAGACTCTATTTATATAACATAGCGTTTTATCCCCACGATCTACACAGCTTTACCCACAATTTACACACATGATATACATATATTCTGATATTTTTCTACTCAGAATAAGACATCATAGAAGTATAAAATGTTGTATGATTCTATTTTTTGATGCCTTAAAAAGCTGCAACACCAAACAGCCCTTCTTTTCTTTGAAAGAGCAAATTGATGAAATTTAAAGCTGACCTATGACCGTTTTCAGGTGTATAATTTGTATTCAATTTTTGCAGTTCGAATTGGATGATTAGCTGAATTTATTTATAGTCTGAAATTTTCTGACATCTAATTTAGATGTGTCGTTTTTAGCTAGTGAGTTTATCACTTTGATGTGTTTAGATAGTTGTCCGCTGCAGATTTCCTGCTTTCGGGGATATTACGACCAAGGCTTATTTTACTCCGTTCTTTAACACGGGGCTCACGGTCGGGCTTTATTTAAGCTATGTTTTGATATGCTGATGCGCTTTTAAGTAAACCCATCGGTCGTTCCGTCTTGGGTAGTGGTCATTTTTATCAAGCAAAAAAAACAGCAGATTTAGCAAACCCATGAATTCTGGATGAGGCTGCTGAAGGCACTCAAAACTCAAGATCTTTATAAGCAACCTTAAATTTAACATGACACTCCCGAACTAAGCAGGATTCTGTATGCTCTTTGATGGGTCTTATTTAAGAATTAGAATATTTTGGCTTATATTCGAACACAGCAATTATTTTATTAGATTTTAAAAGAGAACTTACAGAGTCTAATGGTATTTAATGCAATGCAAATTATTGATCTGCATAAGTATTCCTGATTCCTATGTTTTCACCCTACATTCTGCCAGCATGTGAACACAACATTAGTTGCGCAACTCATTCTAACAAACGATTTAATTTAGTCGACAGGACTCATGAAATTTAACGTTTCAAGCGGCGAGCTTGTAAAAAGCCTTTCAGCAGTAGCCGGAGCCGTTCCGGCAAAAGCAACACTTGCTATTTTAGAAATGGTACTATTCGAAAGCGAAAACGGAAAACTAAAGCTATCCGCCACGGATCTCGAGGTTTCTACCGTTAAGTATGTTTCGGCAGAAGTAGAAGAGGACGGATCTGTAGCCATACCGGCGCGCAGGCTTCTGGATACGTTACGGCAGCTGCCGGATATACCCGTGCATTTTTCCGTAGACGAGAATTTTAACGTAAAATTCAAAACCGACCGGGGTAATTATCGTCTCGCCGGTCAAAACGGAGACGAGTTTCCTGAGATGCCCGATCTTAGCGAAAGCATTACCATCGAATCTTCCACTTCTGTAATTCGGGATGCCATCCAAAAAACAAGTTTTGCTGTTTCAAGCGATGATTTGAGACCAGCAATGATGGGTGTTTATTTTCAAATCGGAACCGAAGAGAGCAAAATTGTTGCCACCGATGGTCACAGGCTCGTAAGACTTACATCAACTGAAATTACCGCAGACGATGCGATTAATTTTATTGTACCCGATAAAGCACTAAATCTTACGGCAAAGTCGCTGGAAGAACTCGCCTGCAGTATACAGGTTTCTGAAGACCATGTTAGCTTTAAGAGCGGTAACACCCAGATAATTGGCCGTCTTATTAATCAGCAATATCCTAATTACGAGTCGGTAATCCCACAGGATAACGACAAGAAACTGATTGTAAGCAAGGAGCTGATGCTTTCTACCGTTAAACGGGTTTCGATTTTTTCGAGCCATACGACAAGACAAATCCGTCTTAAGATGGAACAGGATAAAATTGCAATCAGCGCCGAAGATATAGACATGAGTAGCGAAGCGCGGGAAGTTGTTGAAGCAGAGTACTCCGACGAAGCAATGGAAATTGGCTTTAACGCCCGCTACCTTTCCGATGTACTAAATAATGTTGATCATACCGACGTTCTTTTCGAGTTTTCGACTCCAAATCGCGCAGGTATTGTAAAACCGGCCGAGCAAGAGAAAAACAGCGAAATACTTATGCTTGTTATGCCTGTAATGTTGAATTCATATTAGTTTCATGTCTGAAGGCTGGCCAATTATCACCCTTACTACCGATTTTGGCACCGGTGATTTTTACGTCAGCGCGCTAAAGTCGAGCATTCTTAGAATATGTCGTGCGGTACATCTTACCGATATATCTCACGACATACCTCCCTACGATATTATGGCCGGGGCGTGGGTGCTTCAAAACGCGGCTTTTCTTTATCCGGAGAAAACCATTCATATTGTGGTTGTAGACCCGCAGGTTCGTACCAACCGCAAAATTATCGCCATCGAGAGAAACGGGCATTTTTTCATAAGCCCCGACAACGGTCTGCTATCTTTGCTGCTGCCCGACGGGCAAGACACTCTTTTTGATGCGGTACAGATAAACAACCCGGTACTATGGGACTCCTTTTCAGAAAGCGAGATTGCCAAACACGATATTTATGGTCCGGCTGCGGCCATGCTCGCAAAAGGTGCGCCACTTTCTGAATTAGGCCAACCCCTTACTGAAATTAAAAGCTATCGCTGGGCAAAACCCGTACATGATAGCAACGGCATACAAGGCTGGGTTGTGCATATAGACACATTCGGCAACTTGATTAGCAACATTCCTTCGTCGTTGATCGACCTTTATGAATATAAATCGATTAAGCTCTACACAGGCACATCAATCATAAAGCAAATTTGCAGCACTTACGACGATGTTCCAGACGGAGAAACTACCGCCATAACCGGTAGCTCAGGAAATATCGAAATTTGTGTAAACAAAGGCTCTGCAGCCGAGCTCCTGGGCGTTCAGAAAGGCGCACCGGTAACTATTGTTTTTCAAAAATAAAAAGACCTGAATTACTCGTCAGATTCATTCTTAAGCATCAACGAATGAATATTTACTCCTTAAGCGTTACAGGTCTTGTATCACGTTCAATAAATGACCTGCCAGTTTAGTTTATTGAATTGTACAGCACAGAATTTTCTATCATTTGTATGATGATGTGCTGTATGCCCGCAAGGCGGGATTATCGGGCATATAACTTTCAGGATCTTTTTCCTCTTTCACAAATCAGCAACCCACATTGGACGTAAAGCACGGCATCTTACTGCTCGAAGACGAAACCGAAGCATCAGAAATGCTCGCAAATTACCTTGAAATGCACTCATTCGAGGTATTTACCGCCTACAACGGAAACGAGGCTCTTGCTATCATAGAGCAACATCCTGATCGCATCAGCCTGGCGATTCTCGACATAATGGTTCCCGGAACCACTGGTTTGGATGTTTGCCGCTCAATTCGGAAAAACCCCATTATTTCTGAAATACCCATCATTTTTTTAACAGCCAAAGATCAGGAGAGAGACGAAATTCTCGGCCTGGAGTCGGGTGCAGACGACTACATATCCAAACCGGCAAGCCTTAAGCTTATTGAGGCCCGTGTAAAAACTCTACTCCGCAGGCAACCTGCCCGCTCAACCGGATGGCTACATTTCGGCCCCATTTATCTGGATATTCACAACCGGGTTGCTCTGGCAGACGACAAACGCCTCGACCTTACACACACCGAATTTCGTATTCTTGAACTGCTACTAAATCAGTCGAACAAGGTCTTTACGCGTCAGGAAATTTTAGAACACATTTCGGATGATCAAAAATTTGTGTTCGACCGCACTGTAGATGTACACGTTAAAAACCTGCGTATAAAGCTTGGTAAAGCCGGCGATGCCATTAAAACCTACCGCGGCACAGGTTATGGTATGAATCGCGACCAGCTGTAGACCGGGGGGAACGGTTGCTGCCATGAGAATACAGTATAAGCTATCCATTACCTTTATTTTATTGCTTGTATTTGGTGTAACCGCTATAAGCAGCTACTCTATCGTATTTATTCGGGGATATTTGATGAGCGAAGCCGAATTAAATATGGAAGCCGACGCCGCCCAGATACGCATCAGCCTTGAAAACAGTAGCCCCGGCCTGCATGAAATGCTTGGGTATATAGGCAGAGAAACCGTTTACAATATCCGCATCTGGTCTCGTGATGGTATGCTTACAGAAACTGCTCCCGGTAGCGAATATTTAAACGAGACAAACCCAAACCTGCAGCCAGAAATAGCAGCGCTGCTCGCACAAATGGCTTCCGAAAACCCCTCTGAACCTGTGTACCGGAGAAGCAGCGACCGCTTTTTTGTATATTACCTGCTTAACGACAAACCAGAACCGGCAGAGTACAGTTTTCTGGAAGTAAGTCGGCTTAAGAGCGAAATTTATCGCCCCGTGCATACCATTCGCTGGATTATCTATTCCGGAATGTTTATTTCCATCGCCATAATTCTTTTCGTGAGTTTCATTTTCAGCCAGTACTTAGCTCAGCCTATTCTAGCGCTAACGAGGGCCTCCATGAAGATAGCAGATGGAGACACAACACAGATAATATCTTTGAACCGTACAGATGAATTCGGCACTTTGGCACAGTCTATAAATAAAATGGCGGCTCGTCTGCAGGAAGACAATAAGCAGCTCGTACGAAGCAGTGAGCGGCAGAAACAGTTTTATGCCGACATTTCGCACGAAATCCGCAACCCCCTACACACCATTTCGGGTACTTTGGAGATTCTGCAGCTTGATAACCTGAGTCAGGAAAAAAGAAATAAGTTCATGAAAAGTGCTCATAATCAGGTTGAGCGCCTAAACCGGCTGTTTCAGGACTTAATGACCCTGCAAAAGTCGGATCTTGATTCGAATTTTATACAGCCCAAACCTTTTTTAATTGGTGATCTCGCCGATGGTTTTATACAGATTTACCAGCAAATGGCTCAATCCAAGGGGCTGGATTTTCAGGTAACCGGCAACGAAAATATTTTGGTATATGCCGATAAAGATCGTATTGCACAGGTACTGGATAATTTGGTAAGTAACGCCATAAAATATACGCCAGAAGGTGCTGTTCAGGTCTCTTGGACGACCAGCGGCCAATACGTAGAAATAAGCGTTTCCGACTCTGGTATAGGAATCCAGAAAGAGCACATCCCAAATTTATTCGACCGCTTTTACAGAACCGATAAAGCCCGGTCCCGCGACAGCGGCGGCACTGGCTTAGGGCTTGCTGTAGTTAAAAGCATTCTGGATGCCCATCAATCGGTTATCGAAATAGACAGCAGCCCTGGCACAGGTACCAGCATCCGTTTTACACTGCCTGCCGGTAAAGGTATACCACAGCAGTAAACCCTATTTGTTTAGTAAGATATTCGTTCTTACTTACGCTATATTTGAGCTTTTACAAACAGGACGACTCTAACCAATACTTATGCAAACCAATATAGTTGTTGCATTTGGGGGAATTTCTCCCGAACACGAAGTTTCCGTTATAACGGCAATGCAGGCCATGCAGGCGCTTAAAAATAAAAACCGCAATATTTTACCACTGTATATTTCAAAATCAGGCAGAATGTTTTCAGGCGAAAACCTGCTCCAGCTGGAGACATTCAAAGACTTACAAAAGTTGGAAAAAAACGCTTCGCCATGCGACATCCGTTTATCGTCTTTTGGTAAAGCAGAGCTTTCTCTGCCCGGTACAGGAGGCCTATTCAGTAAGGCGAAAAGCTGGGCTATTGATGTAATCGTTACTGCTTTTCATGGATCCGACGGCGAGAACGGAGCGTGGCAAGGACTATTTGAAAGCTATAATATACCCTATACGGGTAGTGGTGTAATGGCGTCTTCTGTTGGTATGGATAAAAAAGTATCTAAACAAATTGCCGCCTCTCTTGGCATATCTGTAACAAAAGATGTGTTTCTTTCCGAACAAGAATGGGTAGAAAATAAAGACGTATTACTTAAAAAAATACTTTCGTTGGGCACTGCGGTAGTGGTTAAGCCAAACCGGCTTGGAAGCAGTATCGGGGTTAAAAAAGCCAGCGGTGCACAGGCGATAAGCGAGGCTGTAGAAGCTGGTTTTCGCTACGATACCCACCTCTTGGCAGAACAGGCTATAGAGCCGCTTATAGAGATCAACTGCTCGGTTTTGGGCGACTTTGAGAAAGCCGAGGCAAGCGTTTGTGAACAGCCGGTAGGTAGCGCCGAACACCTTAGTTTTGAGGATAAATATATGGGCGACGAAGGCAAAGGCATGGCATCGGCCACCAGGATAATTCCGGCTCCTATAGCCGATGAACTGCGGGAAGCAATACAAGCCGATGCCGTAAAACTATTTAAAGCGCTTGATGCCGGAGGTGTTGCCCGACTCGATTTTTTAGTAAACGCCCACACAAACGAATACTTTTTTAACGAAATAAATACCATACCTGGCTCTTTTTCCTTTTATTTGTGGGAAAAAAGCGGCGTCTCCTTTCAAGAACTTATGAATCGGCTTATTGAACAGGGAATTAAACGCTACAGACTTAAAAATGGAAGAATTCGTTCTTATGAAACGAACCTGCTGAGCGCAAAAGCAGTTAAAGGTTTAAAAGGCCTTAAAGGCAAAGGCTAATTATTTTGCAGAATATCAGATTTTACCCCACACCTTATGCTCCATTTAACTATGCGACCCTACTTACAGCTTCTATTACTGTTCATTATACCGGCTTTTTTATATTCCTGCGGGAGTTCATCGGAGGTTACGCAGGTTACCGAGCGTGCCCGCACACTGCCGGCTCCGTCTCAGGATGAGGTTACACAACCGTCTGTTTCAGATCCAGTAATGCTGCGTATTGGCGAGAATGAACCCCTTCGAAGTATGGACCCACTTTTTGCCTACAACGATGCTTCCAAGCGATTTATCTCGCTTGTATATGATCGACTTACTAATCTGGATGCCTCCGGAAATGCTGTACCTTCTCTTGCTGAAGAATGGAGCGTTAGCGAAGACTCCCTAACCTATATTTTTACCCTTCGCGACGACGTTTTCTTCCACGATGACCGGGCTTTTTCAAGCGGTCTTGGCAGAGCGCTTAATGCAAATGATGTAGCATTCAGTTTCGGCCGCATGGCAATTTATGATGTACCAGACGATGCAGCCTTGCTTTTCCAAACTCTTATAAAAGGGTTTGAAGCCTTTAGGATACAGGAAAGAACTGTATTTTTTGAGCAGGATGTAACCTACGCCAATATAAGCGGGATTGAAGTGCTGGACGACCGCAGAGTGCAATTCCGGCTAAATCGCCCATCTGCGGAATTCACCCGTATTTTAGCATCGCCACTTGCTTCGATTTACCCTGCAGAAGTCTTTGAACACCGCACAACTGGCCTTCATAACAACCCTGTAGGTACCGGGCGTTTTGTTTTCAACAGCAACTCTGCCGACAGCCTTGTAATTCTGGAGCGTAATTTCAACTATTTCGATGCATCATTCGCAGATGAACGCATCACCAGCTTAGAGTTCCGTTATTTTAACAGAGAGTCGAGGCTTTTTTCGGCTTTTTCATTGGGCGAAATCGATATCATTCCACAAATCGGGCCACAAACCGCAAAAACGGCCATAATGCTCGATCCCGAAAATAACCAGCTTATTTTAAACCCCGGCTATGAGCAGCAGTTTATCCTGAAACCTTCTGGAGTATCGCAGGCCGGCGTTTTTGGAATACCCGACAATCTGGCTAACTTTCCTTTATCAAAGATTCGTGAGCTTATACTTAATCTGCAGAAGGATGAATTTCTCGGCGAAATACCTTTAAACCTTCGCATTACTGTTTATCCGGAAGACAATAATACACTTAGTTATAACACTAATTTTATTAGGCATAGCAGCTTTGAATTAAGACAAGGTGCAGCACCAACGGCTTACAATCGCTACCTGGCGGGTTTAGCCGGCACACTTATAAACGATTTGGAAAACTATACAACAGAAGTTCGATTTATGCCTCGCGCACACCGAGATTTTGAGATTTACTATGATGTTGCTGCTCAAAACGGGGTCTTTTCGGGCACAAACCAATTGGCAAACGCACAAAAAATTTTAGGAATAGAAATACTTCATTTTGCCTTAGTTAAAGAGTCTCTTGATGATGTTCTTTTTAGCAGTACAGCCCCATGGTGGATGAGCTTCCGACAGCTTGATTTAGCGGATACTCCAGAACTTTAGTAAGGAGATAAAATTTTACTAAACCAAAACCTCTGTATTCTTTTTTAAATAATTGCAGGATACAGAGGTTTTTAAGGGTGAGAATGATAAGTCTTATCAGTTAGAGAGCTGAGTCGCATATATTTCGTCGAAAGACTGTTCAAAATGCTGCATTTCTTCCGGTAAGCCAACTGTAATACGTACGCAGTGCGGTAAGCCAAATGCCGGAAGCCGTCTCAGAATAACTCCCTTTTTCAGCATTTCATCTGTAAAAGAAATAGCCTTTTCTTCGTTTTCAAAAACGACCATAACCGAATTCGATGCCGATTTCACGTAATTTATATCGCGGTCATCAAAGAAATCATACAATCGATTACGGGATTTTGTAACCAGTTCAAGGGTTTTTTCGAGAAAGTCGTCGTCTTTGAGTGCACCTATAGCCGCCTTTTGAGCCGGCAACCCGGGTTCGAACGGGAGTTTAACCTTCATTAAGGCAGCAATAAGATCGGGATGCGCTACACCGTAGCCTATTCTATAGCCAGCCAGACCATATGCTTTCGAAAATGTTCTGAGGGTAATTACATTATCGTAATTATAATCGAGAGAATTCGGGTAATCACTTAAGTCCCTGGCAAATTCGAAATAGGCCTCATCCATTATAACCAGCACATTATCCGGCACTGTCTTCATAAAGACCTCAAACTCTGTGCGGGTAATATAAGTGCCGGTTGGGTTATTGGGATTCGCGACATACACCATCTTGGTATCTTTCGTTATGGATTTGCTGATAGCATCCAGATCGAATCGGTAACCCTGCATGAGTGGTACCTGTCTCAAGCCAACTCCACGGCTGTTTATAAGCACAGTAAAACCAATAAAGGTGGCGTCTCCTGTTAATGCGTGCTCATGTTGCTCGAAGAATGTGCGGATAATAAGAGCCATAACGCCTTCTGATCCGCTTCCTGCAATAATACGCTCCGGTTCTATTCCTGTTTTTTCACTTATGGCCTGGCGTAGCTCGGTACAGGCAGGATCCGGGTAGTTCATGATTACTCCGGTGCAGGAAAAAGCCTCTTTATGAGCCAACTCGCTGCAGCCAAGTCGGTTTTCATTCGAAGCAAGCTTAGATATACGCTGCGGATTATAGAGCTTTATTACTTCTTCTATGGTTTTCCCTGCCACATATGGCTTCAAATCTTGTATATGCTTTGGTATTTGTATCACTTTATTAATGGTTTATTATGAAAAAGATCTTGGCATTCCGCTGTTAATTTTTCGCAGAATACTATGCTAAATAGCAGCATAAATGATTGATATTACTATGACAAAAAGAGTATGCATTCGAGTGAGAAACTACAGCTAAAAATACCACGCGACTCAAAAACCACGCTTAAATTAGAAAGTGTTCCGAAAATCTAACAATCGCTAATTAAAGCATTAATAATAATTCGATTTGAGTCATAGATTAATGCCATAGATCCGACCTATCGGGGAGAAATCACAAAAAACATACTATTACAATATTCTTAGCAACCCTCTTAGAAGCATACCCGGCGAAAATAAAACTCTGGTACCTTTAAATCTGTTTATTTAATGCAATTTGAGATTGATCAATATATTATTCTGTATTAATGTTAAGTGAAAATACACTACATTCTGTGCTTTGCCGAATTAGTAAAGCTTTTTTCAGGAATAGGAGCAGGCATTGAAAAATCTGTTTCAAAGAAACCCGATAGCCTGGATTTGGCCGTATTTAACTTAAAAGCCAGACGCTTAGGATCGTCAAGTTTGGATCGCACGAATAAACAGTTTTGCAGCACCTTCTATGAGCTTAATTTCCTATGGTTAAAAAACAAGAATAAGAGCTATATCCGGGAATCAAGAGGTTTTCATTTGCGGTCTGGTTTCTATTAACAATATACTACAACTCAAAGTTGATAAACATTCAAAATTTTAAGATAATTGTCAAAAAAGCGCTTTTCTTATAAAGCCATTGAAAATAGATTCGACAAAATAAAAGAAGGCTTTGAAAAAGCTTCTATTTTGTTCGTATTCGACGCCGGATCCAAAATAAAACCGGAGTATAGGCTATCTATTCGAGGATTTTATTTTTGATCCAAGG